>DLVV01000351.1:10539-39979 GCA_003445035.1 Planctomycetaceae bacterium | reverse complement strand
CCCTTTTTGACCGCACCCTTTTTGGCCGCGCCCTTCTTGGTCTTGTTGTCCTGAGCATCGACCGACGGTGCGACCGCTGTCAGCAGAACTGCGAAGCCGAGAGTCAGCGAGAGAGTGAGTTGTCGCATGCCTGTGTACTCCGGCCGGGTGCGATGCACGATCCGCAAAGTGCCCGGCCGGCACGAGCGGTCGCTCGATAGAGCTGACAGCCCCACCACGGCCCGACCACAGCACTTGATGCCGGTGAATCGACGCGACGAGGACAACCGGATCTAGACTACCGCGTCGACATCACGCTGGCCAGTCCGGGCCTGTGCCCACCACAGCACTCCGAAAACCCCCACCATCACCACCGCCGCCCACTGGTATCCCGTCCAACCGCCCCACAATTTCGCCTCGGGTCGGATGAATTCGGTCGCGAAGCGGTAGATCGAATACACGACCAGATAGAGCTTGAACAGATGTCCGGTGAGCATCCCGTCACGACGCAACGATGCCAGTACAACGGCACAACCCAGGTGAAACAACGACTCGTAGATCTGTGTCGGATGTCGCACGATTCCGTCACCGAAATCGACGCCCCACGGCAGGCTGGTGGCGATGCCGTGGCAGCAACCGTTGGTGAAACAGGCCAGCCGTCCGATCGCCACCGCCACGGGAATCGAGACCGCAAAGCTGTCACCGGTCGAGACCTTCACACCGCTGTACCACTTGCCGAACTCAACCCCCGCGTACCCTCCCGCCAGCCCCAGCATGATGGTCTTCCCGTCGGAAAACAGCGCCCGGCCACTGAGCACCGCCGGCCAGTCGCCGTCAACGACGTAGGAAAGAAAAAACGGCAGCTTCGCCGACAGGAACGCACCGGTGAAGCCCCCCAGACCGACCATCACGCGTTGCCACACCGTCAGCCCCAGTCGCGCCTGCCGGCCCCTGGACAACCAGACCGCAGCGGCCACGGCCGCCATCATGATCGCCGCGTAGGTGATGCGACCGGCCACGGTCAACTCTTGGCCGGGTCAGCGGTCAACTCGGCCAGCCGGTCCAACGTCGGCAGCGGAAGATGACCCTCGCGATAGAGCACGTTGTAGGCACAGAAGGGAATCACGTGGCCGGAGGGCAGCACGTGATGGATGCAGCACTTCATCACCCGCCGCACGTCGAAGTTGTAGGCGTCCAGGAACGAGGTGATCGTGATCCGGAAGACATCCGATGGATCCAGGTCCTCGGCCAGGCCCCGCTGGAAGAATTCCAGGGCCAGCGGATCGGCGGTGACATCGGCACCCTGCGGAACGATCGGCTGGCCGGCCAGAACCGGGAGCTCGGGCGCCACGACCTGGTCGGTCGCACCGGGAACCGAACAGCCCTCGGGCCCGCAGTGCCCCAGCCGCTCGAGATACGTCTCGATCAACTGCCGCGCCCGGGACCGGTTGAAGGTGATCCCGTTGGCCAGGAGGTCGCTGTGCTCGCGGGCGTCGATGAGCCGCATCAGCGGGATCCAACGGCCTCCCGAACGGTAGGCGTAAGTCAGCGTGTGACAGTTGGGATGGGCACACGGCAGCGGCATGAAATCGTCGGCCACGAACCGGCCGTCGGTCTGCTGCTCGATCAGCTGCACCACCTCCGGAAACGTGACCCGGGCCTCGATCGTTTCGGGCAGCACGTGACGGCCGCTGTAGGTGGCCGGCTGCAGGCTGACACCGGTGATCCACGATCGGGCCAACCCGAACTCGATGATCGCCCCCAGCTCGTCCTCGTTGACCCCACCCTGGATCGTGGTGACCAGGGTCGTCCGCAATCCCACCTCACCGAAAGCCTCGATGGCCTGCTGCTTGGTCTCCACCAGCGGTTCACCCCGCAGCGACTCGTAGGTCTCATCTCGAAATCCGTCAAACTGCAGGTAGATCTCCAGCCGATCACGATGACGAGCCACCGCCTCGAGGAAATCGCGATCCCGTGCGAACCGGATCCCGTTGGTGTTGATCATCACGATGTCAATCGGCTGCCCGCAGGCGTAATCCAGGATCTCGAGAAACTCGGGATGGATCGTCGGTTCGCCGCCGGAGAGCTGCAGCACCTCGGGACGGCCCTCGACCTCGACCAGCCGGTCGATCGACCTGGTCACCTCCTCGAACGAAAGATGCTGGCCACCGGGGCCACTGGAGGCGTAGCACATCGGGCACGAGAGATTGCACGACCCGGTGATCTCAACCAGCCCCACGCAGGTGTGCTGTTCGTGCTCGGTGCACAACCCGCATTCGTAGGGACATCCCTTCCCGGTGGCCGTGACACCAACCTGTCGCGGCACCTTGCCCGGGACACTGAATTCGAGCCGATCGAAGCTGTTGACATCGCCACAGACAAAATCTTCACGGGAACCGTGGGTCGGGCAGTGCTTGCGGAAATACACCCGTCCACCCCGATCGATGATCTTCGCCGGAACCAGTTCCAGACACTCCGGACACAGGCTCTGCGTCATGCCGAGAAACGTGTGATCGCGGAGGGGCATCGACATGACAGAATCAATTTCTCGCGGAAACTGGTGACGAGGATCCTAGAATCTCGAGAAGAGGACGGCACAGCCGACGAAAAAGGCACCCACGGCGGCGACCAGGACCAGGACAGCACAACCGACCCCCGTCAATGCCCTCGTCCACCCTCCGCTGGTTGACTCGTTGGCGGCCAGCGTCCACTGCGGATCGACCGAATCCAGGGGATTGCCACAGGAGATGCAGGCGGTCGAACTCAACGGGGTTTCGGCCCCGCAATGCGAGCAGACGATGGTCATTTCGCCGTGACCGGTTTTTCCGGCTTGGGGATCTTCAGCCATGGTTCGTCACATTCTCCAGCCGCTTTGCGGAAACGATTGTGCGATCTCCCTACCGCCGGACACAAGCCCGAACACGCTGGAAACCACTGCAGAAATTCCGGATCCCCCGGCCCGGAAAGGGACACGGATTCACTGAGTCCCGGCTGTTGGCGGCAGTTGCAAACGACAGGTTGAACTCGTAGAACAGAGGCTTGTCCTCGGGCAAGCCACCCGGTTTCGGTCGACCCCTGTTTCTGCATTTTGCCACGGTTCAGGCCCCCATGCCCACTGCACTGATCACTCCCGAAGCCCTCTACGAACAGGCGGGTCCACACGTCGATCGGCTGGTCGGAGCCGGTTTTGAAGTGAAATATCCCGAAGATTCCACGTTCACACGAGGAAGATCTCCGGAAGAGACGATCGCCGGGCTGGAAGGCATCGACGCGATCCTGGCCGGTGGAGAGCGATTGACGGCCGAGGTCATGGAAGGCTGTCCGGGGCTGAGAGTGATCGCCCGCTGTGGAGTGGGTTTCGACAGGGTGGATATTCCTGCCGCGACACGGCTGGGCCGCGTGGTGACGATCACCCCGACGGCCAATCACGCCGCGGTAGCCGAACAGGCACTGGCCCTGCTGTTCGGCGTCTCCAAGCGAGTCGCCATTCACGACAAGCTGGTCCGTTCGGGTGGCTGGAGCACCGAGCCGATGCGGCCGATTCGTGGACAGACGATGGGGATCTTCGGCCTGGGTCGAATCGGCCGCAGCATGGCCGTGCGGTGTGCCTCACTTGGCATGACGGTGATCGCAACCGAGAAATATCCCGACGAGGCGTTCTGTTCCGAGCAGGGAATCGAACTGGTCGATTTCGACACGCTGCTCTCACGCAGCGACGCCATCAGCATTCACTGCCCGCTCAACGACGAAACCCACGGCCTGTTCAACGCGGACGTGTTGTCGAAAATGAAACCCGACAGCGTGTTGATCAACACGGCACGCGGCGGGATGATCGTCGAGAGTGACCTGCTGAACGCTCTGCAGAACGGTCCGCTGGCCGCGGCCGGTCTGGACGTTTTCGAGCAGGAGCCGGCCACGGCCGACAATCCCCTGTTCGCTCTCGACAACATCGTCGTCAGCCCCCACCTGGCCGGAGCCGACACGACCAGTATCCAGGACATGGCCAACGAGGCCGCCGACTGCATCGCCACGTTGTACGAAGGAAATTGGCCGGGACCGGCGGTGATCAATCCCGACGTCCAGGCATCGTGGTCCTGGTAGAGACCGCCCACGCCCCAGCCATCCAGTTCGTCTCCGTCCTATCCCTCCGAAACTCCTGAGTCACCCGTCATGACGGAAATCGTCCCGCTGATTGCCGATCTTCACACGGTCCGCTGTGGCGGTTGCAAGGTCCTGGTCGACGATCCCCTGATCGTCAAGTGTTCGATCTGCGGAGCCACGTTCGACCGGGTCGTCTCGAACCACGTCGGATTGGCCAACCGCCTGAACAGCGAGCGGTCTGGTGCCGGGGACGACGACGGGGAGACGGAGACCGGGGAAGCGACCGCGACCGAGGAACTGGTGGCGGTGCCGCGGGGCCTGCTGACGGACCTTGCCGGGGCGCTTGCAGAAATCGACGGGGCCGGCCAGGTTGCGGCGGCAACATCGAAGCTGGCAGAATCAGCACCGGCGGTCGACGCCGGCGACAACGCCGGCGCCGCGGGCGAGGCGGCGGCGGCAGCACGGAAGGCTGGATCCCTTGACTGAATTCATCAACCCGGTCAAACAACGACTGTCCGAAGGCAAAGTCGCCTGGGGTGTGGGACTGCTCGACTGCTCGGACATGCTCACCAAGCTCTCGGTCGACACCGGGCCCGATTTTCTCTGGATCGATCTCGAACACCGCGCCTACGGGCCAAACGAGGTCCGCTGGGCGCCGATCATCTGCCGACAGGCCGGTGTGTCACCGATGATCCGGGTCCCGGGGCTGGATTCCAACTGGATCAAGAAGGCTCTGGACATCGGCGCCAGCACGATCATGGTCCCGCAGGTCGATACCGCCGATCAGGCGAAGCTGGCCGTGGAGTACTGCAAGTACCCACCCCAGGGATCTCGCGGCGTGTCACCGCTGTGGCCGATGATGATGAACGTCTCGTGGGACGATTACCTGCCGGTGGCCAACGAGGAGACGGCGGTGGTCGTCCAGATCGAATCCCCCCTGGGACTGGAGAACGTCGACGAGATCGCCGCGGTTGAGGGCGTTGACGTGGTGTTTGCCGGTCCCCAGGACATCTCCGCTTCGATGGGAGTCATCGGACAGCCGAGACATCCCGACGTCGTCGAGATCCTGGACGGGTTCCCCGAACGGGTGGCCCAGTTCGGCAAGCCGGCCGGCATCACCGATGTCGGTTATGAACACTCGGCCAGGTGGCGAGACCGCGGCTACCGGTTCATCAACATCGGTACCGTCGTTCACCTGGGAATCGACGGTGCCATCGAGGCGTTCGAGCAGTTGCGAGGCGGCGAGAACGGTTAGCGACCGTCACCGGCCGGATGTCTCGACCTGTTTGCAGTCGTTCACTAGGATGCCGCCCGCCATGGACGCCAGTCGCATCCGCAATTTCTCGATCGTCGCTCACATCGACCACGGCAAGAGCACGCTGGCCGACCAGCTGCTGCTGCAAAGCGGTGCGATCACCCAGCGCGAATTCCGTGAACAGATCCTCGACGACCTCGACATCGAGCGGGACCGCGGCATCACCGTCAAGGCCCGCACCGTCGCCCTGGTGCACGAGGCCGACGGTCAGCAGTACGAGTTGAACCTGATCGACACTCCCGGGCACGTCGATTTCCATTACGAGGTCTCCCGGAGCCTGGCGGCCTGCGAGGGAGCCCTGCTGCTGGTCGATGCCTTCCAGGGTGTCCAGGCCCAGACCGTCGCCAACGCTTACGCTGCCCTGAACGCCGATCTCGAAATCATCCCGGTGATCAACAAGATCGATCTGCCGATCACCCGGATCGACGAGGTGCTCGAGGAAATCGAGACCGTGCTGGGACTCGATCCCGACGAGGCCCTGCTGGTCAGTGCCAAGGCCGGGATCGGAATCGATGAGGTCTTCGAGGCGATCCGCGACCGCGTGCCGCCTCCACCGGGCCAGCCCGATCAACCACTCCGGGCCCTGGTCTTCGACAGCAAGTACGACAGCTACCGTGGCGTGATCATCTACATCCGAGTGATGGAAGGCACCATCACCACCGGTGACATGGTGAAGTTCATGCGGGATGGCGGGCAACACGAAGTGCTCGAACTGGGGCAGTTCCGGCCCACCATGACCGTTTGCGACCAACTGGGACCCGGACAGGTCGGGTACCTGGTCACCCGCATCAAGGAGCTGGGCGGGGTGCGGGTGGGCGAAACCGTCACCGGGGCGTCCCAGGCCGCCGACGAACCACTGGCCGGATACCAGGAACCCCAGCAGATGGTTTTCTGCGGCATGTATCCCACGCAGGCGACCGATTTCGAGACACTCCGGGAGGAACTCCAGAAGCTGAGTCTCAACGATTCGAGTTTCACGTTTCAGCCGGAAACCAGCGAGGCGCTGGGGTTCGGCTTCCGCTGCGGGTTCCTGGGCATGCTGCACATGGAGATCATCCAGCAGCGGCTCGAGGGGGAGGCGGGCATCGAACTGGTTCAGACGGCACCCAACGTGACCTACCAGGTGCTCAAGCGGGACGGGGAACTCATCCGGGTCGACAACCCTCAGGATCTGCCCGACGGGGGATTGATCGACGAGTTGGGCGAGCCGATCGCGCGGGCGACGTTCATCCTGCCGGCCGAGAACATCGGCACGATCATGACACTGTGCGAGGACCGCCGTGGCCAGTACCAGAACACCGAGTACCTGGGCCCGCAAAGAGCGCAGTTGACCTACGAACTGCCGTTGGCAGAAATCGTCTACGACCTGTACGACAAGCTGAAGAGTGCCACCAAGGGCTACGGAACACTCGACTACGACATGCTCGGATTCCGTGACGCCGACCTGGTGCGGCTCGACATCCTGGTCATGGGCCGCCGGGTCGATGCGCTTTCGACCATCGTCCATCGCTTGCAGGCCGAGCGGCGGGGACGTTCGCTGGTGAAACGGCTGAAGGAAGAGATCGCCAAGCACCAGTTCGAGATCCCCCTGCAAGCGGCCATCGGCACGCGGGTGATCGCCAGGGAGACGATCCCGGCGATGCGAAAAAACGTGACGGCCAAGTGTTACGGTGGAGATATCACCCGTAAGCGAAAACTGTGGGCCAACCAGCGGGCTGGCAAGAAACGGATGAAGCAGTTCGGCGAGGTCGAGATTCCTCAGAAGGCCTTCCTGTCGGTACTGGACTCCAGTGGAGACCACTAGATGTTGCGCCGCGGCAGTGCGATTCGAGGACTGCTCGAACTGATCGCCTGCACCGCGATCTCGGTGTCGCTGCTCAAGGGATTCCTGGTCGAGGGCTTCCTGATTTCGACCGGATCGATGGCTCCGCACCTGTTGGGGTACCACAAGCACGTCGTGTGTCCCGAGTGCGGCTTCGGTTTCGCCCGTGGCACCGACATCGACAACCCGTCCAACCAGCCTCGCGTGGCCACGTGTATCAACTGCGGCCAGATGGAAATCGACGTCGCCGAGGTGCCCCGTAACGAGGGCGACCAGTTGCTGGTGCACAAGTTGCCCTGGGTCTTCTCGGAGATCCGTCGCTGGGAGCCAATGGTCTTCCGGCGTCCCGACCGGGCCACCACCGCGTTCGTCAAGCGGGTGGTCGGACTGCCCGGTGAAACCGTCCAGCTCGTCGACGGGAACATCCACGCCAACGGCCAGATCTGCCGCAAGACACTCGCTCAGCAACGCGGCCTGGCGGTGCCGGTCTACGACGATCGATTCCGGCCACGAGCCGGCACGAGCCGATGGACCGTCGGACAGGGCTGGACCGATCAGCACCCCGCTTTCCGTTTCGCCGCGATGAACACTCGCACCAGCTGGCTGGTCTACCGACACGAGGACATCGAACAACCCGGAGTTGTCCGTGACCGGTACGCCTACAACCCGCGAGAGCCCCGATCGAGAACGCGGACGGTCAACGAACTGCTGGTGACCTTCGAGGTGATCACCAGCGGAACGCCACCGCGGTTGACGATCGAACTCGACACCGGGCTGCACCGCGTGTCCTGGGTCCGCGATCCTGTGGCCAGGCAACAGTGGCTGGTCGTCAACGACCGCCGGATGAAATCGACCAGGCTGGTCCCCGTGGAACCCGGCCGTCGCAGGACCATGGAAATCTCGACGATCGACCGCACGCTGCGGGCCGCTGTGGACGGACGGCTGGTCCTGCCACCGCTGGCGTTGTCCAACTCGAGTCGCCGCCGAAAATCCGGTGCAGGAGAATTGCTGAAACTGGGCGCTGCAGCCGGAGATTTCGAGATCCACAACGTGCGGATCGACCGGGACGTCTTCTACCGGGACGCCGCCGGACAGCACGCCACCACCTCGCCCTGGAAACTGGGTTCGGACGAGTTCTTCATGCTGGGCGACAACAGCCCCGTCTCGCTCGACAGCCGCTCGTGGACTCGCCCGGCCGTGCCGCGACACCTGGTAATCGGACGACCGCTGCTGGTCCACCTGCCGTCTCAACAGTGGTCCATCGAATCCGGCGACGCGGCTCGGCACATCCGCATTCCCGACCTCAGACGCATTCGGTATATTCGCTGATTGCGACCCCCCAACCCGGAATCCTCTGCCTCCAGGCACCGATGTCCCGATCCGAAGAACCAGCGAAGACCGAACAGAGGACCGGCGGCAGTGCCACGGACCTGCTGACCGGCGTCGAGCCGGAACGGACGGGGGGGTGGCGGGAGTCCATCGAGTCGTTCGCGATCGCCTTCATCCTGGCCTTCGTGTTCAAGACGTTCGAGGCCGAGGCGTTTGTCATTCCCACCGGGTCGATGGCACCCACGCTCTACGGTCGCCACAAGCAGGTCGACTGCGAGAAATGCGGGCACGACTACGCGGTGGGTGCCAGCGAGGAACTGCAGGACGACTGGTTTCAACCGAACTACCGCATCGCGGCGTCGTTCTGCCCCAACTGCCGACACAAGAACAACATCAAGGACCTTCCGGTCTTCAAGGGCGATCGGATCCTGGTCAACAAGTTCCCGTTCGAGTTCGGTGAACCGAATCGCTGGGATGTGACGGTGTTCAAGTACCCCGAACAACCCAATATCAACTACATCAAGCGGCTGGTCGGGTTGCCCGAGGAAACGATCGTGATCCGCCAGGGCAACCTGTATCTCCAGGCCTCCGACGGCACGCGGCAGATCCTGCGAAAGGACGACCCGCTGAAGCAGAACGTGCTGCAACTCCCGGTCTTCGACAACGACCATCCCGAAACCGAACTGCACCGCCGGGGGTGGCCGAGCCGCTGGGCCGGTGTGGACCGCAATCTCGACGATCCCCGAGCCGTGGCCGGCTGGGCCGAATCGGCCCCCGGCTCGGGCTGGACGCAGTCCGACGACGGACGCTCGTTCTCGCTGGACTCCTCGAACAAGCTGTCCTGGCTCAGGTACCGACACTACGTGCCCGAACCCGAAACGTGGATGAGCCACGAGAAAATCGGATCGCGGCCACGGCCGCAGCTGGTCACCGACTTCTGCGGGTACAACTCTTACGAGGGTGCCCATGGAAACGGGCTCAACGAGGACTGCTACTGGGTGGGTGACCTGACGCTGGGTTGCGAGATCACCGTCGGGCAGGTCGGCGACCGAGGGCGGCTGCTGCTGGAACTGGTCGAAGGACGACGCCGTTTCCGGGCGGACTTCGACCTGGTTGCCGGAGGCGTCCGCGTGACGGCCAAGATCGACCTGAACCGGGCGGAGGACGAGGAGGAGGAGCTGGGGCGTTCCGAGGATGTGCGGCTGGGGACCGGACAACATCGGCTCCGCTTCGCCAACGTTGATGACCGGCTCTGCCTGTGGATCGACGACGAACTGGTGCAGCTGGGCCCCGGATCATCCTACCGCCACAACGCCACCGACTTCCCCGGTCCGGGAATCGACGACCTGGTGCCGGTGGGAATTGCGGCCTCCGGAATCCAGATGGCCGTCACCCACCTGCAGTTGTTTCGAGACATCTACTACCGCAGCGAGCACGTCGAAGATCCCTACGAGGCAGACCCCACCGGGATGAATGAAAGCAGCGACGAGGGCGGATTGATCGCCTCCCTGGACGACCCCCGCGGCTGGCACGAACTCTACAGCCGTTCGGCCACCGAGGCGGTGTTCCGGCTGGGTCCCGACGAGTTCTTGATGCTCGGAGACAATTCCTCCAAGAGCAAGGACGGACGGCTGTGGGGAAACCGCCGCGGAGCCGCCAGGCGACACGCGGTGCCGCGGTCGGCACTGGTCGGCAAAGCCTTCTACATCTACTGGCCGCACGGCGTGCCGTTCCTCAACAACGGTCGGGGTTTCCCCGACAGCGAAAACTCGCTGTTGAAACAGATTCCGGTGTTCAACCGGTGGTTCTACCACGTCAAGCTCACCAACGAGCAACCGACACTCTCGGACTACCCCCAGTTCCGCGTGCCCTTCTACCCCCAGTTCAAACGCATGAAACGGATCCGCTAGCCGGTCATCAGCCGGATACGGGTCAGGGAGGACCCCATCAATGCCACTGCTGGACTGTCGAGGACTGGTCAAGGATTACCCCGGCAAGCGGGCCGTCGACGGCGTCGACTACACCGTCGAACGTGGTGAGATCGTGGGCCTGCTGGGACCCAACGGGGCCGGAAAAACCACGTCATTCCGAATGACCTGCGGCTTGGTCACGCCCACCAAGGGGCAGGTCCTGCTGGATGGCACCGACGTCACCAACTGGCCGTTGTACCGCCGCGCCCGCATGGGGCTGGGCTACCTGCCCCAGGACGACAGCGTGTTCGGCAAGCTGACCGTCGCGCAGAACCTGCAGGTGGTGCTCGAGTACCTCGGCATCAAGCGGTCCGAACGAAAACAGAGAATCCACGAACTGCTCGACCAGTTCGGTATTGCCGACCGTCACGCCCAGATCGCCTCGACGCTCTCGGGTGGAGAACGGCGTCGTCTGGAGATCGCCCGTTGCCTGGCCAGCCGGCCCAGCCTGATCCTGCTCGACGAACCCTTCGCCGGAGTCGATCCGGTCACGATCAACAGCATCCAGAACATCATCATCAGGCTTCGCGAGCAGGGGATCTCGATCCTGTTGACCGATCACCGCGAGCAGGAGACGCTCGGGGTGACAGACCGGGCCTACGTCATCTCCCAGGGCAAGGTGCTGGTCAGCGGAACACCGGCTAAGGTGCTGTCCGACCGCCGGGCCCAGGAGATCTACTTCGGACAGCAGGACCCGGCTGACACAAACCTCGCCGCGTGATCCCGGACCGGGCGGATCGACGTCAGAGCCAGAAGGAGAGCGTGTCGAGAACGACGAACACGATCCCCATGAAGATCATGATCGTCAGGAACATGCGACCCGCTCGCGAGAGGATTTTCGAGGGCAGCTCATAGCGGCTGGCGCTATAGATGAGACTGATCACGATCGCCAGGGGGAACAGGTACCAGGTGCTTTGGACATCCACCGTCTCATCTCCCTCGAACGACCTCAGGCGGCCGGTTCCCCTTCGGCCAACTCGTCCTCGTCCTCGTCACCGTAACCGTAGGCCGGCCCCTCGAACGCGTCCCAGATCGCCAGCAGGTTCAGCAACCCGGCGATCCAGGTGAAGACCTGCGCCAGTTCGAAGCGACGTCCCAGCCGCCCGTGAATCTCTTCCAGGGCCTTGTCTTCCAGCGGAACCTGGAACCAGTCCCAGAATTGCCGGGGGACGGTCCCTTCGATCATGCCAACCCGCTCTCCGTCCCTGACATCGCAACGAACGTAGCGGAGCGAATTCGAGAACTCTCGCTGGGACTTCTCGTTGTCACGCCGCAACTCCGTGAGTGTGATCTCCCCGTGAGCAAACACTCGGGGGGTGATCGTTGGTTCGTCGAAAATCGCCAACGACACCGACTGGCCGTCACCGAGGATGCCTTCGAGCGTCCCGGTGAAGATCCCGTCCTCTCGACGCCAACGGATTTGTCCGGTCACCTCCTGGATCGGTTCTGCCACCGAATCGACCTCGGCCTCCGGTGCAATCGACTCGGCTTTCGGGTTGTACCTGAACCGGCCGGTGAAACGGGCATCGAGTGCGTGGTCAACACCACTTCCCTTGATCCGGTCATCCCGCAATCGACGGTCGATCTGGAATTCGCTGATCGGCGGCTGCGTGTATCTCAACGCCTGGCACCGGGCCGACAGCGCGGGCAGGCCGACCAGGACCTGCGAGTAGTACCCGATGGTGCGGTTTCCACCACCTTCCCACTTCCAATAAACGACCGTCCACTCGCTCATCGCCATGCCCGAGAAGAACATGCCGAGAATGCCGAAGAAGTAGACCAGGGACTTGAAGATCCGTCGCTGGTACAGGTGACCGGCACCGGGAACCAGAAACGCAAGCACCGCGGCCAGCCATCGGTTCTTCAGGTCGACCTTCGGCGACGTCATCAGATTGGAAAGCCTGTGGGCTGTGGACGGGAACGCTGGACACCAGTTGGCACCGGGGGCACATTGTAAGTCGCGCCCGAAAATGCGGCCAGCCTAACCCGAAAGCTGAAGACCGGCTTGTCCCGGCAACCAACCTCTTCCGCAAACCCGCCAATCCGCTATACTCCGCGCGCCATGGAGAACGAACTGCATGCTGCGGAACTGGCCGTACGGGAGGCAATGAATCTTTGCCGCGCCGTGCAAGCCACCATCGACACCGGTGTTCTCGAAAAACGTGACCGCAGCCCGGTCACCATCGCCGATTTCGGCAGCCAGGCCCTCGTCTGCAGATCTCTGGCAACGAACCTGCCCGGGGACCCCGTGGTCGGTGAGGAAAACGCCAGCGTGTTGCGGCAACCCGACCAGGCCGGATTCCTCGACCGGGTCCGAAGTGAACTTGCCGCCCGAGGGGTCACGGCTGACGGAGAAACGATCTGCGACTGGATCGACCGGGGTGCTGCGACGCCGGGTGACCGCTTCTGGACGCTCGATCCGATCGACGGAACCAAGGGGTTTCTCCGGGGCGGCCAGTACGCCGTCGCGCTGGCATTGATCATCGACGGCCAGGTCGAAATCGCCGTTCTGGGATGTCCGGGGATGGGAGATGCCGACAGCGGAGGGTTGATGTTTTCGGCCGTCCGGGATGGTGGCACCCGTGTCACCCCGGCTGACAATCCGGGTGATTCGCGACCCGTGAGGGTTAGCGATTGTGGCGAGACGGTCACGGCACGTCTTTGTGAATCGGTCGAGTCGGGACACAGCTCCCACGATCGCTCGGAGGTGATCGGCGGGACACTGGGCCTTCGGGCCGAACCGGTGCGGCTGGACAGCCAGGCCAAGTACGCGACGGTGGCCGACGGCGGAGCGGAGATTTATCTGAGGTTGCCCGTCGATGCGAATTACCAGGAGAAGATCTGGGACCACGCGGCGGGGTCGCTGGTGGTCACCGAAGCCGGCGGAACGGTGACCGACACCCACGGTCAACCGCTCGACTTTTCGCTCGGACGCACCCTGTCAGCCAATTCGGGCGTGGTCGTCACCAACGGAACCCTCCACGAACAGGTCCTGGCAGCCGTGATGGCCTCCGAAACGGACCGGGGTTCCGCCGATGGGAATTGACCCGGCCGGATGGACTCTGCTGGTCGTCGTCGGCGTCATGGTGGGGCTGGCCGTATTGAAGACGTCTCCCGACCTGGTGCTGCTGGGCGGGCTGGTGCTGCTGGTCATCCTGGGCGTGTTCCCCGACACGTCACTGGCACTCTCGGGATTCGCCAACGAGGGCCTGGTCACGGTGGCGGTCCTGTTCGTGGTCGCCGAGGGAATGAAGCAGACCGGCGGGCTGGGACCCGTGGGACGATCGTTGCTGGGACGACCCGGCAGCCTGCCGCTCGTGCAGGCGAAGATGATGGTGCCGGTTTCGTTGGCCAGTGCGTTCCTGAACAACACCCCGGTGGTAGCCATGGCCTTGCCGGTGGTCAGTGACTGGGCACGCAAGCACCACGTGGCCGTGTCGCGACTGCTGCTCCCGATGAGCTACGCCGCAATTCTGGGCGGCCTCTGCACGCTGGTCGGCACCAGCACCACGCTGATCGTCAATGGGTTGATCATCGAATCGGATCATCCCGATCTCGGCGGCGACGGACTGGGGATGTTCGAGATCGCCTGGGTGGGAATCCCGATCGCCCTGATCGGCCTGGTCTACATCCTGATCTGTTCGAAGTGGTGGCTGCCCGATCGGCGGTCGGCCATCGCAACCGCCTCGGACCCGCGGGAATACACCGTCGAGATGCTGGTCACGCCTGACAGTTCCCTGGTGGGCAAGTCGATCGAAGCCGCCGGTCTCCGCCACTTGCCCGGAATGTACCTGGTCGAAATCGACCGGGATGGCCGGGTGCTGCCGGCGGTTCCGTCGAACGAGGTGCTCGAGGCCGACGATCGGCTGGTGTTCGTCGGCATCGTCGAATCGGTCGTCGATCTGCAGAAAATCCCCGGCCTGGCACCGGCCACCGACCAGGTGTTCGAACTCGATGGGCCTCGTTCGCATCGTCGACTGGTCGAGGCGGTGGTGTCGGAAGGGTGCCCGCTGATCCATCGCACGATCCGCGACGGACGTTTCCGCAGCCGCTACGCCGCGGCGGTGATCGCGGTCGCGCGACACGGATCCCGGATCAACAGCAAGATCGGGGACATCCGGCTGCGTCCGGGTGACACGCTGCTGCTCGAAGCACACCCCAGCTTCCTCGAACGACAACGCAACAGCCGCGATTTTTACCTGGTCAGCGCCATCGACGACTTCACGCCGCCGCGGCATCACCTGGCGTGGTTAGCCCGGGCCGTGATGCTGGCCATGGTCGGTGCCGTGGCACTGGAATGGTCCGGGATGTTCGAGGCCGCGCTGGTGGCATCGTTCGTGATGTTGATCACCGGTTGCCTGAGCGGAGCCGAGGCCCGGCAGGCGATCGACTGGAGCGTCGTGCTGGGAATCGGCGCGGGCCTGGGAATCGGAGAAGCGATGCGGGTCACCAACGCCGCCAAGATCGTGGCCGGCTCGCTGTTCGATGCGGCCGATGCCGGATACGCGATGGCCGGCGACACGATCACCGCCCACCCCCAGGTCTTGCTCGCACTGGTGGCCGGATTGACCCTGGTCCTGACCAACGTGATCACCGCCAAGGCCGCGGCCGTGCTGATGTTCCCGATCGCCACCGCAACCGCCGATGCCGTGACGGCCGGCGCCATGCCGTTCGTCTTGGCCGTCGCCCTGTCGGCCGCCTCGAGCCTCGCCTCACCGATCGGGTACCAGACCAACCTGATGGTCTACGGACCGGGCGGTTACCGGTCCGGAGACTACCTGAGGTTCGGGGGACTGCTGAGCGTGATCATCTGGATCACGATCGTACTGCTGGTCCCGTGGGCCTGGCCGCTGTAGAACCCGGGCGTCACTTCCGATCCCGGATTCCCAGCCGGATCTCGTCCGAATTGGCCTTCAACTCGGGAGCGTACATCGCACTGCCGAGAGTCGGCAACGCGCTGAAACGGCCGGGGATCTCGGCCCGCACCCGGTACGAGACACTGTGGCGACCGCGACCAAGGGTCCTGAAGAAAAACACCACCCGGTCGTCTCGCAGTTGACGGTACACCGACGGGAACCCCCCCGTGTAACCACTCTGGCGATCCACCGGCTCGAAACCGGCCGCCTTCGGATCCTCGAACACCAGGTACTCGTAGTCGTTCTTGCTCTCGATCTCCAGTTCGATCTCCACCAGGTCGCCGCTGGTCAACTCACCCATGTGGGCCAACGGCTGGCGATCGTAGACCAGCCTGGCCTGCTTGAGTGCCTGGCCCCGTCCCCCCGCCACATCGGCGGTGGCGTTCTTGCGTCGGACCAGCCGGTAGTACTTTCGCTGCACCTTGATCTCCAGGCCGGCCCTGGTGATGAAATCCTCGGTCGTGAAGTACGAGAGCCAGGTGTTGAAATACACCGGCCCCCGTCCGCGCCGACGGATCTCGATGGCGTGCTTCCCGGAGACCACGTCGGCACCGTCGACCACCACGGCGTTGTCGAAGCTGAAAAGGTTCCCGGCATCGACCTTCACCGACTTGGCCACCTTCCCGTCGATCACCACGTCGATCGTGACGTCGGGAACCGATTCTTCACTCCGTTGAAGGAACTCGGCCAGGGACTCGATGCACAGCGCCGTGTCCCGGGTGCTGTTCCAGTACGTCGCGTGCCGGCGGTTGTTGACCAGGTACTTGGCCAACCGCGACGCGCGGACGCCCTTGGGTTCGGTCAGGGCCAGCAGCTTCAGGTAGATCGCGTTGGCCTCGATCCCGTTCCCGTACCACCTCCACCACATCGTGTTCTCGGGCAGGTGCAGCCACGCCGTCTGGTTCTCGTCGTCCTGCTGCAGGAACTGATCGATGTTGCGAACGACCATCTCCAGCCGCTGCTGCTGACCGCTGGCATGGAAGGCCAGTCCGATCAGCCCCTTGGCGTAGACGCTCAACTGGATCCGATCACGGTACAGGAACCCTCCCATCGCCTCGTCGAGCGAGTCGGCTTCAACCAGCACGCGGAAGACCAGCGCATCGAGATTGTCGGCCCGCAGCTTGTACGGCTTGGTCTTGGTGGCCGCGTTCTTGAGCTTCTGCACCTCGCCGGCCTGGTGCCGCTTCAACCACGCCACCCCGTTCTCGTGAACCCCCGCCGCCACGGCCGCGCCGTTGGCCCGGGCCACGGTGAGCCCGTGAACAACGGTTGCGGTGGTGTGAACACTGGAACGTTCTCCGGGCCCGGAGAACCAGCCCCAGCCTCCGTCAGAAAGCTGCATCTCGGACAGGGCCTTGACGCCCTTTTTGACCAACCGGCCCACCTCGGCGTTGTCGAACACCGGGTTCCGCCGGAATCGCTTCCACCTCTTGGCCCGCTCACCGGCCTCACCCAGTTCCCCGGCATTGAGATTGGTGCGTTTCTTGCGAACCGCCTCCAGATCGATCTTCATCCGCTTCAGCAGGTTGTGTGTGACCAGGGTGGGAAGAAACCGGTTGAGCGTCTGCTCGGTGCAGCCGTACTCGAAATCGACCAGGTAGGGCAGGGCGTCGACCAGCGATCCTGCCAGGGTCGGCGAGTAGCGGATCTCCAGCCGCGAGCGATCGGGGCGACGCGCGGCCGGAACGGTCAGTTCGAAACGTGTCGACTGCCGGTCGCCACGCAGCACCCCCGTCGTCGACACGGTCTTCTGCATCCCGTGGACCTTGACCGGGAACGTCAATTCCATCGCGTCGCTTTCGACGTCGGTCAGAGCCGCCATTCTCACCTTCGCCTCCCCCGGGGCCGTCACCTTGACCCGCCAGTCGACCCGCGCTTCACCGCCGGCCGGAAGACGAACCCGTTTCTCCAGCGGATCGATCGCCGCCAGCGTGCCGCCGTCGAGCGCCAGGCGGACCACGGCGGTCTTGTCGTCGTCGAGATAATTGTGAACGTTGGCCGAAACAACCACCTCGTCCTTTTCCGTGAAGAACCTCGGGGCCTGCAAACGAACCAGGACATTCTTGGTCGTCAACACGCTGGCCGTGCCCTCGCCAACGTTGGTCCCGTGGCCCATCGCCCAGGCACGAACTGTCCACGTCGTCAGGTTCTCGGGCATGTCGAGCTTCAACTGTGCCCGCCCGTCCTTGTCAGTGGTCACCGATCCGACCCACAGGGCCGTGTCGGCGAATTCCGAGCGGACCGTCGGGGCGACCAACTCTCCACCGGGTGGCCCACCGCCAAAATCAGCTTCGTCGACAGCCCCGTCCTTCATGACCTTCCCCTCGGCAGCCATTGCCATCGGTGCCCCGGGAGCCCCTCTGCCACCGCCGAACGCGTTCATTCTGCGCCCCCCCCCACCCATCTGCTGGGCAACCAGGTTCCCGAAGACCCCCAACGAGGCCATCGACGCCTCGCCCGGTTTCACCAGGTTGCCGGACGAGCGTGTGAGGTTCGAGATCGTCTGCGGGTAGTGGGAACGACGGAAATTCCAGAAGTGTTTCCGGATCTCTCCGACGTTGCTGCCTCCCGAAATGTACTCGACACTCTTGTCGTACATCGTCAGCACCAGCGACCCGGTGAAGGGCTTCCCACCGGCGTCGGTCAGTGACACGTCGAGCGTCGCCGGACCGCCAGGCCGGTACTCCCGGGCGGACGGCTTGACCGCCACGTTGACCACCCGCTTCTCCGGCGGCACAAACAACTGGCGAACCTTCGAGTGCAGTTTTCCGTCCGAGACGGTGATCGCCTCGACGAAGATGTTCGGCCGATCGCCAGGCCCGATCGGTACTTCGATCTCGGTGCTCTTGCCCCTGATCCTGATGACCCGTGGCCGCTGATAGACTCCGCCTTCAGGCCGCAGGAACAGCAGCACGGTGCTGCCGCGACGGTTGGTGTTGAGCATCAAGCGGGCCACCTGTCCGGGCTTGTACTCGCGTCGATCGGCGGTCAGTTCCAGGTCATCGAAGCGAAAGTCATCGCCGTCGAAGGCCGGGCCTCGAACCACGAACACCTGGGCACCCTCGATGCGGTGGTCCTCGTCGTCCTCGATTTCGCAGGTGATGCGATACTGGCCGGCATCCGTGGCCTTCAGCGACAGCGTGGTGCGGCCCTGGTCATCGGTGGCCGCGTCCCATCTCCGCACCCGCTTCTCCTCGGGACGCCCCACCTTGTCGTAGCTGATCCGGTAAAGCGTGAATCGTCCCTTGCCGGCAACGGGGCGACCGTCCAGCGTGCGAGCCTGGACACTGGCCCGTATCGTCTCCCCGGTGCGGTAGAAACCCCGGTCGACCCAGGTCACCACGCGGAACGGCTGGCGGGCTGCCATCACCGAACCGGTGCCGACGATCGTCCGCCGCGATGCGTCCACCACCTCGGCGGTGATCCGGTACCGGTGATCGATGTCGGAGTGGAACCGCTTGGCCACCGACGTGTCGATTTCCAGTTCCACCGTTCCGTCCTCACCGATCTCGACCTCGTTCTCCATGACCACTTCGGGAGGATGGTGTGGTCTCCCGAACCACGGCATCACCGGACCCGGGCAACCCCAGGCTCCCCAGCCGGGATACCAACGGAACGCATCGGCAAACCACCAGTAACCCGGACCGTAGAGCCAGTCCCAGCGGCCGACGGGGAACCAGTGGTCATTGTGCGCTTCGCGCTGGACGCGGTACTTGACCTTCGCGCGGCTGACCGGGCCACCGAAGTAGTACCTGGCCACGATCTTCGCCTTGATCTTCTGTCCCAACGTCACCGGTCGCTCGGGCGCCTCGACGGTCACCTCGTACTCCGGCTTCTTGTATTCCTCGACCCGGAACGACCCGCCTCCACCAACCGAACGCCTGTTCTGTCCGGCAATCAGCAGGTCGGACTTCTTGGGATTGATGCGGATGTTGTAGCGACCCAGGTTCGCATCACCCGGCAGTTCGAGTTCGCCGTCAAATCCCCCCCAGGGGTCAGTGGTGAACTCCCGTTCCAGCAGCTGCTGGTTGCGGGGATCGGTAACGCGGATGGTCACCTTCCGTCCGGCGTACACGCTCTGCTCGTCCTTGTCGTACCGTGCCTGGCGAATCCAGAACTTGAACCGCACCGGTTGACCGGGCCGGTAGACCGGCCGGTCGGTGATCATGTAAACGCGGGTGTTGTCGAAAACGCGAGACACGCGACGGCCGAGCCAGGCCGAGCGGAACCCGAGATACGCGCGGCGGCCACCGGCTCCTCGAGCCACCACCAGCCAGCGAAACCGCGGCTGGCGTGCGGCACCCGGCGGCACCACCTGCCCCTGGCGATCGGTGACCTCGGCGAACTCCTTGACGTTGATCTCAACCCGCCGTGGCTTCTGGATCCGCCGCTGTTCGTAACCGAAGAACTCGACTCGAGCTCCGGCGATCGGCGAACCGGTGACCGCATCAGCGACGAAGTACAGGTCTCCACCGTCGATCCGCTTTTGCACCACCGCCGTGTCACTGATCCAGACCAGGATGCGACTGACGTTGCCGTCGGTCATCCGGGCGGTCAGCAGGTAGGCACCCGCCTGTTTCAGCGGCGTGTTGAGCGTGACCAGCCGGTCGAGGTGCTCGGGACGCGGAACCAGTTTCCGGGTCCACGAGGCGACCCGCTCACCGATGTACTTCTGCTGGTTCTGCTGGACCAGCCGGAAACCGATGTTCTCGACGTTCAGTTCTCTGTAGTCGAACTTCGGTGGCTTCCGCCTGATATAGGCCTTGACGTCGTCCAGCAGCTGGTCGACCCGCACCCGGAATGCCTCCAGTTTCACCTCGTTGCCGTTGCGGAACCGGAAGTCGAGCGAGGTCGCGGTTCCGGCCGCGGCGACTGTCGCACGCTCGAACTGCCCCCAGCGACCGACGATCTGGTTGAGCTTCTTGCGGCGGAACATGTTGTTGCCTGGCCCGAACCGTTCGATCGCCTCGCGCCAGGCCGCGGACGCTCGAGGATACTGTTGGCGGTTCTCGAAGACGCCGGCCAGCATGTCGGCGGCCTGGGAAGCGTGCGCACCGCGGCCCTCGCGGGCGGCTTCGGTCAGCAGCCGGACGTGGTTGTGTTCGGGCGGCAGATCGAACCGCTGCACCCCCGTCGCCAACCTCGCGATCGTCTCGGTCTCGGCCAGTGACCTCACCGACCAGGGCCCGGCGGCCGGCTTGTCATCGTTGTCGGACTCGCGGGGCTGGATACCGGCACGACGCATGGTCACGACACTGAACTGGCTCAAGAGAAATCGGGCCCGCGTGACCAGGGTCTGGGTCCGCAGTCCCCCATCCACCCGGGCGGCTTCGGACAACGCCCACCGCCATCGCTGCCCGTCGGTGACCGCCGCCTTGTACGTCTTGGAATCGTCGTGAAAGACCGGTCGGTTTTTCCGGTCGACAGGTGCTCCACGGGGAGCCCCGGAGAAACCGCCACGGAAAAACCCGAACTGGCTCTCCTCGAGATCCGGCAGTGACGCGGTGTCGGTCAGGTTGGCCAGCCGCCACGATTGCCCAACTTCACGACCCTGCATCAGGATCCTGGCCAGTTCGACGTGAAATCGACCCCGCTCCTGCTGGCCCGGTTGTCCGGCTTCAGCGGCGACCAGCGGAACGGCCTGTTCCAGCCAGCCCAGGGCGATCGTGCGGTCCCGTTGGAAGGAGCTGGCGAAGCGGGCCCGGACTCGGCCGCGACGGATTCCGCGCGAACCACCCCGCTGGTACTCACCGGCGACGACCTGGCCGTTGTGAGGACCATCGGCCAGCGTCTGGGCCGCGGCGAGCAGCAACCGCCAGTTGCGACGGTGGATCGACACCACCTTGTCTCGCAGAGCATCGACCTCGGGCGTGCGACCCAACCGACCCAGGCAGACGATCGCCTGCCTCAGGTCACCGCCAACCGCCGAGGCCGAAGTTCCCGGTTGCAGGGCCAACCGGCGATAGACCTTGTACGACTCCTTGAAGTTCCCGGCCGCGAACAACCGCTTGGCGGTGGCCCGCTCGGTCGCCTCCTCGGCCACCGCGTTGGCAATTCCGGAATGGGCCGGGACCCCCGACGAAAAGACGGCCAACCCGGCCAGCAGCAAAGGAGAAAACAGGCCACCAAGGACCAACATCATCCGGGGAGCGGTTCGCAGGGCGTGTGTCACGTTCGCTTCTCCTGGCCCACGGTGCCTGTGTCCGGTTCTTCTCGACCAAGAATCGGGTCATGGTTGGACGCTGCCGGGTTATCCCAAGTTCCCTGCTGATGCGCAAAATCACAAGAGCAGGGGAAGGAAGTGCAACGGAGGAAAAACCACGAGCCGGCCTCCTGGATGGAGACCGGCTCGTGGAGGGCATGGTCGGGTCGGGAGTACGACCCACCGTTCAGGGCACGTTGTTGAAGGGCCCTGGTTTTCAGTGACGCGGGGCACAAGCGGCCCGGCGCCGATGTCTCAGTCCTTGCAGGTCTCGCAGTCCCTCGGCTTCGAACAACTCGACTTGATCTTCAACGGAATCGTCACCCGCACGGGCACCTTCCGGGTGACTGTCCTCGGAATGCAGCGGGTCACCTTGTACTCGACCTGGCGAGGCACCTTCTTGGGTCGGTTGACGTAACGCGTGTAGCAGACCTTCCGGGGAGCACAGTAGGGTACGCACCGGGTCTTCGTCTCGGTCCGGTGACCGTGCACCTTGTACGGCACACGACGCGTCTTCTTTTCTCGGATCACCTTGCAGACGGTGTAAGGCACCCGCTTCTCGTGTGTCTTCTTCTTCCACTCGCAGACGGTGTAGGGCACCTTGCGGGTCCGGCACTCCCGGACCACCTTGCAGACGGTGTAGGGCACCTTCTTGGTCTTCCGCTCGCGGATCACCTTGCAGACGGTGTAAGGCACCCGCTTCTTCACGCAGTACGGCTCGCGGCGACACACCGTGTAGGGCACCCGCTTGTGCTTGATCTCGGTGACGTGCGTCGTGCACGAGACCATCTTCTTGACCCGCCTGGGAACCCAGACCCGCTTGCTGACCATCCGGGGTGCACACGCCACCCTCGCCGGCTTTTCACAACCCGGCCGAGTCGGACCACTGCACTTGGGAACCACCGGGGTGCGGCAGGCGACCTTCACTGTCTTCCACTCGCCCCCGTCAACTTCCACTTCCTTCTGCAACGTCACCGGCCTGCAGACCTTCCAGGTCACGTCCTTGTAGTGTGTCTCGCGGACCGTCTTGTAGTGCGTCTCGGTCTCCTCGCGGTACTTCGTCTCGTGGACCTTCCGGCAGACGGTGTAACTGACCTCGCGGACCTTCTTCACCGGCACGTGGCGACAGACGGTGTAGGACTCCTCGCGGTACTTCGTCTTGTGCACCGCGTAACGATGCGTGCACCGAATCGTCTTGTGCTTCGTCTCGGACACCTTCCGACACACCGTGTACTTCTCGATGCGGTACTTCGTCTCACAGGTGGGGATCTTCACCGTGTAGTTTTCGTGACGGTACTTCGTCTCGTAGATCGTCCGCTTGCACTCGAGTGGTATTCGCTCGCAGACGGTGTTGAAGACCGTTTTGTAGACGGTGAATTCCTTCGGCTCCCAGACCGTCTCCTTCATCGTCCGGTACTCGGTCTTGCAACGGACCTTCGCCGTGCAGTACTCGTCGCTGGCCCGACACGCACTCGTCGGGCACGCCCGGTAGCTCGCCGCTCCGCAATACCCCGCCTCGGCCGAACGACCCGATGCAGCGACCAGGCCACAACCGAGCACCAACATCGCCGAGCGGATCAGCCAGGCGAAGTTTCGGAAGGTATCAGGAGGAGACGGCATTGGGGCTGAAAGCGAATCGAGTAGATGAAGCTGGCTGGACAAGGGGGGACCGGTACGACCCCACCAACCGGTGAAACCGCCTATTCTTTACTCGGCACTCTGGCCGACAGAATCCAGAGAACCTTGAATCTTTGCCCAACCTGCCCATCTTGACACTCCCTTTGACACGAACGCGGGGCGGGCACACCCCCGGAGTGCCACGACTTCAGTGACATCGAATTGCTAGGATGGCCTGTCCGAGACAGCCACACAGAGGAACCGGGATGAAGTTCGCCATTTGTCAGGAACTGTTCGAGGGGTGGGAGTGGGAGCGTCAGTGCGCGTTGATTGCCGAGATCGGTTACACGGGAATCGAGGCAGCACCGTTCACCCTGGCCTCGACGATCTACGAACTCTCAGCCGACCGTCGCGTGGAACTGCGGGAGCAGGCCGAGGCGCACGGGCTGGAGATCATCGGGCTGCACTGGCTGCTGGCCAAGACCGAGGGGCTGTACCTGACTTCACCCGAGACATCAGTGCGAGAAGCGACACGCGACTACGTGGTCGCGCTGGGAGAGGCCTGTGCCGACCTCGGCGGTGACCTGATGGTCTTCGGATCGCCGGCCCAGCGGAACCTGCTCGAGGGCGTTTCGCGTGAGGAGGCGATGGGCTACGCGGCCGAGGTGTTTGCCGGAGCGCTGCCGCAGCTGGCCGAACTGGGTGTCAGCATCTGCATGGAGCCGTTGACGACCAACGAGACCGACTTCATCCGCACGTGCGCCGAGGCGGTCGAGTTGATCGAGCGTGTCGAGAGTGCCACGGAAGCCAGGAACTTCCTGTTACACCAGGACGTCAAGGCGATGGTCGGCCAGGAAACCGATCCGGTGTCGGAACTGGTTCACCGCCACGCCGACCGGCTGGGTCACTTCCATGTCAACGACACGAACCTGCTGGGTCCGGGAATGGGCGAAACCGATTTCGTCCCGATTCTCGGGGCGCTCGAGGAGATCGGATACGACGGCTGGGTTTCGGTCGAGGTCTTCGATTATGCCCCGGGTGCCGAACACATTTCCCGAACCAGCTTCGAGAACCTCCAGCAGGCACTGGCCGCCAGCCGCGAGAACAGGGCGTCCTGAAGCGGCCGCCGCGGTTCACTCGAAATCGGACACCTCGTCAGGATCGTCCGCGTCGTCATCGACCAGTGCCGTCGACTGCAACTGGCCGAGTGCCTGAAGGGCTGCCAGTTGCTCGGCCTCCTTCTTGTTCGGACCCCACGCCGCAGGAAAGGTCTCGTCGGAAATTCTGGCAGCGACCTGGAAACACTTGGCGTGGTCTGGTCCTTGCTCGTCCAGCAACAGGTAGTCGGGAGTTTCCCCGCATCGCTTCTGGGCCAATTGCTGCAGCAGGTGCTTGTAGTTCCTGGAATCGGCGTCGGCCGCCTCCGCAATCCGTTCACGCAGGCAACGCTCGATCAACGCTTCAGCGGCCTCGTATCCCTGGTCGAGATAGACTCCGGCAATGATCGCTTCGAGGGTGGCAGCGAGAATCGACAACGGGACGGTGTCGGCCGAACCGGCTTCGCCGACAAGTCCCTTGCCAAGCTTGAGGAACCTGTGAAGTCCGAGCTCAACGCAGACCTCGGCGCAGGTCACCCGACTGACAACCGCGGACTTGATCCGGGTCATCTCGCCCTCGGGACAGTCCGGAAAGGTCCGGAACAGGTAGTCCGAGGTCACAAGTCCCAACACCGCGTCTCCGAGAAACTCCAGCCGCTCGTTGCTCTCCAGTCGCGTGGGGGCCGTGGAGGAATGCGTCAGGCAGCGGCGGAGGATTTCGAGATCGTCGAAGCGGACGCCGATCGCCTGCTGGCACCCGGCCAGCCGCTCATCCCATTCCAGGGTCTCGTTGTCGAACACCATGTCGGTGACACCTCACCGGAAGTTCCCCGCCGGCCCGCAAACTAGGTCGGCCTCCTGAGAAAGTCAACGAGTCTCCAACACATCTGGAGGGTCGCGACGTAAGCACGTACACTAATAAGTAGACGATCCCAGACCACCAACGGTGGTCCGATGCGGTGCCAAGAGGAGCCTCAACATGAAATTGCTTCGTAGCAGTACCCCCTGGTTGTTTTCGTTGATCTGCGGCATCGGCGTGGTGGCCGTCGTCGGCCTCGGCCAGCGAGCCGACCGCGCAAAAGCCGCACCGGTCGCCGCCAACATCACCCAGCTCTCGAACGTCTTCCGGGACGTCTCGAAAAAAGTCCTGCCCAGCGTGGTGTCGCTGAGAGTCAAGCAGAAGGCACCGGCCGGCCGCAGTCGCGAGGACGCCGAGAAGTTCTTTGAAGAGCATCCCGAGATCCCCGAGCGGTTCCGCGAGTTCTTCCGTGGCGGACCCAACGGGCAGGCGCCCCGCGGCCCCCAGGGCATGGGATCCGGATCGATCATCGATCGCAGTGGAATCATCCTGACCAACAACCACGTGGTGAAGGACGCCGAGGAGGTCGTGGTGCGTCTTCACGACGGCCGTGAATTCACTGCCACCGACGTCAAGGGCGACCCACGAACCGATGTCGCGATCGTGAAGATCGAGGGGGCCGGCCCGCTGCAGCCCCTGCAGCTGGGCGACAGCGACTCGATACAGGTCGGTGACTGGGTCCTGGCCTTTGGCAGCCCGTTCGGACTGGATCTCTCGGTCACCGCCGGCATCATCAGTGCCAAGGGCCGCGGACCCGGCATCACCGAGCGCGAGGACTTTCTCCAGACCGACGCCGCGATCAACCCGGGCAACAGCGGCGGGCCACTGATCGACATGAGTGGTCGCGTGATCGGCATGAACACCGCCATCGCCACCAGCACTCGCAGTTCGGCCGGTGTGGGTTTCGCCGTACCGGTCAACATGGTCCGCTGGGTCAGCCGGCAGCTGATCGACGACGGCCGTGTCAAACGGGCCTGGCTGGGCGTCGGCGTACAGCCGATCGATGCCCAGGTTGCCCGGCAGTTCGATATCCAGATCGGTGCGGGAGCGATCATCGGCCAGGTCATGCAGAACTCACCCGCCGCCAAGGCCGGCCTCTCACCCAAAGACATCATCCAGTCTTTCGACGGCAAGGCGATCAACGGGCCGAGAAAGCTGCAGTCGATCGTCGAACGTCTCGAGGTGGGCAAGACCTACCCGGTGAAGATCCGGCGAGACGGCAAACAGCAGACCGTCAAGGTGACCGTCGCCGAAATGCCCGCATCGTCGGACCGGATCCGGCAGCGGTTCAGGGAACGGAAACGGCAGCCGAAGAACCAACCGCCGGAGTGACCCCCATCGGGTGGCCCAGCGTCGGCAGTTTCCTGACGTAAGCCAGTAGCAGCCTGTCCGCATCGGGGATCGATTCTCTGATCCGCGGGCCGAGCAACCCCGCGTAGGGCCGCTGGGCCAGGTTCCCGAGGTACTGCCTCAACACCTCGGGACCCCGGGGGTGGCCGTGCATCAGGAAGTGCACCCAGGCCCAGGCCTGTTCGTAGTCGACCCGCTGCATGTCGGCAACGTGCTCGAGCTGCTCCAGCCGTTCCAGATCGGGTTGCCAGCCGTTGGCAACCGCCGCGGCCAACCGGTCGGCGTACTCGGTATTGACTCCCCCGGGCTTCGGACCCACCACTTCGAAATACTCGGCCAACCCCTCGTCCAACCACAGCGGGACTCGCTTCAACGACGAATGGAGGATCCCGTGAGTGAACTCGTGGCGGAGATCCTCCTGGATCCGGTCACCCCAGAATGTGTAGACGGCCAATTTCCGAGGAGTGCCCACGAAGTAAGCTCGCCGGCTGGGCAACTGCGGGTACGACGACGCCAGGAACGACTCGTATTCGCGGCGGCTGGCAAAGACGTGCACGACCACTTCCCGCGACGGCTCGGGCAATGTCAGCCCGGAGACAATGTGACGTTCCAGCCGTTCGAGATCGTCGATCAGCCAGTGGTCCTTCTTCAGCGGCACATCGCTGAGCAGGGTGAAGCGATCGGACTGGATCGAATGCCTGACGGGCGGTTCGGCAACGTTGCGGGTGTTGGAGAGACATCCGGCAATGGCCAGGGACAACGCCACCAGCCACATCGCAGCACGCGGTCCCGCCGTCGGCGACGGCGTTCGGACGGCCTTTCCTGTCCAGGTCGGCAACAGCAGCAGCGGTCGATCGTGGTTTTCCGGATCGACGAGCAGCTGGTCGGATCCGAGATCATCGATCGACACACCGGCCCGGACAATGCGATCCCGCAGAATCTCGACCTCGCGTTCAACCGATTCGTGTTCGGGCCACTCGGCCAGCGGCACCGCCTGGTCCGGCACCGGCACCACCAACACGCCATGACGGGACGTCTCGACGAACAACCACGGACGGGCCACTGGCAACCCGCGGCGCCACAGCGCGTGGCCCAGTTCCCACGCGTCTCGAGCCGACTCGCCACTGGCCGCCCCGTCGAATCGAAGCATACGGGTCATCACCGCACCGCGACCGGTGGCCAGCGGCACGCCGGTTCCATCAGGAGGTGGCACGGCCGCGAGCCGATCCCGGAGATGTTCGAGTTGTTGTTGGCCGAGAAAAACCAGCCCCCGACAGGTCGCCTGGGCGGAATCGGCAATCAACAGTCGCCGGTTGCCACGCGCCCAGTGCCGGTCCCGCCGCCGCCACGTCCGTTCGCGCCGACGACAGAACAGCGGCCGCCAGGTCGCGGCCCATTCACGCCGTGTCACCTCGTCGAAGGCGACAGCACCAGACGCCTCCATGTACTTCTGCAGGAACACCCAGCGTTCTGACGGCGTCACGCTCGATCCGAACGCGGCCGCCAGCCGAGCCAGCCCCCTCAGTCTCCGGGAGGTGGTCGGACGGCGCCGCGAGACGGGGTGCAGGTCGATCAACACCACCCGTGGTCGCTCTCCGTCCCGGGACTGCACCAGGAAGTTGCCGGCATGGAGATCGCCGTGCCAGAATCCGCCGTCGTGGAGCCGTGCGAGAATCTCGGCGGTCTGGCTCACCACCTCACGCCTGAAAGCCGGTCCGGTGCCGGGATCGTTGTCGGCCAGCAATTCGTCAAGCGGCCTCGCTTCAGGAACTCCGACGGTCACCAGCCAACTGTCACGGTCGTGCCCCGGCCACAAGGGGCCACCCACCGCAACCACCTGGGCGGTTGGAACGCCCAGTTCCGCCGCCGCCACCATCCCGCGATACTCACGGCGTGACGTGGCCCCCCGTGCGAGACGCCGGCAGCGGGCCTTCCAGTCGGCAGCGCGATAACGCTTGATGTAAAGCGAGGTCCCGGACAGGTCACCAGGCAACTCCAGGCGGTAGACCGTGCGGTGATGTCCGGTCTTGACCAACTCCAGCACCCCCTCCTCCTGCCAGCGGTCCAGCGGCAGGACGTCGGGATCCCGCTCGCCGGGACCGAACAGGGCATCGGCCAGGGACGGCTCGACATCCCACGCGAAGGAGACACCGCCGGATCGCTGCAGGCCACTGGTGGAAGCCGGTCCGATGATCGAAGGCCTCGTGGAGGTCAAGAGATCTGGAGTTCAGGAGAAATTTTGAGTTGCCCGACGGTCACTCTCGCCTGGCCGTTTCGTCGTCCCTGGCTCCGCTTCGAGGAATCAGTCCCCGCGGAACCAGCCGTGCCGGAATCGTTCCCAGGTGGTCTCCGGAATCGTCGGAAGAGGAATCGGGTGCGTCGCCTCGGCGAGGACCCGAACGCGTCTCCGGCAACAGGTCGGCATGACCGTGATCCTTCATCGCCGCCAGCAGTTCCGGATGCTTCTCCCAGTCGTCAAGACCCCAGTCACGAACATCGACGTAGGGGTCGACCAACGAGACCTCGATCTTGGGGATCAGCAGGAACTGTTCGCCGGTGCGGACCAGGTGATAGTGGTGGGCCGAGAAGACAAGTCCTCCCCCCACGGCCATGCCAAACAGGAGCGTTGTGAGTCGGCGCATGACTGGTTGAGGACAACGGCGTCGGGGGTCAGGGGAGTGCCGACTCGCTCGAGCCGGCAGCGGGTCGCGGATGGTCCCAGAAAGCCGACAACCGGGCAATACGGGTTCAAACCGGTCCCAATCGCATTCCCTCGAGCCGGCCGATCCCGCGGAGGAACTCGTCGGCATCCATCACCCGACGCCCCTCGGGTTGCAGTTCGAGCACCCGCACCGTTCCACCACCACACCCGACCAGCAGCCC
>DLVV01000351.1:8412-10256 GCA_003445035.1 Planctomycetaceae bacterium | reverse complement strand
CCGTTCCCCCACCACACCCGACCAGCAGCCCCTCGACGTCAGCACCGGCCACCACTTCGCCGGGTTCTACCCCGTCGAGATCCGGACCGGTTTCGACCGACTGGACGATCAACCGGCGTGGCTCCGAATCGTCACCGTGAAGAAACGTGAACGGGTTGGGCCAGGGCCGCATGGCACGGACGTGACGATCAATGGCCACGGCATCGACCGACCAGTCGATCGCCGCATCCGCCTTTTTCAGTCTCGGGGCAAGCGTGGCCCCGATCTCGTCCTGGACCAGTGGACTGGTGGTGCCGGCATCGAGCCCGTCGACGACCTCGGTGGCCAGTCCGACGGCCAGTTCCGCCAGGCGATCGTGCAATCCTCCGGTCGTTTCACACGGGCCGATTTCGGTGCGGACCACGCCCAGCAACGGGCCGGTATCGACGGCCGGCGCGATCTGGAAGACGCTGACGCCGGTCTGGGTATCACCGGCCAGGATGGCGTGGTGGATCGGCGTCGCCCCACGGTGACGGGGCAACAACGAGGCGTGCAGGTTGATCGCCCCCAGTCGCGGCACCCCGATCAACTCGGGACGAAGAATCTGGCCGTAGGCGGCTACCACCGCCAGGTCCGGAGCCAGCGCTGCGATCGACGCGATCGCGTCAGCCGCATTCACTTTCGCGGGCTGCAGGACCGGGACGCCCTGCTGGAGGCACGCCGACTTGATCAACTCCAGCGGATGGCGATGGTCGTGGTGGCCCGGACCGCCACGGTCGGGTTGAGTCACCAGGCCGACGACCTGGTGAGGACCATCGGCCAGGGCCGCGAACGCGGGCACGGCGAATTCACCGGTGCCCATCAGCAGCAGCTTCAAAGTCACCTCACCCCCCGAGTCCGTCACGTTCCAGGACCGCCAATTGCTCGGCCAGCTCCTCGTCTGAAGGACTCTCACCGGTCGACTGCTGGTGACGGAAAACCGTCACGAACTCGTCGATCTGCGGTTCGATCCCCTGGCGATCGGTTTCGCTCATGCGGTCGAAGAACATCACCCCGTCCAGGTGATCGGTCTCGTGCTGCACGACCCGCGCCGGCAGTTCGTCGAGGTCCATGGCAAATCCCCGACCGTCCAGATCGTAGGCCTCGACGGTGATCGTCTCGAACCGCTTCACCTGGCCATAGAGCTGGGGCACGCTCAGGCACCCCTCCTCGCCCTCGGTCGAACCCGATTGTGCCGAGAGTTCGGGATTGAGGAACACGAGTTCCTCGTCGGCCAGATCGGGGTCACCGCTGATATTGATGATGAAAAAGCGAAACGGCAAAGCGACCTGGTTGGCCGCCAACCCGATCCCCTTCGCCTCGTACATCAATTCGAACATCTCCTGCACGGTCCGCCGCAGCGCACCGCTGACACTGGAAACCGGACAGGACTTCCAGCGAAGCGACGGGTGAGGGTAATGCACGATCTGCATGATGTGGCCGATTATATGAGCGTTGTCCCAAGTGAGCGAGTGAAGGAGATCCCGTCGAAACCCCTATTGACGCCCACCTCCGCAGGTCCTATCGTCCCGCCGCTCTCACGACTCTCACCCAGGCTCCACGACTCCCACAGTCTTCGTTGACCTGTCGTCGGTCCCCGGCGGTGCCCGGTCCGGGTCCCGTCCTTCGGCGCACGGATCTTCCCATAGAAACATCGCTTCGGCCTGATTGGAAAGGATGCCCAGAATGAAACGGACAGCGAGTCTCTTGTTGGCGGCGGCCCTTTGGGGCACGACCACCGGTTGCTATTGCATGCCCTACGGCGGCGGCGGCATGGGCTTCCCGCTGGGGTGCCCCCCGACCCAACCGACCCAGATGATGCCGAC
>DLVV01000351.1:0-8097 GCA_003445035.1 Planctomycetaceae bacterium | reverse complement strand
CCGACCCAGATGATGCCGACACCGGTGCCATCCACCGGGTACAACATGATCAACGCCGTGCCGGTCGCCGCTCCGGCTGCCACGCCGGTCATGATGATGCCGACACCGATGACAACCGCCACGCCGGTGGTCGTCGAGTCGCTGCCGACCTTCCGCTAGGTCACGCGGCCGACCCCGAAGCGAACACCCGACCCGGAATCGGCCTCGTGCCGTCCCCCGGGTCGTTGTGCGCGCCGACCGCCATCACTCACCCGCGACGCTCGTCTTCTCGGCCGATGGGAACGACTTCGGCACCGCCAGGGTGACCTTGCCGGTGGCCGACCATTCGGCCCCGCGCGAGACGATCGTCTGGAAGCCGACACATTTCATCGAGTAGTCGGCGTGTCCCATCACGGTGGTGAAGACCTTGCCCTTCCCGTAGGGAATCCACCAGACCATCGGCTCGTGGGCACCCGTCCCCCGCTTGGCCGTGGCCGAGAAGGCCGTTGCCAGGATGTGCATGTTCAACGCCGGACCACGCTGCCCGTGGTACAGCTCGTCGCGGAAATGCATCCACTCGGCCGGGATCCCCGCCATCACCGGATGACGGCGGTCACGGACGACGACCGAGAAGGGGTGCTGCGGGCCGTGACCGGCACCCGGCCCCTTGCCCTTGGCCGTGCGGACCGTCTTGCCGGCCTTGTCCAGGGTCACCCGTTCACCGTAACCCGCCCCCCGCCAGCCCAGGCCGATCATCTTGTTCCACTCGCCCCAGCCCGGAAACGCGTTGTTGGCCGCGTGGACGATCACCAGTCCGCCACCGCCGGTGACGTACTTCTCCAGCGATGCCTGGACGGGCTTGGGCCACAGTTGACCATTGTAGTTGGACAGCACCACGTCATTGGCCGCAAAGTCGGGTCGGAACTTGGCCCAGTCGGCCTCTTTGCCGTTCCGCGCCGGCGAGGTGGCTACCGTGACGGTGAACCGTCCCGACTTCTTCAGGAAGGCCTTCAGCACCGGCGTGGTCGCCTTCCAGTTGTGGTTGTTCTGCCCGTCGACGATCAACAACTTCAGCTTCTCGGCAGCCGACGAGTCAGAAGCCAGCAGCACCAGGACCACGGCAACGGTGGTCAGCAGCAACGAAAATCGGCGTATCATGGTGAATCTCCTTGGAGTGTGAGTATTCGATTCTCAGGGATTTCTAGTGGCCGGTTGGATGGCTTCCAGGGAAGGCAAAGCCTCCTCGCGGATCCCCCGGACCCGCGGCCACAACAGAAGACCTTCGACGATCATCCAGGCCTGCACCACCAGGGTGGCGACCCCGAAACTCATCAGCAGGTGGTCGGATTTGTCCCACCAGCCCCCGGAGTGGAACATGTTCCACAGCATCGCCCAGGCCGGCATGATCAGCATCGCGATCATCGGAACGACGACGAAGACAACCGGCTTGTTGCGACGCCACAGGTAGAAGGCGGTGACCATGAAGGCCAGGCCGGCCAGCAGTTGATTGGTGGCCCCGAAGAGCGGCCAGAGAATAAGACCTCCGGAACCCGGGCCGAGGTTTCCCGAGGGGATCATCGCGACCAGGCCACCCAGGCCGACCGCCAGTCCGGTCGCGGCGTACTTGTTCGTCAACGGGGTGATGCGGAACGTCCCGGCCAGTTCCTGCAGCACGTATCTCTGCAGCCGCGTGGCCGTGTCGAGCGTGGTGGCCGCAAAGCTGGCCACCAGCACCGCGATCACGGCAATGCCCAGTTTCAGGGGCATCCCCAGCGCGGCCAGGAAGTTGCCGCCCCCCTCGATGAACGCGCCAACCTTGGCCCCCAGCTTGAAGGCTCCCCAGCCCTTGGCCGGATCGTAGCGTGTTCGCCAGGCCGAATTGCCGGCCAACTGTGTCTCGGATTCACCGGCCTGGACCATCACCGGTGAGTACGTGTAGGCGGCTCCCGCACCGGATCGATCGAACTTGCCCATCCCCACCCCGGCACAGCAGGCCAGGATCACGATCACCGCCAGCCCCCCCTCCAGCAACATCGCCCCGTAGCCGACGTACTGCGCGTCCATCTCGTTGGACACCTGCTTGCTGCTGGTGCCGCTGGAGACCAGGCAGTGGAACCCGCTGACCGCTCCACAGGCGATCGTGATGAACAAGAACGGCCAGATCGGAGGCGCATCGACCGGGATGTCCGTGGAGATGGCCGGAGCGCTGGCAACCAGGTCGGCCTGGCCGGTGGCACCGGCCACGAACACGCCCAGTAGCAACAGGCCCAGTGCCAGCACCAACTGGTGGCTGTTGATGTAATCGCGAGGCTGCAACAGCAACCACACCGGAAGCACGCTGGCCACGAAGCAGTAGATCAACAGCACGATTGTCCAGATCATCACCGTGTTGGGGAATGGACCCAACCGGGTCAACCCCAGCATCGACTCGAGATCTATCGGCAGGTGATAGGCCCCCACCCACACCGCGACATACATCACCACAAGCGCCATCAGGCTGGGAACCAGCAAGCCGCCACCGCGGCGGTAGACCCAGATACCGATGCCCACGGCGATCGGCAACGAGATCCACACCGGGAGCACACTCTCGGGGTAATCCGCAAAAATGCTGGCAATCACCAGGCCGAAGATGGCCAGCACCACCGTCAGCGCCATCGCCAGGATGACCAGGAACAGCACACGTGCCCGTGGGGAAATCAACCGGCCGGCAACCTCGCCGACAGTCTGCCCCCGGTTTCTCAGGCTGACCACCAGGGCCCCGAAATCGTGGACGGCGCCGATGAAAATCGAACCCAGCAGCACCCACAGCAGTGCCGGCAGCCAGCCCCAGAAAACCGCGATCGCCGGCCCCACGATCGGTCCGGTTCCGGCGATGCTGGTGAAATGGTGCCCGAAGATCACTTCCTTCTTTGTCGGTACGAAATCGACACCGTCCTCCAGTTCGCGGCTGGGAACCACCGCCTCGGGGTCGAGGTTGAAGATCTTTCCGGACAACCAGCGGCCGTAGGTGTGGTAGGCCACCAGGTAACCGACGAAGGCCCCGACGGCAATCAACAGCGTCAGCATCGTGACGGGTCCGGAACAGTTCGGATCGGGCGTGGTGATCGATAACGATCGACAGCAGGTCCCTTTCAGTCCTCCCAGGCCGACGGGGACTCAACGAATCTCAAAGATTCCCTTCACCCGTCGCCGATCCACTCAAGTTAGCCAGCCCGGGTAGCTCTGGCAACAAGTCGGGCCCACCCCGGTGAACAACCCGCACCGCCGTCACAGGCGACACAGCCGGGCGGAGCCTCTGACGCGCCAACAGGTTTTGATCGATCGGGACTCGGCATGAGACCGGATCGGGACGATGAGCGTTGTACGGTGTCGACTGTCGGCGCCCGGTAACGAACCTGACAACTGCCAAACGGCAATCCAACCAATAAAACGAGAAAACTCTCCATGCGTCTCCCCGGGTTCGCCACGCGGACCCCGGAACCGGAGACGGCCGCAAGGGAGAAGGAGTTCACCGATGCTTGTTCTGTCGAGACAGCGCGACGAGAGCATCATTATCGCGGACAACATCAAGATCACGATCGTTGACATCCGTGGCGACAAGGTGCGACTGGGAATCGACGCTCCCAAGGAGATCCCTGTCCATCGCCAGGAAGTCTTTGACGCGATCCAACGCGAAAATGATCAGGAGAATGCGGAAGCGGCCCCGGCACCACCCGAAGAGACCGTGGTGCAGGAGTAGCTGTCCGGGAGCAGTCTTCGAGGGAAACCAGATCCTCGTTGGCTGCGCGACGCTGCGGCGAAACGCGCGGAAATTCTCGCGTTCGCGCAACGGAGCGCTCGCCAATTGTCCAGCAACTGGCGGACTCTCGGTATCCGGAAAGGCCAGCTGGATCTGCCCCGGCAGCATCAGGCTCCGCTCGGCCAGCTGTAACGCTCACGGATCTCCGGGTCATCGCTCACCGTCGCCGTCATCGTTTCCTGGCCGGCCCCGCCGCCCGGCTGGCCCGGAAGGCCGCCCAGGCTCTCACGGACCCCCTCGTTCTCAAGGTCCGAAAACGCCTCGCCCACGCCCGGAACCGGCGTCAACGTCGTGCTGGGCCCGCTTCCGGTCCGTTGCCATCGGTTCCGCTAAACCAGCGAAGTTAGAATGGTCGCTGGTCATCGTGGGCAGCCCAGCCCCGAAACCTGCCGGGGACGGTCTTCAACGTGGGTTGTTGCAGCTCTACGGCGGAGGATAGAATCGGTGGTCGCTGATGCGTTCACCTGGACCGTTCACGGTCCCATGGTGACGCCAGCCGTACAGCGTACGACAGGGCTCGATCCGAATCCACGACCATCGCAATGCCTCACTTTTCCCCAATCGCCGTTTCGCTGCTGCTGGTTGCCGGGCTGTCGTGTCCCGGCCTGGGCGAGGAAACCGGGGCCATCGGAATCAGCCCCGCCCGCGTACTGCTCGACGGGCCCGACACGGTGCACCGGCTCCTGGTGACCTCGCGATCGAAAAACGGCACGCAATCGGACCTGACTCGTCGAGCCGCTTACCGCTCGATGTCTCCCGGGATCGTGGAAGTCTCGCCAACCGGAGTGATCCACGGGGTGTCCGACGGACAGGGATCGGTCGAGGTGAAGATCGGCAACCAGGTGAAACGGGTCGCCGTGCAGGTCCGTGGCGCCAAGGCTCCGCGAAGCTACAACTTCGAACGCGACATCGTGCCGCTGATGAGCCGCTTCGCGTGCAACGCGTCGGGCTGCCACGGCAAGGCTGAAGGCCAGAACGGATTCAAGCTGTCGGTCTTCGGGTTTGACCCGAAGGCCGACTACGTGGCATTGACCCGCGAGGGTCGCGGACGACGTGTGGTTCCGACCCTGCCGGCCAGCAGCCTGCTGCTGACCAAGGCCTCCGGTGGTGTCCCCCACGGTGGCGGTGTCCGCATCAGGCGGGGATCGGGAGACTACCGCAGGTTGCACGACTGGATTGCCGGGGGCATGCCGTTTGGCGACGACAACGACCCAAAGGTGGTGTCGATCGAGTTGACCCCCAGCGAACGCCAGGTCGACATGAAGAGCCAACACCAGTTGCGGGTGGTGGCGACGTTCTCCGACGGCCGCACGGCCGACGTGACCGGGCACGCCAAGTTCCAGTCGAACAACGAGGGGCTGGGCAACGTCAACGAGTTCGGACTGGTGACGGTGGGAGAGGCACCCGGCGAGGTGGCCGTGATGGCCAACTACATGGGAGCCGTCGGGGTCTTCCAGGCCATGATCCCCAGTGCAAATCGGCTGGCCAGTTTCCCCAAGCTGCCCGAAGCCAACTTCATCGACACACTGGTCCACCAGAAACTCAAGAAACTCCACATCCTGCCCTCGGCCGGAACCGACGACGCCACCTTCCTCCGTCGAGTCAGCCTCGACATCATCGGCCGGCTGCCGACGTCCGAGGAATCGCGGAAGTTCCTCGAGGACAAGAACGGCGACCGGCGAGCCAGGCTCGTCGACAGGTTGTTGAAGCGGACCGAGTACGCCGACTACTGGGCGTTGAAGTGGTCGGACCTGCTGCGGGTCGATCGCCTCAAGCTCGGCCACGAACCGGCCTACAACTATTACCGCTGGATCCGCGAACGGTTTGCCGAAAATACGCCCATCGACAAGTTCACCCGGCAACTGCTGACCGCCAGCGGCCCGGTCCGTGAGAATCCCCAGGCAATCTTCTACAAGTCGATCGGCAAGCCCGGCGACCGTGCCGCTGTCATCTCGCAGGTCTTCCTGGGAATGAGGATCGACTGTGCCCAGTGCCACCACCATCCCTACGATCGCTGGGGACAGTCGGATTACTGGGGCATGCAGGCCTTTTTCACCCAGGTCGGGTTCAAGGCGGGTCCCACCGGCGAGTCGATCCGGGCCACCGGCAGTCCCGAGACCAAGCACCCCCGCACCGGACAGTTGATCTACGCCCACGCCCTGGAAACCGGCATGCCCGAGGCCCACCCCCAGGGCGACCGACGGACGGTGTTGGCCAAGTGGATGACCGGCCCGAAGAACCGTTTCTTCGCACGCAACATCGCCAACCGCGTCTGGGCCCATCTGCTCGGACGCGGACTGGTCGAGCCGGTCGATGACGTCCGGTTGACCAACCCGCCATCCAATCCGGAACTGCTCGATGCCCTCGCCGATCACCTGGTGGCAAGCAAGTTCGATCTGCACGCATTGATTCGCACCGTCACCGCCTCGAACGCCTATCAACGGTCGACCGAGTCGAACAAGACCAACCGGGGAGACGAACAGAACTACTCGCGGTTCCTGATGAAGCGAATCGATGCCGAGGTCCTGCTTGATGCGATCAGCGACACGACCGGTGTCCCCGAGAAATTCCAGGGCACACCGGCCGGGTACCGGGCCGTGCAACTGTGGGACAGCCAGGTCCCGCACTACTTTCTCAAGCTCTTCGGTCGACCCTACCGGGTCAGCGCCTGTGCCTGCGAACGGGCGGGCGAGCCGACTGTCGGCCAGATTCTGCACGTGATGAACTCACCACAGATTCAGAGAAAGATTGCCCATGCGGGCGGACGAGTCGCAAAATTGGTACGTGAATCGACCGATGATGATTATGTGGTCGAAGAACTCTACCTGACGTTTTTCAACCGGTTTCCCGAGACATCCGAGCGGAAGACTGCCTTGGCCCATTTCCGGCAAGTTCAGGCCGAAAAGCGGACCAGGGCCCAGGCGGCCGAGGATTTGGCCTGGAGCATGCTCAATTCGCTCGAATTCCTGTTCAACCACTAGGCGTACCACAGACAACCGGGTTCGACTGTACCGTCTCGGCCGGATAGAATGGCCGGGCTACAAACAGCCGCGAGGAGTGATCATGAGCCAAAAGAAAAAGACGTTCTGTGATGGATTCACCCGACGTGACATGCTCTCGATCGGTGGAGCCAGCCTCTTCGGCACCACCTATTCGCTCTCATCGATCCTCGAGGGACAGGCCAAGGAGGCCACCCCGGGCAACGACAACTCGCTGATCATCCTGTTCCTGGCCGGTGGCCTGAGCACGATCGACACGTGGGATCTGAAGCCGAACGCCCCCAAGGAATTCCGCGGTCCGTTCAACCCGATCGCCACCAGTGTCCCCGGCGTGCAGATGGGCGAACACCTGCCAAAGCTGGCCGGCCAGATGGACAAGTTTGCCGTGGTGCGGTCCTTCGGTCACCGCAGTTCGGGACACGCAGTGGCCGACCATTTCATGTTGACCGGCTACCACCCCTCGGCGGGGTTCAACGCGGGCCTGAAGCCCAACAACCAGAAACCGTCTCATGGCTCGGTGATCGCTCATGAACTTGGTGCCCGCGGCCCGGTTCCGCCCTATGTCTGCGTTCCCACGATGCACAACAGTGGTGGCTCGAGTTATCTCGGATCGACAGCCGCTCCGTTCGTCGTCGAGTCGGATCCGGCGTTGCCCAACTTCGCCGTCCCCGACCTGGCGCCGCCGTTGGCCATCGATGCCAAGCGTTTCGGTTCGCGTCGCAGCCTGTTGGCCACCGTCGACCGGTTCCAGAAACGGGGCGAGGTGAAGTTCAACGCCCAGGCCCGCACCGTCAATTCGTTCAAGCAGCAGGCCTTCGAATTGATGACGTCCAAGGAGACCAAGACGGCCTTCGACATCCACAGCGAGTCGGACAAGCTCCGGGACAGGTACGGCCGCAACACGCTGGGTCAGAGTTGCCTGATGGCCCGCCGCCTCGTCGAAGCGGGTGTCCGCTGCGTGCTGATCAACCACGCCAACTGGGACACCCACTACAACAACTTCCACGTGCTCAAGAACGACCTGCTGCACCTGCTCGACGGTGGCATGGCCACTCTGCTCGAAGACCTCTATGATCGCGGTATGCTCGAGAAAACCATGGTGCTGGTGACGGGCGAATTCGGCCGGACACCCCGCATCAACAACCTCGTCGGCCGTGACCACTGGGGTCCCAGCTCGGCGATCGCCATGGCCGGCGGTGGCATCAAGGGCGGAACGATCGTGGGGGCCTCGAACGAGCGGGCCGAGCGGCCGGCGACCAAGCCGTACCGCCCCGCCGATCTCTCGGCGACGATCTTCCACAGCCTGGGAATCAACCCGAA
>DLVV01000384.1 GCA_003445035.1 Planctomycetaceae bacterium | reverse complement strand
GGATCCCAGCGGATGTACTGGCTGGCCTGGATCTTGCCGTCCCGCGAATCGAACAGTCTCGAGTCGGTCTGCTTGACGGCGGGATGCTTGCGTATTGCAGCGATCAACCCTGACGGGAACCCGTCCTTGTAAAGCCAGCGTCGCGAGACGGTCACCAGGACGCTCTTGTCGACCGTCTCGACGTCCAGCCGGTAGTAGCGGCTCCGTGAGAGCAGGACCTCGCCACTGGCGGCCTCCGACTCGGAATCCGTACCTGGGGCCGAGAGAGTCACCTTCACCGGATCCGGCGGCAATTCGGGAATATTGTCCGGCGAAGTGATCCCGGACTTGTCCTCTGGTGCGGGGGTTGTGGCCTGGCCGCCCTTGGTGGCACCGTCACCGGCCCCGGTTTTCTTGGCGTCACCGGCGTCGCACCCGGTCAGCACCAGGAAGATCATCAGTGAGGCCGAAGCAGCAAAAGTCCTCGTCCACGTCGGTTGTCGGCTGTCCATCATCATGCTCCGGCTGGGTCCAGTTCTCGGCGGCTGGATTGTAACACCGCGACCCGCCATGCCAACAACCAGAGGCCGGTTCCCCCGCTGGACTTCCCTTCACTCACCGCTCAAACTGGCCCCTCTTCCTGACTCTCTCCTGAGGATCCGACGATGGTGGAACGAATCAAGGACCGGCTGGACCGGGGCGAAACGGTGATGACAATCGGCGTGGGCCGTATCCTGCATCACAACATCCTGCAGATCCTGGGTCTCAGCGGCGCCTTCCAGGCCGTGTGGTTCGACGCCGAACACGTGGGATTCACGATCGAGAGCCTGGAGATCAACGCACTGGCCGCTCGCAGCGAGGGGCTGGACAACTTCGTACGGATTGCCCCGACCGACTACGCTACGGCGACACGAGCCCTGGAGGCCGGTGGAGGGGGCATCATGGCAGCCCAGGTCTTTTCGGCCGAGCAGGCCGAGGAGATCGTTCGCTGGTGCAAGTTCCACCCGCGGGGCAACCGCGGCCTGAACACCGGCGGTTACGACGCGGGATTCGGCTCGATGAAGCCGGCCGACTTCACCGAGAAGGCCAACCGTGAGACGTTCGTGGCGATCCAGATCGAAACAGCCCAGTCGGTCGAGGAGGTCGATGAGATCGCGGCGATCGAGGGTGTGGACCTGCTGTTCATCGGCCCCAGTGACCTGAGCCAGAGCCTGGGGGTGACGGGCGACTTCTTCCACGACAAGTGCATCGACGCGATCGACCGGGTCTCGGCTGCCTGCCAGAAGCACGGCAAGCACATCGGCGCGGTGGTGGTCAGCCCCGAACATGCCGGGATGATGCACGAAAAGGGCGTCCGGCTGATCAGCCCCACCAGCGACACCAAACTGCTGCACAGCGGCATCGCCGCCGTGCAGGAGCAGTTCGCCGAGTTCTACGAGTAGAACGCCCCACCAAAAAGAGAAGAGTCGGTTCCGCCGAAGGCTGCCGACTACTTCGCCTTCAGCAAGATCGAGTTCTCCATCGCAATCAATTTCCAACGCAGTGGCCCCTGCACCCGCTCCAGGGAACGCAGGACCACGTCGTAGGACAACTTGCCGTCTCGAATCCGGTTCAGAGGCACTCGAAGCAAGTTTCGTGCGCGATCAGTCTTGCCGAGTTGCAATTCGCAGAGAATCAGCCAGTAGTGCCGCGTCACGGCATCGGACGATTCAACCATTGATGCCCGAAAATGTTCCCGGGCGGCGGCGACATCACCATTTCGAAACAGTTGCATTCCGCGACTGAACATCCGGCTGCTGAACAAAGCGGACTGTCGCAGTTTCTTCAATTGGCTGATGTCGATATAAGCTCGTTCGTATTCCCGTGCCTTGGCCTGGCCCGGTTGCCGCCGTCCCCAAAATGTGTGTTTGGCCATCAACGCCACACCGAATTTTCGGATCTCCTCACGCTGCTTTTCTGTAGAGATCCGCCCCTGCAATGACATGACGACATCGAGGTTCTCGGACGCCTGATCCTGAATGGTGAAGACCGCCGCGGTGATGTTCACACCGGGAAAGTCCATCGACGCTTCCAGTTCGTGCTGCAGGCTCGCGATCAACTCGGTCACGGGACGCAACTCAGGTTCACGCAACGTGAACTTGGCGGAAGAATTCTGCTCCTTGATCTCGGCGAACACCCGTTCAACAGCCACAACCTGTTTCTCGACCTGGCTCTTATCCAGAAGTGGCACAACGTCGTATGTGCCGCCTCGGGCGTCTATCTGAAGCCACGCCCCCTGCAGGTCACCGTCAGCAACGTGTTTCACGACAATCTCCGTCGCCCTCCTCAACACGGAGTCGACGGGAGCCGTGACAGCCGGCTTTGCCGGAGCTGACTTCTTCGCTTCCGCCGGCTGTTCAGCCGACACAATTCCACCAAGACAGATCACCGCGGCAACGCTCAGGACCACGTCTCTGCCATACGACAGAAGTGAGCAACTGGACAACACGGGTCGAATCATCTTCTCGTTCCTCCACCAAGCCATGATGCAGCGCGACATCCTGCCGGTTACCCACACATCCTATACTGTCCATGTTGCCACTGTGACTCAGGCAACCGCAAGCCTAGAATTATCCGAGAAACCAATTCTCGCACATGCTCAGCGAGGAAAAAGAGCCTTGAGGTGGCTGGCTGAGCCTACCAGGAGTTCGGTTCTGGAGATCTGAGAATCAAACGACAGTGTTTTGTTAATCCTGAGTTCACCGGGACCACCGCGAAGTTTGACATAACTGTCCAGCGCGGCCTGGAAACTGCGGCACATCTTTTCGAACGCCATCCACTGTTCGCCATCGTCGAAGCCATCATGAACTCGCTTCACTGACTCATTGAACTGTTTAATCAGTTCATTGCTCTTGGGCTGCCTGGGAAACTCGCCCTTCTTGCCATGGAAACGGAAAGACGGTAGCTCAACAGATTTCGGTTTAAGTTTTCCGTCCTTTCCCATTTCCGTGTAGTCGTATCGGAAGTAGTCGTTTTCGGCTTCCCGGTTCTCGAACCGTCCGATGTACCAACCGCCCCCCTTCTTCTGGGCTTCCTGAACGGTGGCATCAGGGTACACCGTCTTCTCCTCAAACAGCCCTCGCAACCAGTCCATCATGTCGCACTGCAGCCTCTCACGAATCATCCCCGTGGGAAATGTCTCCTCTGGAAACTCGGCCAACAGGCCTACCACCTGTTCAAACCGCTCGGGAATCTTTTGGCGAGGCGCCTTCTTGTAGCCGTCCCAGGCTTTGAAGGCTTTGTCGTGAGATTCGATAGTTTCCATCGCCCGATTCACGAAACGAGCTGCGGCCTCGTACCGCTGCCGGACAATCTTCAACGTTTCTCCGACCATCGAATAATTGCCACTTGCATCTCTCTTGAGCGACTCGCTCTTTTCGGCCGGCACGCTCTCATAAAGCCCCTCCACTCTTCCCATGGCCTTCTGTAGCCTTGTGCTGACCTCCTGCAACTTTTCGTTCACAACCACCATCTTCGTACGGACTTCGACGAGTTTCTCGTCGAGTTCGTCTGCCAGAACCTGGCCAATCCTGTCACGGGACAATTCAAATCCGGGCGGTTTGGATGCGTTCTCCCACTCGCGACGAAATTCACGATCCTCTTGTTGCAGCCTCGGCCAGAGGACGTCGAACCGGCTTTTCCATTGATTGAACGCCGCCTGAAACGTGGCACTGTCAATCACGCCAGTCACCTTCGTCAGCCACGGCGTCACCACCTTCGGGACATCCCGGTCGTCCTGATGCTTCGCGAGCATTTTCTTGAGAATGATCTTGAGTTGATCACCGATCTCTCGTGCCCCGAGATAGTCCTTGTCGGCGTAGGACAACTCGAGTTCCTGGACCTTGACATCATGCTCTTCCAACCCCTTCAGCGCAGCGATCCGGTTTTCGGCGACGGTGGTCAAGTCTGTGAGCTTGGCGACTCCCGGTTCATTTTTGTCCTCTTGCTCTTCAGCCTGTGCCTTGTGCTCTTCAACCTGTGCCTCCCACGACTTACGCTCCTTCTCCCACGGCCATCGACGATTCCACAACTCGACGTAACGCCCGGCGAATCGTTCGGCCAGACGCACTCGCTTATAGGCTCCCAGTGTCTTGTCAACCGAAGGATTCTCGTCGATTTCGGGGGGAGCCGGTGTCTCGCCGTGGGGATACAGATCCGGTTGGCGAACCAGGTCCACGACGCAAAGCGCTTCCCACGCTTTTGCGGATTGGCTCGCTGTCAGCTCCAGGTCGTCGGCGTCTTTTTTAGCGGGGGCCGACGGCAAGACCACGTCAGTGCCGCTCACCATGTCGGCCTCGACACCGGTGACCAGTACCACTGAAAGCGGAGCAATCCCCCCCAGCGTGATCAGCCAGGGAACGTGGCAGAGCAACTTCAACAACTGCACGGAGGGCCTCCAGTCGTTTCGTGATTCAATTCCGAGCCCATCGCTTCGTCATCTTTCCCGTCACCTCGTGCTGTTCGCGACGGATTATACAGCAATACCCACTGGACCATTGCCTCTTTCTCGTGCAGCGCCTCATCGTTCCTCGTGCCCTTCGCCTTTTTCATCGTCTTGCTGCCGGGTGGATTCTCGACCGGCACCGGAGTCGTCACCCTGGTCGGATTTCCACAGAAACAAGCCCGTGACAACTGCCGCCAGGACCAGCACCGATACCCCAAACACGCTGGCGAGTTTCACTCGGCTCGACCATCCCCGTGGATCCCAGGCCGCACGATACCGAAAGTCCCCATTCTCCAGCCCTTTCCTGATCTGCTGCGATTCGACCGGAAAACGACGGGCAAACCGGTCGCCGTAGTCGTAGGACGCGAATTCGTCCCAGGTCACTTGTCCGTCGGACCAGTCCATCCCGACGAGGAGCAACCCCGGCTCGATCGACTTGACCATTGGCTCCAGATCCGACGGTTCCTCATCGGCAACGCTGGTCACCCTCGCGATCTTGTCGAGACCCCGAACCAGGTTCTTCATCCGACCCGAATCCCGCCAGCGAAAGAGCTTCAACCGTCTCGACGCACGACGAAACTCAACAAATTCCTCGCGGTCGATTCGTTTCGTCTCGGTCCTCACCATCCGGCTCAGCCCCTCGGCCAGGATCTTCCAGTCAGCAACCCGCTCGTGATTCTCACGCCCCCATGCCGAAGCCCTCTCCAGCGCGCTGATCCTCGCGTTGAATTCATCCGGGTGTGCGGCCAAACCCCCCGCCAGTGCCCTCAATCGCTCCTCCAGTTCTCCGTCGCACTTTGGCCACGCCTGCAGGGCCCTCATGGCATACGGACCGTTCAAGAACTCGCACAGCGCGACGTCGGACACCTGCTGCAGGACAACTTTCATCGCCTGCTGTCCTTTTTCCGCCCACGCGTCCAGATCCCCCTTGAGTTCCGACTTGTACTCGCGGCCACGGACACCATGTGCGGCCACCGAGAGAAGAACCGGCAGCCGTCCGTCTGGAACGCTTTCGCACACCGCTTTCAAGTAACGAGCATTCCCTCTGCTCATCCATCGATCAACAACACCGGCAAGAACATGGTCGGCACCTGCGTCCTCCGGCGATGCCTCCCACAAGAATCCAAACACGTCGGACAGGGGTTCCCCCGGGCTCTGCTGCATGACCCGGCAGACCAACCACGCCCGGTACTCGCTCAGCAGTCGAGTTGACTGCAGGAGGGACAACACCACTCCAACCGTATCATTGTCGACCAGCTTGGCCATCAACGACTGGATCACCTGCTGAACGTCATCATCAAGTGCCCCGAACTCCCGCGTCCCGAGAATCTCCAGGCACTCCACGTGAGACGGCGAGCCGTACCACGCCTCGGGACGCTCCGGATTCTCCACCAAGCGAACGTGCACCTCTCGCTCAAACAACGCCACCGCCTTCGCCTCTCCCTCCCAGCCCCGATCCTCGCTCCCCTCCAGTTCTCCCTCCACCAGCCGTTCGGCCCCGCGGTAGGCTGCCACCAATCGCTCCACCTCCTGCAACGACTCCGGAGCCAACACCGAAATCGTGTCGATGGCACGATCCACGCGCGGCCACCCCCCCTCGTCAAATTCGTGCAAGACCAGAGCCACCAGGGCCTTCTCAGCGACACACTCTCCCTCCCCGGTGGGAGGCTCGACGTGTGTGTCGAGGATCACGTGATCCACCCGAAGCTCACCCTCCGAAAGAACGTCCCCCGCCGGAAGCGGCAGTGCGGCCAGCCGCGTCAACAACCGGTTCGGATCGTGCTCGTACGTCGAAAAACTGAACGCCGTACGGGGAATGACCGAGGGAATCGCGAGAATTCTCATCACCGCGTAGAACAACAACGCCGCAAAAGGGGGGTCTGCGACCAGCAACAGCGAGACGTCCCGATCCAGGGACGCAACAAATCCCGACACGAGTTGATCCAGAAATTGCCGACGCTGTTCGACCGGTCTCCGTTTCCAGCGATCCGGTATCACACCCAACGGATCCTCGAAGTCGGTTTCGTCGGTGGCCTGCAGAAAACAGCCCAGCAGGTCATCGCCGATCGGTCGTGACCGGACCGCGGCCCCCAGCGTCTCGAGGCTGCCGAGCCCGGGCAGGTCAAACGGGATGCTTGCCGCGTCCCCTGAGATCCAGAACGGCATGTCCACGTCGCCATTCCCGAGGGTGGTGGCGTCCCACAAGCGGACCACGTCGCACGGCTCCCAGGCCGACCGACCTCCGCCCGGATCGCGAACCAGGGCATGCGAGAAAAAGGAGCCGGGACGGCCACTGGTATCGGTCTGGCGGTAGCAGACGCGGACCGCAACCTCGAGCCCACCGAGATCGGGAAGGTAGACAAGACGGCACGGCGCCGTCTCCGCATTCAGGACCAGTCTCTCTTCCGGAGGCGTCCCCAGTGGAAGGTTGTAGTAGAGGTACCGTTCCACGCCCTGGAGCACGTCACGTAACCGATCCACCGGCAGCGAACTGCTCCTGGGACCATAGCCCATCGGCAAGCCGGCATCGTCACCGTCGCGCCGTTCCAGGAAGGACGACGCGTACGTGCAATGGGTGAAAATGAATTGATCCACAGGCATGGTTCAGCAGCCCATCCAACAAACCTGGACATTACGGGCCCGGTCTTCACGTCACGGACACCAACTCACTCCCCCAGGATTCCGAGCACAAGCGGTTCACCGTCCAACGTCGCGAACCCGATGTCCACCAGGCACTGCACGATCACCTGGCACCCTTTCCAGTCCGCTTGAACAGGCAACGGCTGGGCACCATCACCAAGCTCCAAGACACTGCGGTGAACAATGGCCTCAAACACGTATGGCTCCGTCGACAGCGTTTTACTCGTCGCTTCCGGTTGACGACACACGCGAAGTCGACACGTATCGGAGACCCGCGGATCCGGCCACGCCCAATTCACGCGAACCGCCCCGCCTTCGCTTGACTTGACCCCTCCCATAAAAGGCCGGTCCAGGCCATTGCGATGATTGGGCACGACCGCCGCTGCGACCAACTCGACAATCTGGTCCCGGCGAGCCTCAAGCGAGTCTCGCCCCATGTGACGTCGCAACCGGCCCGCATCGAAGATCTCGGCGAACCGCTCCACGTCACCTCGGTCGACCACGAGTTCCAGTTCATCGAGGCACCCGACTTCCATCCGTGCGGTGCTGATTGCCGCCTCCTGTACAGCCGTGAACGGCCAGTGGTCAAGGAGTTGATTCTCGGCCACGGTCGTGACCAGCGACACGTCGCTGTCCCGACCGGCCGCATCCAGAGTTTCCAGCAACTGGCGTCGTTGCCCGGCCAATTCGCAGCGCCCCTGCAACACCTCCAGATCCGGACACCCCTCCAGCACGGGATCCCAGATCTCCAGCAGCCGTCGATCGCACTCCTGCACGTCAAGATCGTCAACGGGCACCGACAGCAACAGGCCGATCAACTCCTCGCGAGCCAAAGCCCGTTGCACAGCCTCCTCACTGGCCCCCTCAACCAGGTTTCCACATCCCGATCCCTCCAGGGACCTCCAGGCGGCCACCACGGCCAGGTCAGAGTGTCCTTCCTGAACCACCCGGCCTAACTGGTCGAGCAGTTCAAGTTGTCGGGCTGCCGACTCCACCGCTCCCACATCGCGGTAAACATAATCGCCGGGCAGTTGACCCCCCAACTGCACCACCTGCTGCAGACGGTCCGTCGCAGGCCCAGGCTCGTCGAACTCCACTTCCAGCACGGACCGAATGGACTCGACGACCCCCAATCGCTGCCGGGCAGCCGCGACATCCGACACTACCGCTCGGGCCGGCCCCCAGTCCTCGAACAGCTCATCATTCCACAGCGAGACCCTCTGTTCGTCCGTCTCCTGGCTCGCGACCTGCTCCACATCAACAAACCGTGACCAGTACACCTGCTGGTCAACGCGCCGCTGGACCTGCTGTCTCACCGGAAGGATCTCGGGATGATCCGCAACCCGGTCGCGCCATTCACCCCACAACTTCACCAGCAAGTCTTCGTCAATCGGCTGGCGACGCCACGCGTCCAGGACCTGACTCGCGCCTGCGTTCTTGGGTCGCCATTCTTCGACGAGATCTCGGTACCGTTCACCACTGGTTCGCACGACCAGGTGCTTGCGATGACGATCCCAGATCTTGACCAGCAGGGAGAATTCACCGGCCTTCAGAGCGGATTCCAACTCTTCGAGCACATCAACCACCTTGCGGCTGTCTTTCGCCAGGCCAACAAGTTGTCCCGCCCCCGCCCAGCCAGACAAGTCGCCCGACTCGTAGATCTCCGCCGCCCGCTCCTCGTCCCCGGTCCGGAACGCAGCCTTGAGTTCCTCGAACAGCGTCCCCTTGCTATCGAGCATCTCGACTTCAAGGCACACCGAAACAACCTTCGCCACCAGATCCGAGTCGGCCTTGTTGAGGGGCATCAGTCCGCGCCGACAACACAGACATCCGTTGGCGTCATTGAAACCATCCGGCTCGGGGTGATTGCGACAAAACCATCTCAGCGCGTCATCCGCCGTGCAACCGCCACATTTTTCACCTGCGACCGCCTCGCGATCTTCAACACCAGACTCGCAAAACCGGCACCTGAGCACGCGGGGAGGCCCATCGACGGCCACGCCGTCAATTCTTCCGGCCACGACCGCCAGGGCCGCCCGGTAATCTCTCAACTCGTATTCTGCCTGGAATTCCTTCCAATTGATCATCGCTAAAGGCCCAGTCGTCGGTTGGTCTCGACCACGGTGTTCACTTCGTGAATATCGGGTGCCCGGTCATGTGCAACAGCCACAGCAGTGGCTCGAGAACGGCAAACGGCCTGATGGTGACCTTCGAGAGATCTTTCTCCCCCTTGCTCTCCAGGCCAACCGGGGTCATCGGGAAGAACTGAAACCGGCCGCCGAAGATCTCGTCCACCTCTCGCTCGATGTTCCAGCCGGGCCAGATCGTGTCGCGAAGTTCGCCAGTGATCGCCGACCGCCGGCTCATGGCGTCCAGGGTGATGTCCTCCCCGATCTCTTGAAGCGCCGAGTAGAATCTTCGAATGTTGTCACTGTTCCCGTAGGGGGCCGTCTCCAGCAGGTCAATCTTGCTGACGCACAAAGCGACCGGAGTCCGCAAGCGGCGACCAACAACCGTCGACACGTGATCGCGAAATCGCCGAAGTGCCCGGACCTGCTCGTCCGGGGGAAACATGGGGTCGAGGAAAAACAGGTAACCGTCGGCCCGCAGAGCCCGGACCAGGTGGGTATTGTCGAGACCACGCAGGATGACCTCCCCGGAGTAGTCAAACATGTTCAGCAACACGTCCGACTGCCCCCACGGATCATCGTCCTGGAACTCGAACACCAGTGGATCAGGAATCCGATCCGTCTGCGTGGCCTGCGTATTGACCCGGCTCCGCAGGATGTCCGAGACCATTCGGTCGAACTGGTCGGCCGACGGAGAGTCAATCGAGTCCAACCTGACATTGATGGGAAAATCTCCCAGGGCGATCTTCTGGTACGCCATCGCCAGCCAGTGAGTCTTCCCGGCCTGGGGAATCCCCAGCGTGGGGAACGACAACTTGGCCATCTCTCGATGCGAATCCTGCACGCGAAACCCACAGGCCTGGTTGATTCCGGACGCATCTCGCACGGCGACCTCCTGGCATTCCCAGGACGGGTGACCCACCGGAGACGCAGCCGGCACCTTGGCGAATTGACCGACAGACATGCACTGGGGGCACGTGGCACCCGTCCGCCGCCGCCGCCGCCACACGCCGACCCAGAACAACAGGTGCCCGATGAACACAACTGCCAGCAAGGCTCCACCAAGGATCAGGCGGCTCTTCCGCCGTTTCACCTGGATCGCCTCCATGTTCGAGAGTTTCGATTCCACGTCCTGGTGAAGAGACGCCAGGGTTGACCGTTCCTTGGCCAGCCGGCTGGCCAGTTGCTCACGAACCGTTATGGCCACGACGAGCCGCTGCCATTTCTCAATCGCCTCCAGCCACTTCTTGCTTAGCCGATCACGAACGCCGTCGAGCCCCTGGTCCCATCCGTCACTGGCAGTCTTCTGTTTGAGCAGGGCCTCGTCCTGTCGCGTCTTCGCGTCGTCAACCAACTCGTGAACTGTCTCCCGGGGAGAAACCCCGGTGGCCGCTTTCCAGACCCAGTCCTCAACCTGCTCTCCCATGACGAACAGCAGGAGCGACACGATCCCCAGCAGAATCCCGAAGGCCAGAAAGTACTTCCAGGTCCGCACTGCCCAGCTCTTGGCCCGTCCACCATTGAACACTCGGCGAAATTCCTGGCGACGATCACGAACGACGATGACAAGCAGGCTGGCGATTCCCACCGTCGACCAGAGCCAGAAGTGCTTGCTGCGAGCACTGAGCAACGACGTATACTGCGCCACACGCACCGCATCGTCGCTGGCACGTATCAACTCGCGTTCCAGTCGAAACCGGTCATGCGCGACCGACTTCCACCCACGAATATCCTCCGAGACGGCCTTTTCCACCTCCCCGGCATCGCTCTCCACGCTGTCAACGAAATCTGTGATATTGGCCAACACCATCTCACGGACGGCGGCGCTTTTGGGAACACTGTCATCATCCGGCACGGCCTCGCCGGGTTCAGCAGGCTGGCTCTCGGCCAGCCTGCTGAGAATCCCCTCATGCTCAAGCCGGACGATGGCCTTGTGAAATCCGATAGCGCGTTCGGTCGCTTCTTCCGACTGGCGATGGGTTTCCGCAAATTCGCTCACCCAGGCCGGTTCGCTGTCTCCAGCCTCCCCGTCCTGCGGGCTACATCCGGCGGCCCATAGACAACAAAACACCAGGCACAGCCAGGCCGAACGGACGGCCAGAACCGACACGGGGTACACCAGGCCACCTGGAGCACCGACTTCCAAGAGTCGTGATCGGCAAGCCACAACAACCAGCTCCCACCCACAATGGACCGCAGACGTCGTTTCCACCAAGCGGCTCGCATTGTGCCGCGCCTTGAACGGGCAATCAATTCAGCGCGCCGGCTGACTTGCGGCCTCCCCACAATCGACCGCCCCGCACATGCTCGCTTACTGGTTGAAGAAATCTTTCACCAGGGTTTTCGTGTCCTTCTGTACGGCCGCCAATCCGGACAACGCATCCTTGATCGCCTTCAGACGATTCTCCAGCCGCTGTTGTTCCTCGTCGCTGAGATCATCCCCTGCCGAGTCGACGCGACGCGCCACCGCCCCGCCTTCGTCCGCCACGAGCTTGATCGATGTCGCGAGCCCCGCCAGCAGTTCCCACAGAACGGGACCGTCGTCTTCCCGAATCAGCACGCGAATCTCCTTGACGGTCGCCCGCCAACTCGACAACACGTCAACCGCCGATTCGGCCCGCACACCATCCCTGGCCTGGCGTCGAGCCATGGCGTGTCGCGGTGAATGTTCCGGCAACGCTCGCTGCAACCGCGACAACAATTTCTTGGCGTCCTCGTTATCCGGAGTGACCCGGGACAACTCCTCCAGCGCGGACACAGCCGCGGTCCATTTGAAGGCTTCCCGGGCCGTCTTGAACTCGGCGACCAGACGCGTCGCCTTGATGGTCCTGAGGTTCACCTCCGTGCGGTCAATATTCGCCTGCCAGTTCCGCTTGTCCCGCGAGACGCGGTTCAACTCTTCCTGCACCACGGCCACGAGTTTGTCGACCCCCGCACGCCCTCCCTCACTGGCCGCGTCTTTTTCGAGATCCTTCTGTAGTTCCTGCAGATCGTGGCGAAATTTCTGCCAATCCGGACTCCGCTGAAGTGTCACGATCGCCTTCTCGATCCCGGCCTCGTCTGCCGACACCACCTGGCGATTCACACCCTCGGTGGTCACGTTGATCCAGTCCTCGGTCTCCTTCACTCGACGACGAATCTCCTGGAAACTCGCCTCCATCTCCTTGATGGCTGAGACCCGTGGCATCTTGAAAACAATCGGGAAGGCCCCCTGGCCGCTGGCCACTGCTTTCGTCGCAGAAAAGAAGCCGCAAGCCACCGTCACATACCGGAACCCGATCCCCGGAAACGGAACAGAAAAATAGCCCCCCTCGTCGGTCAAGCCGCTGGGCGGACCGCCCGGATACCCGCCGCCCGGTTTCTGATCACTGACGAAAACGGCACACGCTTCGCGGGGCCGGCCATCCATGTCCGAGATCACGCGGATCCGTGTCGGGCCGCGGCGAGGCTTTACGCCGCGAACAAAATAACGAGCCCGGGGCGTGCCCACGTGGCGGAAAAAGGCCGGCACCTGTTGTCCTGCATCAACCACACCGGTCGTCATGGTCGACGCGTCACGATGCTCGCGAACAACGAGAAACTTCCCCTTCCAGGGCTGTACGTGTCTGCCGTCGCGTCGCTCGAGCACCGCGACGACCTCCAGAGGGCTCCCGGGCACCGGCAGCCGAACTCCCGACCCGGCCAGCAACACCACCAGGCTGCCCCCCTCGCCGCCGGTGATCTCGCCGACGGGCCGCCACACGCGTTGAACGAGACGGTCGACGGTGTTGACCACAAGACGGCGATCGACCACCGACACCACCCGCGACATGATCACGTCGTTGAATTCCCGGTGAAACACGGCACACCGGATGAGGTACGTGCCCTTGGCGTATTCGATCCACAGCGAGAGCCCCTGGACCCCAAGATCCAGCTTCCCCTGGCGACACATCGCCGGTGTCAGGCTCTGCCCCTCGCCCCCCGGAACCGTGCTCCTCCATGTATCGGGCATGTCCGACCACAAGACTTCGTGACCTGTCCGCTGCTCGAGCCGCCGGCTCACAGCATCACGGACCTGCTGCTTCAGCACTTCCCCCAGCGCCTCATGCTCGGCGAACCCGACAACGGCCGAAACCTGGCGGGACTCCTGGGCCACGGCCCACCCGTTCCCGAGAATCATCACCGACAGCGTCATCAGCAACGACCGACATCGCACCAGGGTCAACAGGCAACCGTGTCCGCTCATGTTCCTCGGCTCCATTCCGCCAACCGGTGAAACAGCCACGGCCCGGAACAGCGGTTCGCCGGGGGAGCCGGGCTGCGGATTGACTTTTGGATCAACGCGTACTGGGGATCAGACCACAGCGGAACCACGACGGCCTGGTTACGGATCACGTCGTCGAGCCTCCGCCGGGCCTGCAGCACACCCGTCCAGTCCTGGGCCATACGAAAATCGACGAGCGATTGCATCAACTGCTGCCCACCAAATCCCAGGACGTTCAGCGAAAGCGACTCCCCTTTCGACGCCCGCGTGTCCATCAATCCGCCGAGGCTCAACAACGGGTCCGAGTAATCCAGCACGCGAACGGCCAGATCAAACGAGTGTCGTTCGTGGACCTCGAGGTGGAACCGGTCAGCCGTGAGCCGGACGAGATTCACCCTCGCCCCTGCCATGGAGGTCAACCGGCCCGCAATCGCCGCAGCAGCCCGTTCAGACAACTGGTTGCCGACAACGACCTTCAGTGACAGGCTCCGGCCGCCGGCAGCCTCCTTGAGTTGGCCCAGGTAGTGTTCAACGAGTCCGTCGGGGAGCGCCGCCTCGGCGGCGCGGTTGATTGAGGGAATCACGCTCCCGACCACGACGGCTCCAGCCTGGTCACCGCCCAACCGCTTGAGCACCTCGCGACGGAACTCCGGCCCCACCAGCCTCACGACCTTGTGTCTCATTTTCGGGTCTGTAAACGGCGTCGACCGATGGTTGAACATCAACACGGCAACCCGGTGGCTCCTGACCAGCCTGAGGTCTCCATCCACGCCCTTGGCCTTCAGCACGGCCAGTTCCGCAGCCCCCAGGCCGGCGATCATGTCGACCCGCCTGGCCTGCCAACGGTCGACGATGTCGTCAATCGCCGAGACCTTGAACCGCTTGAGCACCACCTCCTGGACGCCGACTTCGCCTCGCCGCGATTCCGCATGGTGACGACTGCGGCGGAGCACGATTTCGTCGGCCCGCAGCCGATCGACAACCTCAAACCGCCCGCTGCCGACTGGCACCGAGGACAGGGCAGACCCGGATGGAGGAATGTTGGCGTAGTGACGCCGCGGCGCGACATAGACACTCAACAGGCGACCCGTGGCGAGATAGGGACGCACCATGACCTCAACCCGACCGTCAGCGAGGCTCCGGGGCGCCCGCAGCATCCGGAACTGCTCACGCTGCCCCCACCGCACCCGGGCGTCGCCCAGCCGTCGAATCGACTCGACCACGTCCTCGCTATCCATCCGCTGCCCGTCATGAAAGGACCGACTCGATTTGAGTCGAAACCGAAACACTCGGCACGCCGCTCCCGCAGCGGACTGCCGCGTCCCGGGCAACAACTCGTAACCGTCGACGAGCGGCCCCTTGATGTACCGCGCACCGTCGCCCCCGGGTTGCAGCAACCGGTCAAACAGCAACGGAACCAGTTCGCGCTCCAGCGGCAGGGCGGCATTCCAGGGATCCAGTGACCTCACAGGCTGAAAGTGTGCGACGACAAGCGACCAGGACGGACGGACGACAGCCGCGCCGTCTTCGGTCGGCTTCTCGACGGGCGGCGTGCCGCCGTTGGACCACGTCCATTGCTGACGACCGCTGGTGAGATCCAGGCAATTGACAAACACCCCGGCTTTGCCCGGCTGCCGCACCGCAATCACCACCCCGCGGGGGCACAGTTGCAGGGGCTGAAACACCACCTGCCCCTCATCGGGAACCGACCATGTCCAAGCCGTCCGGACCCCCTGGTCTTTCTTTTCTCCACCCATTTCCAGGAACGAGGCGGTCACTGCACCGCCAAATCCCATCAGCAACGGAGCCTCGGCATGGGACAGCACGTACGGTCGTGACCCCAGCTGCGAGGCAACTTCGCCACCCGACCACACCTTCTTCACCGGCTGCTCCGGACTGGCCGGCGACAACACCAGCCTGGCCAACTGCCCCGAATCGGTGGCGAGAAACGCGGAGTCACCGAGGATCGACGGTGGCTGCCAGAAGTTCCCGTCAAACTCCAGTGCCTCACCCGCTTCCAGAAGTTGACCACCGGCCAGCCGATAGGTGACCAGGCGGCAGCGGGACTCATCGAGGTTGATTGCGGCCAACAACAGCGAGCCGGCCCATGCAACGTGCGCCTGCCCCTCGCCGACTGCCCCGTCTCGCACATGAACCTCTTCGATCGACAGCGCCGGTGACAGGCCCAGCGTGTAGGTGCCCAGTTCACGTCCCAGGCAAGCCAGGCGTTCCTTTTCGACGTTCAACACGCACCGGGCGGCCAATGACTCGGGCAACCGCACCCGAGACCGGGTCTTGCCGCTGACGAGGTCCAGTTGGACCACCAGGCCCGCCTCGGTCGGCACCAGCACACTCGACTTGTGGACAATCGGAGGCTGTGACAACTTCCCATCGGACACCGGCATCCGGCGCGTCCAGACCGGTATGCCCGAAAGGCATTCGAGACACGAGAGGTACATCCGTCGCTCCCGCCGCCAGGAGACCACGCACACGGCCTTGTCCCCGGCACGTCCATTGGCCGGCAACCAGCCATTGGTGAACCCGCGGCGAACCGCCCACCCGGCCACTCCCGTCTCAGCGTCCAGTGCCAGCAACTGATCCTCATCGTTGACATAGACCACTTGCCGCCCCTCCCCGATCGGCTTCGCCGAACCAGCCGCCAACGCGACGACCGGCGGCCCAACCACCAGCGGCCTGTTCCCGTCAGGCTCCTCTTCCAGCGGCCTGCCTTCCTTGAGTTTCACGGCGAGCGTCTCCAGGAATTCGGCCCGTTGCGTGTCGACCTGTTCGCCGCCCCCGGCTTTCTGCCAGGACTCAAGAACCGCGAGCGCCGCCAGAACCGTGTCGGCCGAATAACCATCCATCGCGGACTGGCCCGCCTCGGTGAAGCGTTCCTGCAACCCGGACCGCTGGATGCGTTCACGTGCCTTCTCGCAGCTGGCCCGCAACCCGGTGGTGTCGCGGCCCCACTGGTCCAACCACCCGGCCAACTGCTCGAGCCGATCGACAGCCAACGCCTGGGGCCTGGCCGCATCTGCCAGGGGGGCCGCCATCCTCTCGGCCTGGCTCACCAGCCAGCCATCGACCAGCTTGCTGACCCGAGCCGAGGTGGTGAAATCCAACCCGACAGGCGGATCATCTTCGGCAACCATGTCCGCACCAGCCGGTGGCATGTCCTGCCCCTCGAGCAATTCCGCGACAGATTGTTTCATGTCGGCAAACGCCGCCTCCGGCAAGGGGGCCGTCCCCGCAGCCAATGCGGCACTGACCGCTTCAGCTCGATCAGCCAGTCCTATCATCTGCTGGGCCAGTTCCACATGCGGCCCTCCCTGTGTCCCCCATTGTTGTGCCCGCGACACCACCTCCTGGTAGTTCACGCTCGCATCGTCAAACTGCGCCTGGCGAAATGCCACGTCAGCCTTGTCCCACGCCGCGGCAACCAGGCCCTCGTGCCGCTGGGTTTCACTCCGCTGCCAGATCCACCAGGTCGCCACGGTCCCGATCAGGATCGTTCCCAGCAAAACCGCCATCCCGGCGCGGCTCTCAAAAAACGCCCGAAAAAACCAGCGGCGGAACCGCTTCCATCCGGACAGCGACGTTTCGGGACCGTAAATCGGCCCCGCGGGGCGGGTCCCGGCCCCATCGCGGCGAACAGCCTCCTGGACCGAATGTGTCCCGACCGCGGCAACGGCCGCCGAGGGCGGCGGCTCCGCCGGACGGTTCGCCGCTGCCGTCTCCGGAACCGGAGACGTGTCGATCGTGGTGTCACGGCTCGGCCGCTCTGCGGGTGACAGCTTCAGTGTCTCGAAGCGGGGCACCTTCACCGACGTGTCGCAATCCGGACACACCACCTCCTCCACGTCGGCGTTCACCTCGAGATGAAACTCGTGGCGGCACGCCGGACACTGGAAGTCCAGGTATTCAGTGGGCTGCGACATGGCACGTAACAACGATTCTGTGCGGGCCGGCTGGGACGGACCGCCACACGGTTCATGGATCCGGTGCGGTCTGGATGTCTGCGATAGCGATCTCGGTGATCCCGGCCTGGGCCGACGAATCTATGGCCAGCACGACCGCTTCGTGACTGGCCGCGTCGTGTGGCAGAATCAACAGCTTGCTCTTGGTCTCCGCCTGGCTCTTCTCGCGCAACGTGTCGACAAGGTCCTCCGCGGAAATCTCGGGGCCAGGCTGCTGATTGTCACCGAGCAGCTGAAAAGTGTCATTGGCCCCGATCTTCAGCACCAGTTGCTGCTGCTGGACGGCCGCCAACCCGGGCGCCGACTCGTTCTCCGGCGTCTGGTCAGGTTTCTCCGGCGGAAAGGCCAGGCCTTTCTGCAGGTCAAATGTGGCCGTAATCATGAAGAAAATCAGCAACAGAAACGTGATGTCGATCATCGGCGTCATGTCCATCTCTTCCTCGCCGACGCCCTGGCGATTTCGCCGCCGCCGCTGCGCGTGGGTGATGTCAGCCAACTCATCCCATGTCGTCAGTTGTCTCCACGGGTACGCGGGATCCGGACGGGCCCAGTCCATCGGGCCGACCTGCTGGGTCGAATACAACTCTCGCAGTTCTTCGGTCGAAAGGTCCGCGAACAGCGACTCGCCTTCCAGTTCCCGACGAACATCCCATGTCGACATGATCCGGGTCTCCTGAATCTGTCCGGTTTACTTGGGGATCCAGACGGCCACCGACACGTTCTCCACATTCGCCCTGGTGGCCAGTTTCAACACCTCGCGAACCACCCCGACCGGCATTTTCCGGCTCGCCTGGAGAATCAGCCGTTTCGGACGCCCCGGCCCCTGGAGTTTCGCTTCCAACCTGCCAGCCAACTCGCTGGCAGGGATCGACTCGTCCCGGTTGTCCTGGAAGTAAATCCGGGCCTGCTGCAGCGTGATGTCCTGCGATCCGCTCAACGATTCGCGGTGGGATTCGTCGATGCCCTCGGGAAAATCCAGAACCAGCATCACCTGCTTGTCCACTTCCTCGGTGTCACCCGCGACCGACTTGGGCAAGTCGGGATTGGCCTTCTTGGAAATCACGCTGGTGACCATGAAGAAGATCAACAACAGGAAGGTCATATCGATCATCGGCGTGATGTCGAGATCTTCCTCGTCGACTTCATCCGCGTGGCGACGGATCCTGATCATCACTCACACCTCTGCAGACTGGCGATTGGTCCAGGTTTAGCGCCGCACCGGCTGTGACGGTGCCAACGGTTCCGGCGGAGGATCCATCGGGGGCTGCGCTTCGAACGCGACCCCACCCGCCTCGATCTCGTTGGTGGGAGCCGTCGAATAGAGCAGATCCACGACGGTGTTGCTGTAGCGTTCCAGGTCGATCTCGAACTGGTCAATCCGCCCGCGGAGATAGGCCATGCCGAACACGACCGGCACGGCCACGACCAACCCGAGAAACGTGGTGCCCAGGGCCATACCAATGTCCCCGGCGAGGTTCTTCGCATCGGCTCCCTGGCCGGTTGCCGAGGCGATCTTCACGAAGGCATTCATCATGCCGTACACGGTCCCCAGCAAGCCGATCATCGGGGCGCCTTTGCCGATAGCTCCCAGGAATTTCATCCGTGCCCGCAACCTCGGCACGATCTGAAGTTCAATGTGACTGCTCAGCACGTTGCGGAGAGTCGCCGCCCCCTGGCCGTAGTGCTGCACGGCAATCCGATAGACCTCGGCAATATTTCCGGTGTTCATGTCACAGATCTGCGCCGCCTCGTCAAACCGCAAAGCCTGCACGGCCTGTTCGAACGGGGCACTGAAACTCTCCATCTCCGTCGCCTCGCGGCTGAATGCCAACCAGCGTTCAATGAACAACGCCACCGCGAAAAAAAACAACAGGAACAGGGGAATCCCCATCCACCCGGTCTTCAGCAGCATGTCAAGCATGGAATCACTTTACCCCAGTTTGATTGATCCAGGATCTCGTTCTGTCCGGTTCACCGCCGGGTGAACTGGTGCACTGTAACCGGCGGCTGGTTGGCCGTCACCATCCCGCGGAATTCCCTGGTCTGACCGTCAACGGAAACCCGCACGATGAACCCCGTCGGATCCGGAAATCCGTGGTTGGCGTAGTGCTTGACGAGCACAGCAAACCGTCCCTTGGGGGCGTCACCTGTCGCCCAGAAAATGTTTTCCACCGGAGACAGGTCGGTCGGACCGCCGGCGTTACGGTCAATATCCAGTTGCCCTCGGCAGGCCGACCGCTTGTGGCCGAAAAAGATCAACTCTCCGGAGGGACAGGCCACAGCCACGTCGATGTCGTTGCCGTTATTCCAGGCCATGGACACCTGCACATCACCGGTGCCCGCACCGTTGGACGCGAGACGTTCGGAAAGTTCTTTTCCCGAGGGAACTCCGCCTTTTGCCGTGCCGCGGGCGGCCTTTGCCCG
>DLVV01000076.1:5983-11235 GCA_003445035.1 Planctomycetaceae bacterium | reverse complement strand
TTCGGTGCCATGCGGCCACCGTCGGGGCAGTCGAACGCGCCGAAAATCCCCGGCCGGATCAGGCGGACCCTGGTGCCGTAGACCATCCGTCTCCAGCCGACGGGAGTGAACTCCTCCTTGGGTACGTAATCCCCGAAGTTGCTCTGTGGCACGTCGTAGAAGTCGAAGCCCTGGCCGTACATCCGGTCGTCGAGTCGACCACTGGCCGCCAGGATCGAATCTCGCAGGGCCTCGGCTTCAAGTCGGCGAGGTGGAAACCGCCAAAGAAAACGCGAGTTGCCGTCTCGGGCGAGCGCGGCCGCACGGGGTCGAGAAGACTGGCCGAACGTGGCTGACACCAGGATCCGGCGATGCAGGTGTTTCAGCGACCAGTCGTGTTGAACCAGGTCGAGAGCCAGCCAGTCGAGCAACCGGGGGTGCGTGGGCCGGGTTCCGTTTCGGCCCAGGTCCGACGGCGTGTCAACCAGACCGGTGCCGAAGTGATGCTGCCAGGCCCGGTTGACGATCACCCGGGCTGCCAGCGGGTTGCGGGGGCTGGTGATTGCGGTCGCCAGGGCCGCGCGTCGAACGCTGTCGGAGGCCTTCGCATCGAGGTTGAGTGACCCGAGCAGCTGCGGCGAATCGGGAGCAACCTGTTCGAGCCGTTGCATCGGATCGCCGCGTTTCAGGCGATAGGTGGTCTCGGGGGGCTGGAACGAACCCAGGAATCCCTGGGGTCCGGCGGCCAACCGGTTGAGCTCTCCCTGGACCGACGCGAAGCGGCCGGTGAGTTTGCGAATTCGGGCGATTTCGGCGGGTGGCACATCTCGCAGCCGGATCTTCTCGGCCGAACGACTGTCATTGGGGTGGAGCATGCGGTCACGCGAGTCGGCGACCGATCGCCATCCGTTCGGGCCGCCGGGAACCTGGAGGTCGTAGTCGACCGGCACCGACCCGCCCGTCGGCTTCAGGATGACCCGGTTGATGGCCCGGGGTTTGTCGAAGGTGATGGTCACCCAGGCCCGCCCCGGCCCGGAGGGCTGCCAGAAGAAGTTCAGCTTGCGAGCCCCGTCGATCAGGTTCTCGGCCAGTCGTGACTGGTTGGCCATGGCGAAGCTCGACGATTCGGCCATCGCACCCAGTTCGGCCAACGCCACGTTTCGAGCCGGCCGCTTTGGGTCCCCGGCCGGTGTCCAGGCTTCCAGGTCGTCCAGCCTTGGTGGCCCGCCGTCATTGGTGGCATGGATCTCCAGCCGCAGCACGCGGGTTGTGACCACCGCGAAGGTCTCGGTGGTTTCGCGAAAGTCGATCGGTTCGCGCAAGTGGTGGTCTGTCTTCTGGGCTTTGAGCCGGGAGGCGATCGTGTCGAGCTGTTTTCGGAGTTCCGGCAGTCGGGACTGCCATCGGTCATTCTTCTCGCCGCGGATGCGGCGATTGCCGTAACGCAGTCCCGAGAAGACGGCCTGCACGGCGTAGTAGTCCTTCTGGGGGATCGGATCGAACTTGTGGCTGTGACATCTTGCACAACCGATCGTGAGTCCCAGGAACACCGATCCGGTGGCCGAAATCACCTCGTCCAGTTCGTTCTGCCGTTGCTGGCGGGTGAGTCGTTCGTCGGGACTCTTGACGGTGTCGCGAGGTCCGGAGACCAGGAATCCCGTGGCGGTGTCTTCGCCGGTCGTATCGCCGGCCAACTGGTCGAACACGAAACGGTTGTACGGTCGGTCCTCGTTGAGGGCTCGGATCACGTAGTCGCGGTAGGGCCACGCGTCGGCGATTCGCGTGTTCGTCTCGTACCCGGTCGTTTCGGCGAACCGCACCACGTCCAGCCAGTGTCCGGCCCAGCGTTCTCCGTACCGGGGACTGGTCAGCAGCCGGTCGACGGCCCGCTCCCAGGCTGCCGGTCGCAAATCCGACAGGAAGCGGTCGGTCTCTGCGGGTGTGGGCGGCAGACCGGTGATCACCAGCGACGCGCGTCTCAAGAGCTGCCGCCGGGCGGCAGGCTCCGAGAGTTCCAGGCGATTGGCGTGGAGACGGGCAATGACGAAGGTGTCGATCGGCGAGCCGATCCGGTTGGCTGACGATGCGGGGACCGTCGGCAGCGAGACGGGTTTCAGTGGCTGGAATGACCAGTGCGTTCCACGCGGATCCGCGTCATCGGGCATCACCGCTCCACGTCGGATCCATTCGGAGATCGTGCGGATCGCAGCGGCATCCAGTCGAGCCCCCTTGGGCGGCATCATCAGCTCGGGGTCGCGACTGGTGATTCTTCGGACCAGTTCTCCGGATGCCGGTTTCCCCGGCCGGATCGCCGGGTCGCCCGAATCGCCTCCGACCAGCAACGACTGCCGCCGGTCAAGTCGCAGGCCGCTTTCCTGTTTCTCGGGCCCGTGGCATCCCAGGCAGTGCCTGGCCAGGATCGGCCGGACGTCCTTGTTGAAGTCCGGGGCGGCGGCGCGGAGAGGGACCGCAGCGATCAGGACGCACAGGAATGGCAGCAGGGCCTTCATGGGATCGATTCTAACGCCGCGCGCGACCGAAGATCGACCCGGTGTGCCGCCCACCGGAGACCTAGACCAGGATCTCGTTGACGACCCGTCCGTAAACGTCGGTCAGCCGGAAATCACGGCCCGCGTAGCGGTAGGTCAGCTGAGTGTGATCGATGCCCAGCAGGTGCAGCATCGTGGCGTGGACGTCGTGAACGTGCACCTTGTCGGTGACGGCCTTGAATCCGAAATCGTCAGTCTCGCCATAGGTCATCCCACCCCGGACACCCCCGCCGGCCATCCACATCGAGAAGCCGTGATGGTTGTGGTCTCGGCCGTTGCCGTTCTCCGAAACCGGAGTCCGGCCGAACTCGCCGCCCCAGACCACCAGCGTGTCCTCGAGCAGGCCCCGCTGCTTCAGGTCAGCGATCAGCGAGGCGATCGGACGGTCGACGTTGCGGGTCAGGGTGACCATCCGTTCGTTGTGGTTGTCGTGGGTGTCCCAGGGCTGGCCACCGTCGTAGTACAGCTGGACGTAGCGGACGCCCCGCTCGCACAACCGGCGGGCCAGCAGGCAGCCGTTGGCAAACTTGCCGGTGCCGTAGGCGTCCCGGGTTTGCTTGGATTCCTGCTCGAGGTTGAACGCGTCGGTCGCCTCGAACTGCATCCGGAACGCGGTCTCCATGGACTGGATCCGCGACGCCAGGCGGTCGCCGCCGCCGCGGTTCTCGAGGTGTTTCCGGTTGAGCTGGCCCAGGAGGTCCAACTGGCGTCGCTGCACTTTGCGGTCGTACCGGGCATTTCGCAGAAACGGGATGATCTTTTCGGGGGCGAGATTCGAGTGGTTGATGTGGGTGCCCTGGTGGTGGTTGGGCAGAAATGCGCTGGTCCAGGTCAGCGGGGCTTCGACCGGGTAACCGGTGGCCAGCACGACGTAGGAGGGCAGGTTGCGGTTCTCGGATCCCAGCCCGTAGCTGACCCAGCTGCCAACGCTGGGAACCGCCGAGGTCAGTGCCCCGCAGTTCATCAGGAACATGGCGGGGTTGTGATTGGGGTTGTCCGAGTGGCACCCCTTGAGCACGCAGACGTCGTCGATGACCCTGGAGATCTCCGGCAGCAGATCACTGACGATCACTCCGCTGTTGCCACGGGGGGCGAACTTGCGGATCGAGGGCAACAGCCCAGCGGTGATTCGCTCGGTCCGCAGCGTTGCTCCCGGTGGCCGCTGTCCTTCGAACTTCTTCAATGCCGGCTTGGGGTCGAACAGGTCACCCTGGTAGGGCCCGCCGTTCATGAACAGCTGGATCACGCGGCGGGCCTTGCCGCCGTAATGCGACAGCGACTGGTCGGCCGAGAGAGCCGAGGCGACTCCGGTGGCACCGAGCCCTCCCCCAAGCCGTCCGATCATGGCACGCCGCGAGAGCGGATCGAGCTGCGGGATGCGGGTTGTTGCCTGGGGATCGTCAAGGATCATCGGTTGGTCGCCTGTGGTGTCGGTCAGTCGACAAAGAGAAATTCGTTGCTGGCCAGCAACGCGTGGAGGTACCGGGACCAGCGGGCAGCCCGTTGTCTCTTGTCGGCGGCGGGGTTGCCGGAAAGGAACCGTTCCCCGAGAGCCAGCTCGTCGCTGCCCGGCTGTCGCTGGAACAGGATCCGGTACGCGTCGTGGATGTGAGACGGCAGGGGTTTCCCGTTGCCGACCCCGATCACCGTAGCCAGGCGATCGGCCCGCTGGAACAGGAACGGACTGTTCATGGCGAACAACTGCTGCACCGGCGTGGTTGTCGGTTTCCGGCGGGCGCTGTGCGCGCCGGGATCGGGAAAATCGTGCATCTTGAGGATGACGCTGAGCGTCTTGCGATCGATTTTTCCGTAGAGGGTCCGTCGCGAGTAGTTGTCGTCGCCGAGATTGCCGGCGGCACCACCGAGCCGCTGGTCCAGCGAACCGGTGACCTGCAGCATCGCGTCCCGCCACGGCTCGATCGCCAGCCGCCGGGGAGTGAACCGCCACAGCAGACGGTTGTCGGGATCGCTGGCCTGCCCGTCGGGCCGATTGCGACTCGACTGGCGGTAGGCGGCCGACGCGGTGATCTCGCGGTGCAGCCATTTCAGCGACCAGTTGTGAGCGACAAACCGGGCGGAGAGATCATCGAGCAGGCCGGGGTGAGAGGGCCGTTGCCCCTGGGTGCCGAAGTTGCTCGGCGTGCGAACCAGCCCCTGTCCGAAATGCTGTTCCCAGATGCGGTTGACGATCACCCGGGCGACCAGCGGGTGGCCGTCGGTGAACATGGCCCGGGCCAGTTCCCGTCGTCCGCTGCCCTGCCGGAACGGCGTGAGCTTGCCGGCCGTCAGGACCTCGAGGAAACGCCGGGGAACCAGGGGGCCTTTTCTCATCGGGTTGCCACGGATGTGGATGTGCAGGTCACGGGGTTTCCCGTGGCGAAACTCGATCCGGTTCCGCGCCGGACCGTCCGGAACCACGTGGATACTGGCTTCCTCGACCGCACGCACCATCACGGTATTCGAGGCGAACTCCGTCGACTTCCGGATCGCGGCGATCTTCGCCTCGATCTGTTTGAACCTCTTCTTGTTCGCCGCTGTCTTGGGCAGCTGTTCCCTCATCTTGGCCAGGCCGACGGTGAGGTTGCGGACCTGTTCGCGGGCCTCACGGATCGGCAACCAGACGTCGTCCCCGGCCAGGGGCCGGTCAACCGGCCGGCTGCTCATCAGCACGCCGCCGATGGCGTAGTAATCGCGGTTGGAGATGGGGTCGAACTTGTGGTCGTG
>DLVV01000076.1:5723-5846 GCA_003445035.1 Planctomycetaceae bacterium | reverse complement strand
AAGAAGCCCAGGGCGGCCAGGTCGTCGGGGCCGGTGTCCTTGATCAGGTCGGTTGCCAACTGGCGGGAGACGAAGTCGTCGTAGCCGGCACCCTCGTTGAGGGTACGTACGACCCAGTCGCGG
>DLVV01000076.1:1789-5679 GCA_003445035.1 Planctomycetaceae bacterium | reverse complement strand
ATGGGGTCGAACTTGTGGTCGTGACATCTCGAGCACGACAGTGTCAGTCCCAGGAAGGTCCGGCCGAAGACATCAACCCGCTCCTCGAGCTCCTTGGCCACGGTTTCGCGGACCAGGCTGATATCGAGCTTGAGTTCCTTCCAGTACGTCGGGCTGAGACCGAAGAAGCCCAGGGCGGCCAGATCGTCGGGGCCGGTGTCCTTGATCAGGTCGGTTGCCAACTGGCGGGAGACGAAGTCGTCGTAGCCGGCACCCTCGTTAAGGGTACGTACGACCCAGTCGCGGTACCGCCAGGGGTTGGCCGTGCTGCTCTCGAACCCCGGCAGTGCGTCGGCGTAACGGGCCTTGTCGAGCCAGAAGCGGCCCCAGTGTTCTCCGTAGGCCGGTGAGGCCAGCAGTCGTTCGACCAGGCGGTCGCAGGCACCGGGAGCATCGTCGGCGACGAAGGCGTCGACGTCTTCGGGTGTCGGTCCCAGACCGACCAGGTCAAAGCTGAGCCGGCGGATCAGCGTGCGTCGATCGGCCGACGGCGATGGAGCCAGCCGGTTTTCGCGGAGTCGATAGAGCACGAAGCGGTCGATGCGATTGCGGGACCACGTGTCGTCGGTGGGCCGGGGGACGCTGGACTGGAAGGGGCGAAACGCCCACCAGGCCCGGGCCTGGGGACTGTCGGGAGCGACCGCCGACAGCGATGGTCCACCGGTCCGAGGGTCGGGAGCACCCAGGGCCACCCAGCGCTCGAGGATGAGGATTTCTCTCGGTGTCAGCTTTCTCTTGGGCGGCATCTTGATGCCGTCATGACGCACCGCGTCGATCAACAGGCTCTCGCCCGGCTTCCCGGGAACGATCACCGGACCCGACTCGCCCCCCTTGCGGGTGTCCTTGCGAGTGTCCAGTCGCAGGCCGCCTTGCAGCGGCTTGGACTTGGCCGAGTGGCACTCGAAGCAGTGCTTGACGAACAGCGGCCGCACCTCCCGCTCGAAGAACTCGGCCTGCTTGGCCGGGATCTTCCCCGGGGTTTTGTCCCGGTCGTCTGCCGCTCGGCCGTCGGCCGGCAGCAGCAGCACCAGGGCGATCAGCAGTCGTGGTGTCACTTTCCGGCCACCGTCTTGGTTCCGATGCAGAACAGGTGTTTCTCACCCCGGATGTAGAAGCGGTCGTGGGCGATCGCCGGCGAGGCGTAGGTGAACTCGCCCAGCTTGTTTTCGGCGACGACCTGCAGTTTCGGACCCGGCTTGACCGCCTTGGTGATCCCGTCATCGGCGATGAAGAAGGCCAGGCCGCGGGCGGTGACCAGCGAGCCGCTGTAGTGGCGTCCCAGCCGGCCCTGCCAGAGCCGATCGCCCGTCTTGGCATCGAAGCAGTTGCCCGTGCCCCGGTCGTCGGCGACCAGGAGATACTTGTCGATGACGACCGGACTGGGCACGTAGCACTTGGCTCCGCGCGAGTGCCAGGTGATGTGCGACTTCGTGACGTCTCCGTTGCCACGCGGGTTGATTCCCATCACGTGGTAGGTCGGGTATCCGCAGGCCATGAAGAACAGGTTCCCGTCATAGACCATCGACGCCACGAACTGCTCGGTGGGACCCTCGATGATCCAGTACGGCTTGCCGGTCCGCGGGTTCAGGCTGGTGATGTGCTGGCTGCCCGAGACGACCATCTGGGTCCGCCCGTCGATCTTGCGGATCAGGGGCGTGACGTAGCTGCGGATGCCGTACTTGCGATTGGTCTTCCAGACGGTTTTGCCCGTCTTCCGGTCCAACGCCAGCATGTAGCTCTTGCCGTCGTGGTCCCCGTTGACGATCAACAGGTCCTGGTAGATCACCGGGCTGCTGCAGAAACCATGGGCGCTGACGAAGTCACCGGGTCGGACCACCCAGAGTTTCTTGCCCGCCGAGGAGTAGGCGGCCACGACCATGCGTCCGGGAGTGATCAGCCGCTTGTTGCCGACGTTGGGTGCGGGGACCTTCTGGGTTCCGGTCTCCAGGAACGAGACGTAGATCGTCTTGCCGTCGGTGACCGGCGTGCCGGAGGCGTAGCTGTTGAGCTTGTGCTTGGATTCGAGCGGTGCGGCGAACACAATTCGCTCCCAGGCCACCTTGCCGGTGTGTGCGTCGAGCGAGACGAGCGTCCGCTGTTGCTTGGCCTTGACGCAGCCGACGACGTAGGCGCGATTGCCGTGGATGATCGGTGAGGAATGTCCCTCGGTGGCCAGCGGCGTCTTCCACAACAGGTTCTTGCCCGTCGTGGCGTCCCACGAGATCGGGACCGCCTGGCTGGTGCTGGTGCCGTCACCGCGGGGCCCACGCCATCCGGGCCAGTTCTCGGCTTGGACCGTCTGGGCTGTCCACGCGCTGGCTGCCAGCAGAAGTAGGCTGAGAGTCGTCCGTTTCATGGTGATCTCGTAACGAGTTGGAGAAGGAGTCCGAAACCTCGGGTCGCTGCGACGATCGTATCATATGCCCTCGGATCGATGCGAGTTCCCCATCTCGGACGCATCTCTCATCTTGCCCCGGGGCCGAAACCGCTCGTATACTCCCGCACCGCTCACGCCCCCTTTCCGCTCGCGGAACGACCATGCCGGACAACTTTGACCACGATGGGGACTTCCGTATCGATCCGGCGCATCCCGGTCTGGACGACGATTCCCAGGCCGGTGGTCACGTTTCGCCGGAGCCGTCGTGCCTGGACGAGGATCTCGAGTTGGCCTACCGGCAGGCCCTGGAGAAAAACGAGGCGGTCGAGGAGGATATCGGACCCGGGGTCGATCTCGCCGACTGGTCGGATACCGACACGACAGGCGACGAGTACGAACCGGAAGCCGAGTTGGAACCGCCCGAGGAATCCGGACCGCCCCGGGTGACGGCCTGCCAGTTGATCGAGGCGGCGTTGTTCGTTGGCGGCAGGGCGTTGACGGCCAAGAAACTGGCTTTGCTGGTGAGCCCGGACACCGAGATCTCTTCGATCGAGGAGGAGATCGAGGGTCTCAATCGGCTCTACAGCAATGAAGGGCGGCCGTACGAGATCCGGTTGGCCGAGGGTGGGTACCGTCTGCAATTGCGCGAGGATGAGGAACTCGACAGGCTGAAGAACCGGGTCTTTGGCCTTGGGCCCAAGGAAGTGAAGCTCTCGCAGGAACAACTCGAGGTCTTGGCGCTGGTGGCATACAAGCAGCCGATCTCACGGCAGCAAATCGAAGGTTTCGTTCGCAAGAACGTCAGTGGTCTGTTGAGACTGTTGTTGCGGCGACAGATGATCGTGATCGAACGTGGCAAGAACCCCCGCGAAATCACCTACCGCACGACGGGTCGATTCCTGGAAGTCTTCAACCTTCCCGATATCCAGGATCTGCCCACTCCCGAACGGCTGAAGACACACTAGGTCTTCTTTCGGTGTCGATCGCGTCGGCCGCGGCCGGTCACTCGGTGACGATCTCGAAGGCGGTCTCACCGATCAACTGGTCTCCCCGGGCATCGGTGATGCGGGCCCGGATCTTCAACGACTGGTTGAACGGTCCGGCGCCGGACTTGGCGAAGCGGATGACCAGCTTGCCGCTGGTCTGGCCGGATGCGAGCTTGACCGGGGTGGCCGAGACGCCCTGGATGTGAGCCGGCAGCATCAGTTCGACTGTGCCGGGTCCACCGGCACCGGTTCCGCGCAAGACGGTGAACGGCAACTCCACGGCATCGCCGGGGCTGGAGATGATGGATGTCTTCGCCGTGTCGACTCCCACCAGTCCCGACGTGGCCAGCACGACCGTCTGGTCGCTCTCCTTGTTGGATGTGTAGGAGACCTTGTGGCTGGTGCCATCGGGATCGGTGACAATCCCGACCAGCAGCATCTGCGTGCGGCTGGTGCGTCCGGCTTCGAGCCAGGGCGGCAGCTGGATC
>DLVV01000076.1:870-1470 GCA_003445035.1 Planctomycetaceae bacterium | reverse complement strand
GGAAGTCGAACTGGTCGGAGTCCTTGGGAACCGGACGGGACTTGCAGGAAATCCCCTGCAGGTGCCGGATCTGGACGTCGGCGATCGTGGCGGTCAACTGGCCCTTGTAGTCGTTGCGGATGATCGTGTAGCGACGATAGAAGGTTGTTCCCTGTGGGCCGAATTTGCTTTCGAAGACTCCCGTGAACTTGAACGGCACCGGCACCGCCACCGCGACTTTCATCGTGTTTCGGACGGTGTCATGGATCGTTGCGGCCGCCAGGATGGCCCGGGAAGTGATCTCGACATCACCGGCCTTGGCCTTGCCGGTGATCCGGACGGATTTGACGGTCACCGTGGCATCCTTGGTCGCTTTCAGCTTCATCTCGACGACGTTTTTTGCCTTGGGGATCTTGTCGCCGCCGCTGACGGTCACTCCCGCCGGGAGGTTTTCCACCGCCAGGGCGATCTCCTCGTTGAACCCGCCTGTTCGTTCGACGTTGATCTTGAATTTCGCTTCGCCGTTGCGGGCGACGCTGATCGCGTCACCGGGCAGCTTCAGTTGGAAACCGGGCTTGGCCTTCGCCGAAGGTGCGATTTCCAGCCGGTAGGCGAATCGCT
>DLVV01000076.1:0-543 GCA_003445035.1 Planctomycetaceae bacterium | reverse complement strand
CCCCGGCCGGGTTCCTGTTCGGAGATGACGACGGTGAACTTGCCGTCACCGGGAGCCTTGAAGGTGAACTTCGGATCCGAGGATCCCTTGCTCTCATCACCTCCACCAATCCGTTTGCCGGCGGCATCGAGTACCGAGACCCGGGCATCGAGCAACGAACCAAGGCGAGCGGCCTGCAGGTCCATCACCAGTGATTCGTCTTTCTTGGCCTGAAACACAAAGTGGTCGGTGTCGCCCACGGACTCGATCCGCCCGTTGAGTACCACCGGAAGCGTGACCGCCTGGGCTGTCGCGGGGGTGTTGTTCCCGTCGGCTTCGAGCACGTTGGGATGGTCACTGACGGCCAGGGCAAAGACGTTCGTCTCGCCCATGGGGACCGACAGCGAATGGCCAATTGTTCCAATCGCGTCGGCGGGCACATCGACGGTGACCGGCTTGACGGGCAGTTGTTGTCCGAGCAGCTGCACCTCCGTTTTGATTCCCCGCTGAATCCCCAGCGGATAGGTCTGTTCGACCCAGGGGCCGTCGGTGATCGTCAGCCGG
>DLVV01000278.1:2476-4538 GCA_003445035.1 Planctomycetaceae bacterium | reverse complement strand
TTCCAGAAGCAGGTGATCTTCGCGGGCGAACCCGGCTGGTTCGAACGTCACGTGATCGGTGACATCGACGGCGACGGCACTCCCGACGTGGCAATCGTCAACAACCAGAAGGGCAACGTCGTTTGGTTCGCCAATCCCGGCAAGAACGGCAAGTTGCCGTGGCGGCGATTCCTGATCACCAACAACTGCCCGAAGGCCTACGACGTCGCGCTGGCCGATCTCGATGGTGACGGCGATCTGGATGCCGCGACATCGGGATACCGGAGCCACATCGTGTCCTGGTACGAGAACCCAGGACGAAAGAGCCTCGGTCGTGAGTGGACTCGACGGGTGATCGATTCGAAGATGCACGAGGCCCGCACGCTGTGTGTCGGAGACTTCGACCGGGACGGCGATCCCGACTTGCTGTCCACCGCCGTCGGGACGATGCCCGAGGGAAAGCCCGATTCTCTGGATCACCAGTCACGGGTCGTGTGGTACCAGAATCCAGGTAAACCGGCCACGGGCAAGTGGTCCCGGCACGTGATCGAAGATCGCCTGCCTGCCGCGATTCACGGAAGACCGGTCGACCTGGATGCCGATGGCGACCTCGACGTGGTGATGGCTCATGGGATGCGGGTCGAGTGTGACCCGAAGATCTCACGTCACCAAGTGGCCTGGTACGAGAACACGTCGACTGGCAAGGGGATCCCCCAGTGGAAGAGGCACCTGGTCGGGCGGCTGCCTTTTGCGTTCGAGGCCAACACGGGCGACATCGACTCCGACGGCGACATTGACATTGTGGCCACCGCGTGGTCGAAGGGAGACCGGGTGGTATGGTTCGAGAACGCCGGTGGCGGCAAGTGGAAACAGCACGTGGTTCGGACCGACTTCCGGGCGGCCAACCAGGTGATCCTGGCAGATCTGGACGGGGACAAGCGACTCGATATCGTCGCCGGTGCCGACGACGGGTCACGCCGTGTTCAGGGATCGCTCGAGGTGCGATGGTGGCGAAACGGCCTCGCGAAGAAGCAGTGAGAGCATCGCGGTGAAGGTCGCCGGTCGTGGATCGACTGGATGCGTTGCGTTGCCGGGTGGCGCGACCTACGGTACGAACTTCCGATGTGAGAGCGTTTCCGGCCGAGGAATCCGATGACCGACGACCAACTGAAGATCATCTACACGAAGACCGATGAAGCTCCCGCCCTGGCAACGCGATCGCTGTTGCCGATCTTGCGGGCGTTCACCTCGTCGTCAGGAATTGAGTTTGACCTGCAGGATATCTCGCTGGCCGGCCGGATCGTTGCCAATTTTCCGGAGAATCTCACCGACGAACAGAAGCAGAATGACGCGCTGAGCGAACTGGGCGAGTTGGCCAAGACGCCGGCGGCCAACATCATCAAGCTGCCCAATATCAGTGCATCGATTCCCCAACTGCAGGCCACCATCAAGGAGCTGCAGGATCACGGGTACGACGTGCCCGAATATCCCGAGGAACCGGAAGGCGAACCCGAAGAGGGGGTCAAGGCGCGGTACGCCAGGGTGCTGGGCAGTGCGGTCAATCCCGTGTTGAGAGAGGGCAACTCGGACCGTCGAGTGGCGGCCCCGGTCAAGGCCTATGCCCAGGCCAACCCGCATCCGATGGGCGAGTGGACCGGCGGGGTGAAGACGCACGTTTCGCACATGAGCGAGGGCGACTTCTTCGGCAGCGAGCAGTCTCACGTGATGGCCGCCGCCGGTTCAGTACAGATCGTGCTGGAGAATGCCGCAGGGGAAATCACGGTTCTCAGGGACGGCCTCGCACTGCAGCAGGGCGAGGTGGTCGATGCTTCGGTTATGAGCCGGTCGGCACTCCGCCAGTTCCTGGCCGGCGAGATTGCTGACTCTCAGGACCGAGATCTGCTGTTCTCGTTGCACATGAAGGCCACGATGATGAAGGTCTCGGACCCGATCATCTTCGGCCATGCCGTCAGCGTGTACTACGCCGACGTGTTCGAGAAGCACGGCGAGGTGCTCGATGAACTCGGGGTCGATCCCAACAACGGGATCGGCGACCTGTATTCGAAGATCGAGAGCCTGCCGG
>DLVV01000278.1:1739-2098 GCA_003445035.1 Planctomycetaceae bacterium | reverse complement strand
CTGGCGATGGTCAACTCGGACCTGGGCATCACCAACCTGCACGTCCCCAGTGACATCATCATCGACGCGTCGATGCCGGTGGTCGTTCGTGACAGCGGGACGATGTGGGGTCCGGACGGCGGCCAGCAGGAAGTCAAGTGCGTGATTCCCGATCGATGCTATGCCGGCATCTACCAGGCGGTCTTCGATTCGTGCCGCGAGCACGGGGCGTTCGATGTGCCGACGATGGGCAATGTCAGCAACGTTGGATTGATGGCCCAGAAGGCCGAAGAGTACGGATCGCACGACAAGACATTCGAGATTCCCGAAGCGGGAACCGTGCGGGTTGTCGACGAATCGGGCCAGGTGTTGGCCGAACA
>DLVV01000278.1:0-1405 GCA_003445035.1 Planctomycetaceae bacterium | reverse complement strand
GACATCTGGCGGATGTGCCAGACCAAGGACATCGCGATTCGGGACTGGGTTCGGTTGGCTGTCAGCCGTGCCCGGGCCACCGGCTCGCCGGCCATTTTCTGGTTGAACGCCGAGCGGGCTCACGATGCGACACTGATCACCAGGGTCGAGGAGTACCTGCCCGAACACGATACCGAGGGGTTGGAGATCCAGGTGCTGGCCCCGGTCGAGGCGACCCGTGTCACCTGTCAGCGGGCTCGCGACGGGCTCGATACGGTCTCGGTCACCGGGAATGTGTTGCGAGATTATCTCACCGACCTGTTCCCGATCCTGGAACTGGGCACCAGTGCCAAGATGCTCTCGATCGTCCCGCTTCTGGCCGGCGGCGGATTGTACGAGACCGGAGCCGGCGGCTCGGCACCGAAACATGTTCAACAGTTCAATGCCGAAGCCCATCTCCGTTGGGATTCGCTGGGCGAATTTCTGGCGGTGGGCGTGTCGCTGGAGGATGTGGCCCAGAAGACTGGGAACGTACGGGTCAGGGTTTTGGCCGATGCGCTCAACCACGCGATCGGCCAGGTTCTCTCCAATCGCAAGTCGCCTTCGCGGAAGGTCAACGAACTCGATAACCGCGGCAGCCATTTTTACCTGGCCATGTACTGGGCCCAGGCACTGGCCGTCCAGGGCGAGGATGCCGGGCTGCAGGAGGAGTTTCGGACACTGGCCGGGACACTGGCCGAGAATGAAACGCAGATTGTCGACGAGATGAACGCCGTGCAGGGGCAGCCGATGGACATCGGCGGTTATTACCAGCCGGACGACGACCGGGCCAACACGGCGATGCAACCGAGCGAGACCTTCAACGCGGCCATCGCTTCCCTGGCGTCGGACTGAACGTCTTCGTCTCGTCGAGTCGTATCCAGGAAGGCAGTCGAATGACCGTTGTGCGAGGCCCTGTCGTCAGTTGCCGTTGGTGCGGCTGGTTTCTCCTGGGGCTTTTTGGTGCGGTCTTTTCCCTCGGGAAAACTGTTGATGCGGCCAAAATCCGTACCGAGCCGTTGTCCGAGGAGATCGCCGAGGAATACGGGCTGGATCCCGCGTTCTACAAGAAGGTCACGCGGGTTGAAGACATCCTGATCGCCACCTCCGAACGGGTTTCGGACCTGGCCCACCGCGAGACGGCCTACCAGTTCAGGATGGTCATGAAACGAATCAAGAAGCCGATTGCCGAGCGGATTCGTAGCAAGAAGGTACTCTGCATCCTGATCGGCCACGCCGAGTTCACGTCGCAACTTCCCCAGTTCGGGACCGACAAAACCGGCAAGGAACTGGATTTCTACAACTGGAGAAATCGCGGATTCCTGACGCACAAGGGGGGGCGGCCGACGGTCGTGTTTGCGGAAGAGGACGTGATGGAATACGAGGG
>DLVV01000377.1 GCA_003445035.1 Planctomycetaceae bacterium | reverse complement strand
AGCCGCAGCAGCCACTGGCTCAACAGGAAGAGCCGCTGCCGGTTCCTCGGGACTCTCCACCTTGGGGGTGGGGACTTTCAAGGCCGACTGGCAGGCCGGACAGCGCACCTTCTGCCCGGCCTTTCGGCTGGTGACCGAAAGAACCTGCTGGCAGGACGGACAACGGAAGCGAATCGGCATTTCGGTGCGGTTGGAATCTAGGGTTTGTCTTCAACGGCGATCGAGAACTTGGCTCCGTCAAATTCCTTGATCACGTTATTGGCTTCCCGGGTCACCTTCTGGACGAAGCCATGCCGAACCAGGCGTTCAGCCTTGATGATCACGTGTCGGCTCCCGTTGTCCATGCCCGCTCTGACGTACGGCCCGACCAATTCGGGATCGTCGGTCAGACTCTTTTCTTCGACGAGGTTGATCATGGGAGGTTCGCCGGCCGAGATGGTGATCAGGGTGGCCGAGTTGGCTTCAACCCCGAGTCCGTGCACGGACGTGGGGATATCAAGCACCTCATCGGGCTTCATCGTCGAGGTGACCATGAAGAAGATCAGCAACAGGAACGTGACGTCGATCATCGGTGTGATGTCGAGATCGGCGTCGTTGCTGCTCCGCTGCTTGGTGAAAGCCGCGTCGGGATCATTCGAGCTGGATTGGCGTGCCACTCTCAGGCTCCCTTTCCACTGGCTCGAATCGCATCCAGGTCATCCACGAAGCGGCCGACCTGTTCCTGGACACCGTCGGAGAGCTTGCCGATACGGACACTGACCATCGCGCCCAACACGGTCATCGGAATGGCCACGGTCAGTCCGATCGCGGTGGTGAACAGCGCCACGCCGATGTCGTCAGCCAATGCCGAGGGGTCCACGCCCTGTTTTCCGCTGCCGGCGATGGTCTGAAAGGCGTTGATCATGCCGATCACGGTCCCCAACAGCCCCAGCATCGGAGCGCTCTTGACCACGGTCGCAATCCACCCGGCACGGTATTCCAGGTCGGCCAACACGTCGGTTTCGAACCTCTCGGCCATCAACCGGCGAACCTTGTTGGCGGGACGATCGAGATTCTGTATCGCGAGCACGATCAACTGCGGCACGGCCTTCGACCAGTACCGCGGCGAGTCGCACAATTCGACCACCGCCTCGGTGTTGCCCGACTTCAGGTTGTCATGGACCTCCTCGAGAAACGACTCGGCCTGGGCCGGTCTGGCAAATCGCTTCTGGGCAATACGGCGGGTGACCATGATCACGGTGAAGATGCCAAACATCGCGGTGATGCCGAGCGTCGCGTAGATCACCTTGTCGGCAACTTCGAGAACTTGATAGAGGACTTCCATGGATCGTGGTTCTTCAGAGGCTTTGTCGGGATGAGAGAATCTTCAGCTTGTCGCTGGCTGCACGTTGACGGGGTTGTTCGGTAACGAAATCACCGCAGGTAAGTCTGGCGGGTTACCAGGAAACGGTATCCCTTCCCTCTCTTGCGGACTGAGAAGATGGTACGACGAATCGTCTTGACGTTCCGGTTGCGGAATTCCTTCTCGAGCTTGGCCAGCATGTTCTCGGTGGACGACGGGTAGAAGTGCAGGACCATCGCCCCCTGGGTGTTGATCCCGGTCCGCTTGAACAACTGATGATCGGTCTTCCTCAGGCTGCCGCTCTGCCAGTTCATGTACAGCCGCTTCTCGTTGGCCCCGGTCATCACGTTGCGGCGAACCGGCTTGCTGCTGAAGTTTTTGACGTACACCAGTCGCTTCTGCGCGGGGAAGAGAGCCCCGAGTTCGATGCCGAAGAAGTCGAGTTGCTTGGCGTACTCGTTGAGCGAACTGCCCTGGGCGAAGCGGATGAACCATCGCTGGTGCCGGGGGATGCCCCCTTCGCCGGGTCCGGACCCCAGCGGCCGGCTGCCGGTTCCGGCCTTGCTGCCCACCTTGCCGCTGTTCTGGGCCTGTGTCTCGAACTGCTGCTCGACCTGTTCGGCGGCATTGTCGGAAAGTTCCACAACGTTCTCGAAGACCTCCTCGATCTCGGTCTCGTCGGTCTCCTCCTCGGTGAGCGCGGGATCCTCGATCTCCTCTTCAGGCGACTCCACCTTCAGTGTCTCGTCCGGGTTCCCGTCATCAACGCCGCCGGCCAGTTCGATCATCTCCATCTCGGCCGGCCCCACCTCCTCGGCCTCAACTGTCGACAGCCACAGGGCGAAGGTCACGATGGTCGCGGCCACCAGTCCGACGACGATCGAGATCATCAGGCTCGAGACCTGCTCGAAGCGGGTCACCGCCATCACCGGGCTGGCCACCGAACGCCGACGCTTGCCACCCTGGGTCGACGCACGCCGCTTCACGGGTTGCGGTTTCGGCTTGGAGGACCTTCGCTTGGCCATCGAGAATCTGTCCGGTGTTTGCCCGATGGGCGTGGAGGATCAATCAACGACTGGGAGGGAGCCTGCGATTGTTGTTTTTCGGAGAAGAGAAGATCAGTTCATCGAGATCGTCTCGTTCCTGGTAGCGACGGAACCTGAAATGCCAGTCGCGCCAGTTGGCCCGGACCTTCTGTTGCCAGTCCGTGATGGCCCGTTTCTTCTGATCGGCGGAAGCGGTGTCGGGGATGTTGTCGGCGGGATTGGCTGGCAACGGACGTCCCTGCACGAATATCCCGCGAGGTTTCCGGACCAAGGTGCAGAGCGCGTTGCGAGCTTCCATCATCACTCCCACGTCGTCCTCGGCCAGTCCCTCCAGCAGCAGCGGGACCACCGAGAGGTCCTCGCAACGCCCCAGGGCCCAGAATGCCGTCCGCCGGATCTCTCCGTCGCGGTGGCGGGCGAGAACCTTCAGTCGTTCCTTCTGGCCGATCAGTTTCTCACGATCTCCGATCTGCACCGCCTCGACCAGCGCCTTCTGTGCATCGTTGACGTTGAGCGTCTTGGGATTCTCGAGTTCGGCCAGCAGCTTGTCGATCGGCAGCACGACCTTCTTCTGCTCGATCCGCCCGTTCTTCTCCTCGACCAGCGACAAGTCTCCCGAAAGTCCCCGGCCACCAGCCTGCATCCCGGCCCCGAGGGGATCGGGGGCACCGAGTTGCTTGTTGAGGATCCGGGCTGTCGACTTGGTCAGGAACAACACCGCAAAAGCGGTCCCTTCCGGTGAACCCGTCTTCGCACCGACGGCAGCTCCCTGTCCCATCCAACTGCCGTCGGGCTTCTGGGCCCCCACCAGGTAGGCCGCGCCGTCGGCATACCAGTCGCGGTCACCCAACTTGTCGATCTCGGCCAACGCACACATCCGCTCGAGAGCGTACAGGTAATACAGGGGCCACTTCTGCAGTCCCTTGACCTCGACGACGGTGTAGTTGCGAGCCAACCAGGCGGCACCACCCTTGACGCTTCCGTTAATGTTGCCGGCCGCCACCCGCGCCCCGGCGGGTTCCGGCTTCTTGGCCTCCGGCTCGGCCTGGACCTTCTTCTTGTTGTCCTCGAGCTTCTCGAAATCGATCGACTGCAACACGCCGAACTTGGCGCGGCCCGACGGAGCGGCCTGGGCCTCGGGAGTCTTCGGCTTCGGGGGAGCTCCCAATCCCTTGGAGTTGGGATGCAGGAACAACTTGGTCACCATCAGGCTGCCGGCTCCGGCAGCCGTCATGCTGTGGCTGGGATTGCGGTCGAGATCACCGGCAACCTGGGCCGCCGGGTGATAGGAGAAGGCCCCTCCACCTTTTCCCTTGAGTTGCGTCTTGATGTACCACTGCGCCGCACGGTTCCAGGCGTCCGTGGGCACCTCCACCCCCGCACGCCGTGCGGCCCACAGGCCCAGCACCGCATACTGGGTGATCGACGTGTCGCCGTCGTTGTTCTTGGCCGGGTAATCCCAACTGCCGTTGGGCAACTGCTCGGCCAACAGGTACTTCACGATCGAGGCGATCGCCTCCTTGTGCTTCTCGCCATCAGCCGCCTCGAGTGCCATCAGATCAACACCCGCCTCATAGACATGGTGTTCGGGTGGCTTGTAGGAACCGGAGTTCTGGATCTTCTGGAGAATCTTGGCCACCACACCCGTGATCGCCGGATCACTCGCTTTGACCTTCGCCTTGAGCATCGCGTAGATGCACAACGCGTTGTACCCACCGAACTGGCCGCCCGCCTTCGCCCTCAAGTAGGCCACACCCTTTTCGATCGCCGCCTTGATCGGAGGATCATCCGGGTGCGCCGCGCGACACGGGACCGTCACAACAATGCTCAGCCCCACCAACACGGCACAGCGAATCAGCCAGCCCGTCCGTGCCCCCGCACTTCGGCGCAAGTGCCTTCGCCGGTGGTCCAACATATCCAGCCTGGCCATTTGTGGCGGTGTGAGAGGAGGAGGAGGTTCGACTTGGCTCCAGTGCGAACTGAACCAGCCCAGAACAGGGCCCACTACCAACGCGACTCCGTCAGAGCCAAATCAACAAGAGCCCGATGGACTCTAGAAGCATCTTATGACCTCATTTTTTAACTGTCAACAAGCGGTGATCTCTGGCTATCCGGGTGACTACCGAGACCACTGATCGGTTGACTTCGCTACAGATGCCAGTAGAATCGCAGGTATTGAGATTCAGTCTCAACAAGCGGCACCGGATTGCGTTCCTGCCAGCTACTCCAGAAATCTGCTCGCGATCACATGGCCACAGCCACCATCATCCAATCCCCGACACTGTCCACCTTTCCAGTCCTCCCGGTATTGGCCGACGAGCGGGTGGTTTGCCATTGTCTGAGCGTCACGGCAGGTGACATTCGCCTGGCGATCGACGTGGGTGAGATCGACTCTTTGAGGGCAGTGATGTCCGAGACGCGGGCCGGAACCGGCTGCACCGGTTGTCACTCGGCGATCCGCCGTCTACTCGAAGACTAGCCCGCGGTCGTCGGCAACTCTCAGCCGCCCGCATCCTCTTCACCGACCTGGGTGATGAGGTAGTTCTCGATCCCGATCGTCTCGATCAGTTCCAGTTGGGCCTCGAGCCAGTCGACGTGTTCTTCGGAGTCGACCAAAATTCGCTCCATCAGTTCACGGCTTCCCCCATCGTTGGTCTCGATGCACAACGCGATCGCCGCGTTGTAGGCGTTGACTCCCTTGGTCTCCAGCTCGAGGTCGTTCTCGAACTGTTCCTTGACGTTGGTGCCCACCCGGATGACATCGTACCGAGCGATCTCGGGCGTCCCTTCCAGGAAAATGACCCGATCGATCAGCATCTCAGCATGCTTCATCTCTCCGATAGATTCCTCGAAATGCTTCGCCCCGAGTCTCAACAGGCCCCAGTTCTGGCACATCTTTGCCTGGACGAAGTACTGGTTGATCGCTGTCAGTTCGATGGTCAGGCCACCGTTGAGTGCTTCGATGACCTGTGTATTGCCTTGCATCAGCCTGTCTCCTTACTTGGACCATTCAAGGCGGAATTCTAGGACGCTGGCACGACGGTGGTAAAGCGCCACGACCACTTGCGACCGCACTTTTACCGAATTGACACGGAGTCTCAGCCTGCAACCGAGTCTCAGTGACTGCCGAGGTCACTCGGCTCGACCAGGTCCTGGTCGTCCAGTCCGGCAATGTGGGGCAGGTAGCGGTATTCGCCGTTGTAGTCGAGTCCGTAGCCTACGACGAAGACATCGGGGATCCGAAAGCAGTGATAGTCGGGTTCCACTCCGACCTCGCTCCGCCCGGTCTTCCACAACAACACGGCTGACCGGAGACTGGCCGGGTGGTGTCCGCGAAGCGTATCGAGGAGTCCGTCGAGCGTGCGGCCGGAATCGAAGATGTCGTCAACCAGCAAGACGTCACGACCGGAAACATCATCGAGCAGTTGCTCGTCGACCTCCAGTTCGCCCGGACGCGTCGCGGTTCCCCGGTAGCTGGAGGCACGGATCAGGGAAATTCTCAAGGGGAGATTCATCGCCCGGACCAGGTCGGCCAGCAGCATGACGCTGCCGGTCAGCACACCGACGACCGTCAGCGTCTTTCCGGCGTAATCGGCAGCAAGCCGCTGCCCCAACGCCTCGACCGCCTCGCGAATCTCCTCGGCCTCGATCAGCACCTTCACGGCGGTCGGCTCCCCTGGACGCGGCCCATCCTAGCCACTGCCGCGCCTTCCGCCAACTCGCCCACTTCGAACGGTTCGCTACAATCGGGTCGAGTTCGAATTCACCCGATCAACCCCCGAGACACCCCAACGAGATGTCCTGGAGTCACCTCAAAGTACCCGGCGGCGAGATCGAGTTGTTCGAACCGTCGACGCCCCTCGGGTCCGCCGGCCTGTTGTTCCTGCCGGGCCACTCGGGCAAGACTCTCGCTCAAAGCGCTTCCTGGACCGCCTCGCTCGAACAATCCGGCCTGCGTGCCGCGTGTCCGCTGACGGGAAACGGCTGGTGGTTGGACGCCGCCGACCCCATCGGCGATCGCACTCCGCTGGAATGGCTCCACCACGACGTGGTGACGGAATTGCGATCCAAGTGGGACACCGGTCCGACAGGTCTCGCGGTCGCAGGAGTCAGCCTGGGGGGAGAGGCCGCGTTGGGATTGGCCTACCGGCACTCGCGGGATTACCCGGTCGTGGCCGCGGTGGCCCCGACGATCGATTTCCACAAGTTGCACGGGCTGGGCCTGCCGTTGGACGACTGGTACGAGAGCGCCGAGGAGGCCCGCCAGCAAACCGTCCCCCTGCATCTCAATCCGCTCGCCTGGCCGACTCACCAACTGCTCGCCTGTGACACCGACGACCGGGACTGGTACGAGGGAGTCGAACGCCTGGCCGGCAAGCTCGCTTCCTCGGGGATTCCTCGCACCACGGCCTTCGAGTCACACCGGTTGGGCCACTGCTGGGACTACTTCGACACCACGGCCGACCCCGTCCTCGCATTCATCACCGAACGACTCGAACAAATCCGCCGCACCCTGTTTGCCGGCTAGCGGTTCGACACCGGCTTGCTACGGCGTGCCGGCCGGCACCACCTGTCCCGAGACGGTGCGGTCGAGAACCAGTTCGTTGTTGCGGGGGCTGTAGATCACCCGCTGGGCGTCGACACGGAAGTTGGGCCCGTTGTCTCGCGTCCGTCTCCACAAGGTCGCTTTCTGTGTCCCCAGGGAACTCAGCACGATTCGGTTCGTCGCCTCGTTGAGACTGATCGTCTCGGCTCGACCGTTATACACCTGGCCCGCCACTCTTCCGGCACACGTGGCATCCCCACGAGCCTGCAGCGTGAAATTCCCTCTCGCTGAATCGGCCGCCGGTTTCACCGAGACGGCCTTGCCATCACCACGCGGTCGAGTCCGGTTCGTGTTCACGTCGAACCGCTCCTGAGTGACCTGCAGCGAATCGCATTGCAGCCAGCCGGCATCCCGACCGAGTCGATCAGGATCGACGGTGTCGCCGGGTCGAGTGACTTGCCCCCACACTCCCTGTACCTGGTCGTCGAATGTCGCGAAGCGGTTCTTGATGTTCCCCCGGGACTTCCGGGCAAAGTCGACCCTGAGATATTGCCAGTGGGCGGCGTCGAGTTTCAGCGGCATGTTGGCCAGGGCCAGCGTGACCGGAGCCAGCGGCACCTTCCTGGACTGTCCCCGCCACCAGCACTGGATCCACCCCGGTCCTTCAGCCTCCGCATCGCTGGTGGACATCTCGACCGTCAGGCTGGCCAACCGGGCCTTGGACACTTTCGATGGCAATGGCCGTGAGCCGTTCACGGTGGAGACATTCCCCGACGCATTTTTTTCCGGGGCAAATTCGTATCTCGTCAGGCGAACCGAGTGCCGAAACTGGAGTGTCCGGATGTCGATCTCCTGCCGGTCCTTGCGGTCGATGGAGAACTTCGGGGCGCGGTTGAGCGTCACCTCGAGCTGTTCGCAGTTGACCCGGCTGTTCTCCAATTCGGCCTTCACGTCTCCCAGAAACGAAAGCTTCGTCCCGTCGAGCACCAGTCGTTCGTCCCAGCGGACCTGCAGTCGGGTCCCCGGGCTGGCGGCATCACCCGAGAGAGTCCGGGACAGGGGAATGGCCAAGGTGCCACTGCCTTCAACCGACCCCTTGCCGCTGTGGGAGTCGAGTTGAATCTCGGTCCCGCTGATCTGGCGGTCACCCAGGACACCCCGGGCCGGACGCCCGTTGATCGTCAAGCCGTAGTCGTCCCCCTTGGTTTTGACGATCCGCACGCGATCTCCGGAGATCTCGACCGGGTCGTCGGTGGTCCGCTTCCGGTGAGACACTCTCACCTGGCCCTGTGTCACCACCTCCTGCAACGCCAATCCCCCACCATCGGGCGAAACACCCAACCTCGCCCGAATCGACTCGGCACGAATGACCGGAGGATTGGTCGATTCATCAGGAAAACGGGTGGGTGAGGCACCGGGTTGAATGGACCTGTTGTCCGACCGGGACATCGGAGAACGCTGATCGGCCGACGCCACAACCGGCTCGAAGGACACGTCCAACAACGACGTGAACACGTAAGCCTGCGGGGTGATCGCACCAACCTTTTCACGAGCAACCAGCCTTTTCGGCCGGACACCCTCGGCGGCTCCACCACCGGAATCCGTCTTACGACTCGTCCGGCGGCGATCCCGTGCCAACCAGATCCTGATCGAATTGGCCGTCAATGCGGAATCAGTTCCGTATTTCACCACCGGCTGGCCATCGAGCACCACCAGGTCCTGGCCCGTCTCCGGCTCCGGATCCAGTGTCATCTGGCGAGACCAGCGAGCGGTCATCGGCAGAGATGGTGTGCCCGGAAGTTGCCATGTCAGTGATCCGGCACCGCGGCACAACGCTCGTTCGATCCGGCCATCCTCACCACGGGCCAGAGACGCGTGCTGACAATTCAACTTCCCCTGTTTCCACCGTGCCACCACGTCGCCTCGCAATTCCACCGTGCCGTTCGCGGCCTGGTAAACCACCCGCTGAGATCGCGCCTGGAGATCCCGGGCCACCGAACCGACGGAAACCGGCGTTCCGGCTGCGACCAGCTGCACGAATTCCACTGCCCCTCGTCCCAACCGGCCCACCTTCTTCGCTTTCGCCGGGTCCCGCTTCCGACGAAAACGCAGCCCCAGCTGCTGACATTCCAGCGTGTCCCACTGATCCAGGACCGTTGGACGTCGGACCTTGACGTTGTTGAAGAACTCGGCCACCAGCCTCACCGGATCGACCGCCAACGGTCCATCGCAATCGATTTTCCAGTTCGCGGCAGCCACCGACGAGCCGGCACCCCTTCCCTGGGCCGGTAGAGCCAGCTCGAGTTCGACATTTTTCATCAACCGGACTTCCCGCACCGGCCCGGACGATGTTGGCTCACCCTGGAGCGCTCCCAGTTGCACTTCGACCCCATCGGCCCGCCCGACATGTCCCGCCCACTCCAGCTGAACCGGGTCGTTGCTGGCGACCAGCATCTCCTGTCGATCGAACACAAAATTGCCTCCCCGGATCGCCAACCCATCGGCTCCGGTGACCACGACCGCCCCGTCCAATCGACAGCCAAGTGCCATGCGGGGATCGGGATCGTCAAGATCGACCGAATCGGGAAAGCGAATCACCGCGGCATCGGCCAGGACAATCACCGGAACGCGATCCGAAGCGTGGTCGGCCGACACATCCGGTACGTGCAGGAGGGCAAATGGCGCACACCGCATCGCCGCGTCCTCCTCGATCGCCTCTTGTTGGCCGGCAAAGAAGTAGGTTCGGCCCCAGCGTCCCTGCCAACAAGCCGTCTCGGCCCATTCCGGCAAGTAACGTCGCGCCCAGACAGCGTTCTCTGGTGGCGGTCCCGACGGAAAATCCTTCGACGTGTCGGACAGCGCCCTGGTTTTCTGTGGGACCGCCAGCAGCGGCGACACCAGGCCGGCATAGGTCCCGTACAGGCTGCTCAACAGCAACCCGGTCACCAGAGTCCATGCCAGTCGGCGGGTTATGTTCACCGCGTCTGTGTCTCCTGGTCCCGACCGCGTATCGCGACCGGCCACGTTCCGTCACTCAACCCGCGGCCGCAGTCGCATCTGCAGGATCCAACCCGATCACGTCGGTGATATCGATCAAACCGACCGGGCTGCCGTCCCGATCGACCACCGGCAATTCGCTGATCTTGTGGCGGGTCAGCAGTTCAACGGCCCGCTCCAGCGAATCGTCACAGGTCACTCGCAGTGGATCGACTGTCATCACCTCGGCGATCGGCCGATCGAGTTGCTGATCCTGGTGCTGCTCGAGCAACCTCGCCAGGTCGCTGTCGGTGAAGATGCCGACCAGCATTCGCCGATCGTCGACCACCAGCACGGCCCCACTGCGTCGGCCCGGTCGTGCCACTGACGCCAGCACCTCCCGGACACTCGACTGTTCCCCCGAAACCCGCAGTTCTCCGGCCGTCCGCATCACATCGACAACCGAGGACAATCGTCGACCCAGACTGCCCGCGGGGTGACAACGGGCAAAATCGTCTCGAGTGAACTGCCGGGCCTGGCTGGCCACCAGTGCCAGGGCATCACCCACGGCCATCATCACCGTGGTGCTGGTCGTCGGAGCCAGTCCCTGTCCACCGGCCTCGTGATGCGACCCGGTGGCCACGACCACATCGGCGGCCCGGCCCAGGGTGCTGGTCGGAAATGACGTGATCGCCACCATCGGGATCCCGAGGTCAACCACCAGCGGCAACACCGCCGAGACTTCCTCCGACTCGCCGCTGTTGGACAACAGCAACACCACGTCGCTCCGATCCAGGCAACCGATATCCCCATGCACGGCTTCGACCGGATGCAGGAATCCCGCCCGGGTGCCGGTCGATGAGAGTGTCGCGGCCAACTTGCGGCCGATCCGCCCGGCCTTGCCGACTCCGCAGACGACCACTCGCCCCTCGCATCCGGCCAGCAATGTCACCGCCCGGTTGAATTCCTCGTCCAACCGTTCGGCTGTCTCCTCCAGGGCAACCGCAGCAGCCCGCAGGATCTCGCGACCCTCACGGATCCGCTCGACCTCGGTGTACGGAATCGTCTTTCGAGCCGGAACGACACTCATCTCAACAGCGCGAAACCCGCCGCGCTCCTTCGCCACGAGTAGAAAAGCGGCGGGAGTATAGTTCCGATATCGCGAACGGGTCAACGGGGTCCGTCAGCGAGACGCCTTCTTGGCCTTCATCGCCTCGAAACGGGCGATCCACTTCTCGGGCTCCTCCTCGAACGCCGCTTTGCAACCGCTGCAGCAGACCCAGTAGGTCTTGCCCTTGAAGCTGACCGCGGTGGTCCCCAGTCCCTGGGAAATCACGCAGGTCTTCTCGCCATAATCGGTGTCGCTCAACGCAAACGACGTCCCCTCGCGCTGACACCCGATCGTGTCCTGCAACCGGAAAGCGGCCTGCCCCCGCCTGCGTGACAACTCGACCAGCATCCGGTTGTTCTCCTGCTGGTTGAACACGACTCTCCAGCTGGTCCCCGGTCCGGGCTTCTTCGTGACGGCCGCTTCGGTCAGTTCCAGCTTGAAGGTCATCTGAGGCTGGTCGTCGGCGTCACCAGCCACCTGCCTGGGAGGCTGTGAGAATCCTCCACGAAAAACCTGCCGCTGCCCCTGGCTGTTGGTCCCGCTGAACTCGAACGCCTTCTCGCTGGCCGACCACGTCAGACGCCCGCTCCGAAAGTACGGACTCTCACCGGCGACCAGCACCAGGGCGGGCTGGTCAGGATCGGTCTTGAGATCCCAGACCCACTGCTGGGGCACAAGGGACTGTTCCTTACGGGTGATGCCGCGCCACTGACCCAACAGGATCTGCAACGGCTTCATGCGGTCCATCACCGCGTCGAGACCACCTTCGGCGTCAGCCGAAGCGTCGACTGAGCTGGCTGACCCGGCGGACGCCCCCCCCAACTGCACCGGGCCACGGCGCCGAGACTTCGCAGCGGGACTTGACTCGGGTCGTGCCGATTCGGAACTCTCCCCGGCGGCCGTTCCCACTCCGTCGGCCTGTTGATCACCGTCACCACCGGTACAGCCCCAGGCACAAGCCGCCACAACCCAAGAGGCCCATGCCATCGGTCGTCGAATTTTCACCACGCCTGTTCCTCCGCCGCAAGAAGCTCGATGCCCTGTGGAGTATAGCACTCCCGATTCCCCGTTGAATCAGACGACCGATGGCCAGACCCATCCCCCCTCGGAGGGCCCGCCAACCGCATCCAGCGGCCACAATGGCCTGGGGACATTCTGGAACCGAAGTCGTGACCAGTTCGGTGCAGCACAACCGGGACAGTCGGCCAGCACGGTCGCCGCGACGAACGGGTCATACTCGGCCCGGAATCCAGCCGGTGATCGGGCCACGACCAGGCCACATGTCGTGGGATCCAGCCCTGCGGTGACGTAGAGTCTCGGCGAACTGCCCGGTCCGCTGCGTTCGACCAACAGCACCGACACATCCCCGGATCGGATCACCGCCCCCCGGCCCATGTGAATCGGCAGGTTACGACCGATGTGGCCGTCGAGAACCCAATCAACATCAAGCAACCTCTGCACCACTCCGTTCAACCGGACCGCCGGACTGAATTCCGGAGCGTACCCACCCCCGACATCGCCATCGAACCTGGCCCCTTCCCCGGCTTCGACGGCCGCTGCCACGGCGGCGGGGTCGACCAGGAAAACCAGCGCCCCACCGGGAATCTGCTCCTGCCGAAGAAACTCGGCCAGCAGATGTGTCGAGTCGCCCGGAGCCCCGCTATTGGTCGCATCGGCCCCATCACCGATCACCACCGGGTTCCCCTCCACGGCCAAAGCCCGCTCGACCGCCTCCCGCGGCTCGTACCGTTCGACCGCCTCCATCGCCTCGCGAATCTCCCAGCATCCGGCAGCCAACTCGTCGACCGATTCCCGCCAAATCGGCAGATCCTCGGATGTCGACAGGACGATCGACCAGCCCAGGTGAGGACAGTCGAACCAGGGCATCGACATGTAGAGTCCGGCCGTCAGCACTCGCGGGTCCTCCTCGAGTGATTCGAGACGTCGGTAGAGCCGGGCCGGAGGACCTGTGAAGGTGTTCTGCAACTCGGCGGCGCAGATCATCGGCAGCGTGAGACATCGCGTCGTCACCGATTCGCCGGACACCAGCCGCAACAGCCCATCGGCGGACCGCTGGCCCGTTTCGATGGCGTCCAGGTGCGGGCAGGTGTGGTAACCGACCAGCAGATCCGCGGACTCGAGCATTCTCGGCGTGATGTTGGCATGGAGATCAAGCGAACCGACGATCGGGACAGCCGGACCGACCGCCCCGCGAACCAATTCCAGCAGGGCCCCTGTCACATCGTGTTCGTCCTCCGACGCCATCGCACCATGCAACGCCAGAAAAACCCCGTCGACAGAGCCGATCCCTGCCAGCTGCCGCGCGAACGACTGGCAGATCATCGACCATGTCGACGACTCGACACGCCCCCACGGCCAGCAGGCGAACCGGGCCAGACCCACGAGTTCATCATTCGCCGAACCACGATTTTCGGACCAACGGGAGAGAAATCCGCCAAGCTCACCCGTTTCGCCGTATCGCTCCACCACCTCCTCGCCTTCGGCCACCCCCCAGTTCTCGAAATCCGACCACGCGGTCGGATTGGGATTGAAAGTGTTGGTTTCCTGCCACAACTGCCCAACCGCGATCCGCACCGGTTTTCTCCTGTCCATCATCGGCTCGGCACACAGGGTACCAGACCCGGCCCAGCCAATCGTACAGTTCACCGACTCGAACCATCTGCCGGAACACGATCGACCTGTCGTCACGAAAGCCAGGCGACGTTGGTCGGCCGCACTCTACCTCGGCAGGGGCCGCTCGGGATCCTCGAGAAACTCGAGTCCGTTCCGGACAGCCTCGTCGTGAACACTTTCGTCCACCGTCGGCAATCGGAACGGATCGACCACGGTACCCGGCTTGGTCAATGGTTCCTGTGACGCATTGCCTGCTGGGATCTGTGGCCTGGGCATGACGGTTGCGGCGTCAGCCGGATTCTCTCCGCGTTGCTTGGATTCCCAGATCTGCCGGGCCAGTTCCTCGTGGGATGCGGGCACCACCGACCGGTTCGATTGACCGTTCCGGACTCCGCTTTCTTCCCCGGGCGACCTGGCGGACCCAGTTGGTGTCGTGTTCGAACGAATCTCGAATCGCTGCTTCGCTTTCCGGATACGATCAACCAGGTCGTGGTAGGCAGCCGGCATCCGCTCAGTTCGCGAACCCCGTCCGGACGACGACTTCAGCGATGGAGTCGTTGACTCGACCGGCGGCTTCTCCTCAGCGTGATCCGGCTTCGAATTGAATCGACCACTCAGTCGTTGTTTCGTCTTCCGTATCCCGTCAAGAAAGCCCTGGTAACCTGCTGGCATCCTCAACGATCGCGACACCGGTTCGGGAGTCACCGGTT
>DLVV01000286.1:6055-11771 GCA_003445035.1 Planctomycetaceae bacterium | reverse complement strand
CGGTGGCCGGCTACTCGCTGCCGCAGCAGCGAAACAACCTGCCGCCGGCCATCGTACTTCCCGAACGACTGGTCCACTGGCAGGGTGGCACGATCCCCGGACTTTACGGTGGACTGATGGGGGCTCAACGGGACCCGTACTTCATCGAGGCCTTGCCGTACGGCAACCCGCTCTGGCGCGGAGCCGTCCCCGGCTTCTCGATTTCCGATTCCACCCGGAATCCTCCCAAGAGTCCCGACGCCCGAGTGTTCCAGGCTCCCAGCCTGAAGTTGCCGGCCGGCCTGACACGCGGTCGTCTTGACGCGCGTCGGACCCTGCTGGGTACGCTCGACGACCAGCGCCGCAAGCTGGCCGATTCGGCCGAGGCCCAGTCGTACGACCGCGAACGCGAGTCGGCGATCTCGCTGTTGACCAATCCCAGGATCCGCAACGCCTTTGACGTGACCCACGCCGACGCGAAGACCCAGGAACGGTACGGGGCCAACAGTTTCGGGTGGTCGCTGCTGATGGCTTACCGGTTGACCGAGGCCGGTGTGCCGCTGATCCAGGTCAACCTCGGCAACAACGAAACCTGGGACACTCACGGCGAGGCGTTCTCGCGGTTCAAGAACAACCTCTTCCCACCCACCGACCGGGCGCTGTGTGCCCTGCTCGACGATCTCGAGGACAGCGGGCTGCTCGAGTCGACGATGATCGTGATGGCCGGCGAATTTGGTCGCACACCGAAACTCTCGACTCTCGAGAAGGTCTTCTACAAGCCGGGCCGTGACCACTGGGGAGCGGTGCAGACGGCGTTCTTCGCCGGTGGTGGCGTCCAGGGTGGCACCGTCGTCGGCAGTTCGGACTCCATCGCCGGCTACCCGGCCTCCTCGCCGATGAAACCCGAGAACATGGCCGCGACGATGTATCACGCGCTGGGTATCCCGCACACCGCCGCATGGAAGGACGAACTCGAACGTCCCCATCACATCTACCACGGCGACCCGATCTACGAATTGCTCGGGTAAGCTGGCCGTCGTCAGCGGCGATGCTCCACGATCTTGCCTCCTCTCTCGTTGAGCCGACGTGGCACCGGTTGCCTGCCGGGAAAGAGCACCCGTGAAGTTCCTTCTCATCTCTACCCTGTTGTGCGTCGTCACCAGTACCGCCGACGGTGCGGATAAGTCCGGCACCGTCCAGGTACCCTCTCCCGCAGCCGCTGCCAGTGGTGAACCCAACCTGCTGCGAGGATCCGACGGCCGGTTGTACCTGAGTTGGATCGAACGCGGACCGGGGCGGATGGCCACCCTGAAGTTCTCGTCCTGGAACACGGATGGTTGGTCGAAGCCGAGACCGATCGCCGCCGGGGACAACTGGTTCGTCAACTGGGCCGACTTCCCGTCACTGTGTGCGTTGCCTGACGGGACACTGGTTGCCCACTGGCTGCAGAAAAGCTCGGCGGGGACCTACTCCTACGACGTCAAGCTGAGCCTCTCGCACAACCGGGGCCGATCCTGGTCGAAGGCCGTCTCACCGCACCGTGACGGCACTCCCACCGAACACGGCTTCGTGTCGATCGTCCCGGTGGACAAGACCACCTTCGGCGTGTTCTGGCTCGATGGCCGCAAGATGGTCGTCAAGGGGGGTGAGATGGCATTGCGGTACTGCACGCTGACACGAGACGGTCGACTGGGAACCGAACGGGTGGTGGATCCGCGGGTCTGCGAGTGCTGCCAGACGGGCGCGGTGGTCCTGGACAGCGGGAACCCGTTCGTGGTGTTTCGAGACCGACTGCCGGGCGAGGTCCGCGACATCTCGTCATCGATGCTCGAGGGCGGTCGCGTTCGACGCTCGCAACGGGTTCACGCCGACAACTGGGTCATCGCAGGGTGCCCGGTCAACGGTCCGTCGGTGGACACCCACCGCGGTTCGGTCGCCGTCGCGTGGTTCACCGATGTCGAGAAACATCCGGAGGTCCGGGTGCGATTCTCGAACGACTCGGCAAAGACATTCGGAAAGACCATTCGCGTGGACGACGGTGCGTCGGCCGGACGCGTCGACATCGTGCTGGTCGACGCGGACACCGCCGCCGTGTCGTGGCTGAAGGTCGACGACAAGTCCGCCGAAATCCGCTGGCGGATGGTTCACCGTGACGGAACCAGAATGCCGTCGCGGCGACTGGCCAGGACCCTGGCGAGCCGCTCGTCGGGATTCCCCCGCATGGAACGTCTCGGCAACGACCTGTTCTTCGCCTGGACCGAAGCCGGCAAGCCACCCCGTGTGCAAACCGCACGCTGGAGACGATAGCCGCCGCGGACGAAATTCGAGCCGGGAGCACGAGGTCGGCCGTGACCGGTTTCAGACCTCGGCGAGCTTCGCCGTCGAATCCCCGAACGCCGTCATCCGCACGCCGCACTTCTCCATCAACGAGAGGTACAGGCTACACATCTTGCGGTTGGGCTTCCCGTGGTAATCGAGCACCCGACCGGTCTTGAGCTTTCCGCCACCACCACCCAGCAACACCACCGGCAACTGGGTCGCGTCGTGGATCCCCGACATCATGCTCGAACACATCATCAACATCGAGTTGTCCAGCGCGGTCCGGTCGCCCTCCTGGATCGCATCCAGCTTTCGGGCGATGTAGGCGTACTGCTCCATGAAGAAGTGGTTCACCTTCAGCCAGTCCGGGGACTGCTTGCCCCGGTCCGAATGCGACAGTTCGTGGTGCCCCACCTCAACACCCAGGTGCGGAAACTGCAGGTAACTGTGGTCGTTGTTGAGCTTCAGAGTGCAAACGCGCGTCATGTCGGTTTGGAAGGCCAGCACGACGATGTCGCACATCAACTTCGCGTGGTCGGCGATGTTCTGGGGAATGCCCTCCGGAGGCCGTGGGATATTCGGCTTGTCCAGAGTCGGCTTCCAGCCCTGCAGTTCGCCCTTCTGGCCGGCCCGGCTGATCCGCTGTTCAACCTCACGAACCGAGTTCAGATATTCGTCCAGCTTCTGGCGGTCCCGACGGCTGACTTTCCGGCGGAACCGGGACGCCTCGCCCAGCACCGCATCCAGGACGCTCTGCTCGCCCTTCTGCACCCGGTTCTTGAACAACCGGTCAAATGCCAGGGCCGGGTAAAGTTCCAGCGGCGTTGGGGTGGTCGGTGAACTCCACGAGATGTGCGAGCTGTAAAGCATCGAGTAGTTCTTGTGGATCCCCGGATTGGATCGCTCGCATCCCAGCACCAGGCTCGACACCCGTGTCGATCGCCCATATTGCTGGGCGATGACCTGGTCGAAACTCGTGCCGCTGACGATGTCTCCTCCGGGAGCCAGCGCCGCACCGGAGAGGATGTTGCCGGTCTGGGAACTGTGGATGTTGCCCTTCAGGGCCTGCTCGTTGTACAGCCCGCCCACGAACGTCATCTTCTCGCGGAATTCGGCAACTGGCTCGAGCACCTTGCCCAGTTCGATCTTCGAACCGGCCCCCTTGGCCCACCAGTGTCCGGCGTGAAACCCGTTTCCGGCAAACAACACGCCCAGCCTCACGGGAGCCTGGCTGCCCGGTTTCGAGCTCTTGGCCGGCTCGTCGCCCCACACCGGCAGAGACTCCATCCACGGCAGCGCCATCGTCACACCGGCACCGCGCAACCACGTTCGACGAGAAAATTGATGTGTCATGGGATACCTCGTTCAGTATCTCTTATCGGCCCATTCACCGGGCCGCGGACGCCGGCGTCTCGCGAATCATCCGAAATTGTCGACTCAGGACAATTGTCTCCACGGCCACCGAAAAACGAAAGCCCGTCTCGGCCAGTCGTCTCAGCATTTCATCGACAAGCGGCCGATCCGACAACTGCAATTCCCGTCCCAGGGCGTAACCCAGCAGTTTCCGGCAGAATTGTCTCAGGAACTGATCACGACGCCGTTCCAGCAGGTAATCTCGCAGCCCGGCCAGGCCCTCGATCCGTGTCCCGTCCGGCAGTGTTGTCTTCGTGTCGATCGCCACGCCGTCTCTGCTCTTCTGGCGGTGGCGACCGATGGCGTCGAAGTGCTCGAGCGCAAAGCCGAACGGGTCGATCCTCGAATGACACTTCGCGCAGGCCGGATCCTTGCTGTGACGTTCGATCAACTGCCGCTCGGTCAACCCCTTGGGCACCTCGTCAGCCAATTGCGGCACGTTCTTGGGCGGACGCGGCAGTTTCTCGCCGAGCAGCACCTCGCTGACCCAGTTGCCTCGCAGAATCGGACTCGTTCGGCTGGCCCCGGACTGTTTGGCCAGCGTCGACGCGAGCCCCAGGATACCACCCCGTCCCCGCTGCCGCATGCCGTCGACTCGCCGCCACTGTTTCTCCTTGACGCTCGGGATCCCGTAGAACCGGCCGAGCCGATCGTTGACGAAGGTGTGGTCGGCATCGAGCAGGCTCAGCAGCGAGCGGTCGTGCTGAAACAGGTCGGCGAAGAACCGGATCGCTTCTTCGTGCATGTCACCCCGCAGTCCACGAAACTCGGGAAAGTGCTTACCGCTTTTTTGTTCGAGCGAGAAGTCCTGCACGTGAATCCACTGGCAGGCGAACTCGGTCGCCAGGCGTTTCACGCGGTCGGCCCCGAGCATGCGACGGGTCTGCCGCAGCAGTTCCTCGACACCACCTTGCCCGTCGGTCAGCGAGCCGGCCCCGGCGGCGCGACGGAGTGCCGCATCGGGCATCGAGGACCAGAGAAAATAGCTGAGCCGATTGGCGAGTTCCCAGTCGGTGACCGCCGCGAACGTCTTCCCGGTAGGAGATTCCTCGAGCCGGTACAGGAAGGACGACGCGACCAGCACACGGGCCAGCGTCATGCGAAAGGCCTTCTCGTGCGGCAACCCCAGCGTCCGCAACCGGCGATAGAGCCCCCGCAAGTCGGCCTCTTCCGCCGCGGCCAGCGGTCGCCGCCAGGCCCGGGCGGCCAGCGGAATCAGCGCGTCCAGGTGGACCGGCTCGCTCTTGACCAGGCTCTGGCGAAACGCGGCAGCCCGTTTCTTGAACGTCTTTTCGAGTCCCTCGAAGACTCCCTCCTGTGGATGATCGATCGTGGTCTCCAGCAGCGAATCCAGCACGTCGACCATCCGGAACGGCTCGCGACTAACGCAACGCAGTTCGTCCCACAACTGGTCGAGCCGGGCCCGCTGGGACTTGTCGAGCATCAGTCTCGCCAGGTGGTCGTCCTCACGATAGAACAGCGTCAGCGTCAGCGGTTCGTCGACCGGCACGATCTGCGAGTAACACAGGGCCGCCGGGAACAGTCGGCGATGGTCGTTCAGGGCCGCTTCGAACCGGCATCGGGCCTGGCTCTTCGGCGCGACGAGAATCGGGTTACGGTAAGAGACCACCCGTTCGTCGGCACCGATGTTGACTCGTGACAGTGTCACCTTCACCTCGCTGGGCCGCAGGCCGGGCGTGAGCTTCGGCGTGCCGGCGACGAGATCGACCTGCACGCTCCCCTCGCTGCCGGTCTTCGGATGCAGCACCGCAGTCGTCACCAGTTCCCGACCGCCCGCGATCTTCAACGGCAGCCGGACGGTGAACCGTGAGGGAGCCCGCACGCAAAGCGAGGACGCATCGATCGCTGTCCCGTCGGGATGCTTGCCGAAGTGGGATGCCTGCTCACTACCGGCGGACTTGAGAACATCCCGCAACAGGAGGTCCGGCTTCCCCTTGACGACCAGACGAGGCTTCTGCCAGACGACGACGTCGTGCTGGTTGCC
>DLVV01000286.1:0-5674 GCA_003445035.1 Planctomycetaceae bacterium | reverse complement strand
GGTTGGTCCTTGGCCGGTTTCGGTTTGGATTTGTCCTTCGGGTCCGGCTTGACGGCTGGGATTTTCAACCGCAATTCCTGTTCAGCCAGCAGCGGACTGACCTTCTCGAGCCACCGCGAACGGCTGCCCTTTCTGCCCAGCAGCCCGATCGAGCTGAACGTCCACAGGCCCCTCTGCCAGGCGATGACGTTGGAGGCGAGCTTGGCGGCATCCTGAGGCTTGGCCGTTCGCCAGTGGGCACGCAGGTCGTCCAGGAGCAGCGATCGGTCATCGGCATTGAGCCGCGACCAGAGCAGGCCCAGGTACTTGGCATTCAGACCCCGCCGCGCGGCCACGGCGGCGATCGCCTGGCTTCCCTTGGCGAGCGACTTCCGTTCGGCCAGTGTCGCGGCGAAGTACTTTTCCAGCGGCAGCAGTCCGGCGTTCCCGAGGTGAGCCAGTCGCTCGTAACCCTTGTACGGCGTGCCGAGTCGCTTGACCGTCGCGTGCTGCCGGTAGAACGCGCGGATTTTTCCGAGCCACTCGTCTGTCCAATCGCGTCGGCTGTTCCCCGGCGAGAAGTCGATGCGAGTCGGCAGCAACACCGCATGCCCGGCGATTTCGTGGCCGGCATCGAGGTATTTTCTCAAGAGGGCCGGCGACATCACCAGCGAGTTGCCGGTGTTGGTGAAGCCCTCGCCCGCTGCCCCCTCGGTGGGAAATTCCCTCGCCGGGTCAAGCGGCACGCCGGTCAGGTCACGGATCGTGAAGGTGTACTCGGCGTTGTTCAGCCGTCTCAGTACCACTGGCCCCGGATCTCCCGCCCGAGCCAGCGCCTCGGCGTTCAGATACTGATCGACCCAGGTCCGCAGCGTCTTCCGCTGTGCAGCCGTCGGCTGCGCCGATTTCTTCGGCGGCATTTCGCCGTTGTCGAGCATCTCGACCACCTTCAGCCACGACTTCGTCCCCTTGCGGACCGCGGCAAAGGTCGTGAACTGCTCGAGATCCAACTCGCCAATCTTCTTCTTCGTCGAGTGGCAGCCCAGGCAATAGCGGCTCAGCAATGGCCGAATCGACTTCTGGAACTCGGCATCGAGCCTTGCGAACGGCACGGCATCCTTGGCAAACGATCGATTCGTTACCGGCAGATCCGACACAACCAGCACGGCAACAATCATTGCGATGATCAGTCGTCGGCTGCTTCGGCCAACAAGCCAAACGGAGAACTTCATGACACTCGCTCCTGCCTCATTCGGATCACGCTGGGAAACAGCGGCCACCGGACAAGTCGACCGCCATCCTACCGCAGTGTGATTGCCGAGACATCCACAAACGGCCAATGCCTCGCCTGTCGTTGCTGTTGCTGCTGTCGGAAGCTCGATAGGCTGACGCCCCCCGCACCAGAGAGAAGAAACCCATGCCGATCGACAGACGAAAATTCCTGGGAGGCGGTGTCGCTGCCGCGGTAACGGTTCACGCCGCCTCCGCGCGGCCGGCCTCAGACAAGCCCAAGCCGGTCTACGCGATGGGATCGAGGCGGGAACTGTTCGTCGACGATTTTCTCGTCGAACGCACCAGCGGAGAGTTGTCCTACCAGTTGCATCACCCCGTCGCCCGGGAGCAGGTGATCCAGCATGCCGAACCGTGGGAGGGTGTCGGATCGGCCTACCACACCGTGTTCCAGGATGGCGACACGTACCGCATGTACTACCGTGGCCTCAACTTCAAGGTCGTCAAGGGGCCCAACCTGCCCAAGACCAACCAGGAAGTGGCCTGTTACGCTGAGAGCCGGGACGGAATCCACTGGGTCAAACCGAAACTCGGACTGTTCGATCACCGTGGCAACAAGAAGACCAACATCGTGTGGCGCGGCAACGGCTGCCACAACTTCAGCCCCTTCGTCGATCACCGTCCCGGTTGCCCCGACAACGCACGGTTGAAAGCGCTCGGTGGCCTCAGGCGAGAAGGTGGACTCTACCTCTTCCAGTCCCCCGACGGGGTTCGCTGGAGCCTGGCCCGCAACAAGCCGGTCATCACCAACGGTTACTTCGATTCCCAGAACATCGCCTTCTGGGACCCGACGATCCGCAAGTACCGTGCCTACTGGCGGTTTTTCACTCCTGCCGAGACCCGGGCCATTCGCACGGCCGTCTCCGATGACCTGCTGACCTGGAGCGACGAGCGAGACCTGACATACGCGGACTCGCCCGAGCAGCACATGTACACCAACAACATCATCCCCTACTTCCGCGCCCCTCACATCCTGCTGGGTTTCCCGATGCGATACACCGAGCGCGGCTGGAACCCGTCGATGCGGGCTCTGCCCGACCTCGAGAACCGCCGAAAGCGAATCGCGGCGCATCCCCGATACGGCCAGGCCCTGACCGAAACCCAGATCATGTCCAGCCGCGACGGAACCCGCTTCGCACTCTGGAACGACGCCTTCCTGCCCCCCGGGATCCAGCGCCCCGACTCGTGGTACTACGCCCACAACTCCGTCGCCTGGAACATCGTCACGACGAAATCCTCTCTGCCGGGTGCCCCCGACGAGCTCTCGTTCTATGCCGGCGGCGGCCAGTGGCACGGCCCCGGATCGACCCTGACCCGGCACACGCTGCGACAGGACGGATTCGTCTCGGTTCGTTCGCCATCCCGCGGTGGCGAACTGGTCACACGACCGATCACGTTCCAGGGCCGTCGCCTCACGGTGAACTTCGCCACCTCGGCAGCCGGCACGATGAAAGTCGAACTCCAGTCAGCCACGGGAGAACCGGTCTCGGGGTTCTCGCTGTCCGACGCCGACGAGACGTTTGGCAACGAACTCGACCGCACGGTTTCCTGGGGAGGTTCGACGGATGTCAGTCGCCTGGCCAATCGCCCGATCCGGATCCGCGTGACGCTCAGGGACGCCGACCTCTACGCCATCAAGTTCAGCTGATTGCGACGGTCCGGATTGGTGATGGCCGAGAGCGGGACGGCTTGTGTTCGGAGTCCCGCACCGCTCAACCCACACCACCCCGCAGTCGAAAATAGACCCGTTGTGCCTCCTGCATGCAGCAACGGCCGTCGGCAGCGGCTGCCTGGCAGCGAGCCTCCTCGCTCTTGGAGCGGCTGGCCAATTCTCGAAGCCGGGACGGATGCCCCTCGGCAACGTCGGCTTCGATGTCCGACATCTTCAATCCGAAGCATCCGCAGATCGGAGCCCCCACGTCCATCGGATAGACACTGCGGACGAGATGCTCGGTGGTGACGGTGGACTCGAAGAGGTCAAAGTAGGCAACGTTGCAGCGGTCGAACCCGCAGAACCACGCGTCCTCACCCAGATCTCCACGCGCCTCCGACTGGAGGAATGCGTCCAGGGTCACGCCCTGCACCTGGGTCCCCAGCTGCCCGCAGCTCGGGCAATACGCCCGGCCATCGAATTCCGGTTCCTTGACGAAGGCCTTGTTCATCGGGTGGTTTCATCCGCGTAATCGTCGCCGTTGTAACTGCCGACGACCGACTTGAGCCAACCGTTGAGACCGAGCTTCAACTGCCCGGCCCGCTCGGGGTGGCCGGCGGCCACGTCGGTCTTCTCCGACGGATCCGACTCCAGGTCGTACAACTCGAAGCGGACCTTGCCATTCTTGCCATCGATCCGATGCAGTTTCCAGTGCCCGTCAATCCAGGCCGAATGACCGGGGAACCGGTCCAGCCCGTGACGCGGGCTGGGCAATTCCGCCGCTTTCTGGCTCGACACATGGGGCGGCAAGTCGTCACCGTTCTTCTGAGCCACCAGCAGGTCGCCCATCCACTTGGCCGAGGGCGTGCTGATTCCCCGCACGGGGTAGTCCCAGAACCCCATCGGCCGCATCCGTTTCGACGTTTTGCCGTCAATCAGTCCCACAAGGCTCACGCCGTCGACCACGGGCTGATGCTTCGCCGTGGCTCCGGTGATCTCCAGCAGCGTCGGGTAGATGTCACAGGTGTTGCAACGCACCGACGTCTTGCGGGGCGACTTGATCCGGGCCGGCCATTCGAGGATGGCCGGCACCAGCAACCCGCCCTCGTAAATCTTTCCCTTGCGACCCCGAAACGGCCCGGCTGACCCCACTCGGGGCAACGCGCCGTTGTCGCTGCAGTACCACAGGATCGTGTTGTCGCGGATCCCCAGCGATCCCAGGGCATCCCGCAACTTTCCGAATGCCCGGTCCATGCCGGTCACCTCGCCCAGAAAATGCTGGTTCCTCACCGGCTGACCGGCATACGGCTCGCGGTCCCTTTTGACGGCGCGGTGAGGCGAGTGAGGTGACCCGAACCAGACAACCGCCAGGAACGGAGTGTCGCGTTTCGATTCGTGGCCGATCCACTCCAGGGCCGCATCGACCGTCACGATGGAACTCTCTCCGCTCGTCTTGACCGCCTTCCCTTTCAACGACAGGACCGCGTTGTTGTCGAAGAAGTTCGGTGCACTCAACCAGTGATCGAACCCGTTGCGCCCCGGATGAGCCGGGCTGGCCCGGCGAACACTGCCCAGGTGCCACTTGCCGAAATGTGCCGTCCTGTACCCGGCCGTCTTCAACACCTCGGCCAGGGTCGATTCCTGGGGCCGTAATGGGTACCCCCACTTGAAGACTCCGGACCGGTTGGGATGCCGACCGGTCAACACGCTGGCCCGTGTCGGAGAACAGACCGGGGCCGCCGCGTAGAAGCGATCAAAACGCAGCCCGGTGGCGGCCGCCTTGTCGAAGTTCGGCGTCTTTAGCAACGGGTGGCCGTTGTAGGCCATGTCGCCCCAGCCCTGGTCGTCGGCCATCACCAGGATGATATTCGGCTTTCCGGCAGCCGACACCGCGTTCGAAAAAATCACCGCCAGGGCCATCACCACCAGCGTCGGACGTCGAATCGTCATGAGAACCATCCACCATTTCGGGAAAGCGGGCCGACCACCGCTGCGACCGCACCATGGTAACCAATGGTCCATCATGCGGCAGTGACCCCTGAACAGAACGTCGGTGTTGAGTTAGAATCTCCTCAGGGAGACCGACTGGCACCAGGCGTCGAGACAGATGATCGGGTCGAGAACAATTCTGGCGAGCGTACTGCTGCTGGCAACTGCCGGCGGCTGTGGCACATCCCCCGCGCCCCCCGATGACGTGGTCTCGGCTCTGGCCGAACACGGCGACGAGATCGCCACCGCGCTGGAATCGTTCTGCCCGGTCGAGACCGACGCCGATGGCCACATCGTTGCCGTCGATCTCACCAATCGGCAGTTGAGCAGTCGCGGCCTCCAACGAATCGCCCAACTGTCAAAGCTCCGCCGGCTCTACCTCTCGTCTCCCACTCTCGATGAGCAGGGGCTGGAATCCCTGAACAACTGCCCGGCACTCGAAACCCTCTGGATCACCAACGCCAACCTGGACGCCCACGCCTGGCAAACACTGGGATCGCTGAAGCAACTCAAGCGACTGAAACTCTCTTCCTCCCCGTTGGCCGCGAACAGCCTCGATCAACTGGCACGCCTGTCCCAACTGGAATTCCTCGACCTGGCTTCCACCGGACTCGCTGACGCCGAGCTGGCACCTTTGAGCCAATTGTCGCATCTGCAGACGCTGGTCCTCGACCAGGGCCGCCTCGGCGACAAGGCCGTCGGGGCACTGGCTGCGATCACCTCGTTGCGTCGCGTCAGTCTCAACGCAATGGCCATCGGTGATGT
>DLVV01000248.1:6036-9124 GCA_003445035.1 Planctomycetaceae bacterium | reverse complement strand
GTCCGGCTGATTCGCGTTCTGCCCACGATTGTCGGGACGAACTCTTACCGTATTCCAGAGGAACAGCAGCGCGATCGAGAGGACCAGGAACAGCAGGAGTCGGCGGAATTCGTCCATGACTTATCGGCCGTCCCGCAGTCGATCTCCGAGAAAGTTGTCGAGATCGGGGATGGCGTAGATCTTTTCGACGGTGGTCTCGAGGTTGTACTCGACCCGCTGAAATTCGACCCGCACCGCCCCGGGTTGTCCACCATCAGAGACTTCGGCGTCTCCTCCCTCTTCGGCGGGTTCGTCGGTGAGCACGACGTAGGAACCGCGTGAGTCTCCGTTCCTGGGCTGGCCGACCGAGCCGACGTTGACCAGGGCCTTGGAGTCACCGAGCGTGTAGACGAAATCACATTCTTCGGGCGAGATGAAGTCCAGGCCCTCGGTGAAGACACCGGGAATGTGGGTGTGTCCCTGGAAGCAGTAGCGTTCGACGAGCGAGAAGATCCGCTCCATCTTTCTCTGGTTGTAGATGTCTTCGGGAAAGACGTATTCGTTGAGTGGGTTGCGGGCCGAGCCGTGGACGAACATCAGTCCCGGTTCACGGTGGACCCGGGGGAGTTCACCGAGGAAATCCCAGCGTTGTTCGTTGCCTTCGCGGTCTCCGGACTCGAGTTGTTTGCGAGTCCAGAAGATGGCCCGTTCGGCTCCGGCGTTGAATCCCTCGGGATCGAACAACGCGCCCTGGTCGTGGTTGCCCAGCAGGCAGACGGCACACCTGGTCACCCGGTCGATGCACTCCCGGGGGTTGGGTCCGTAGCCAACGATGTCTCCCAGGCAGTAGATCTCCTCGACCGACTGCGTCTCGATATGTGCCAGCACGGCCTCGAGGGCTTCGAGGTTGCCGTGGATGTCGCTGATAAGAGCTCTGCGCACGAAAGACACTCGACTGGTCGCGGCCCGCGGGGATTCCGTTTGGATGCGCTGCCACTGACCGAAAAAAGGGGGGCAAACCCCGAGTCTAGTTGAGCCGTCCAAGGGGGGTCAAGTTTGTGTCCTTGACGTGGTTTTTTGACCACACCCCGGATGTGACCTATCGTTGGGGGATGGGCTGTCCGGGATGGTCCTCCGTTCTTTACCTTGCGATCGTCATCATCCCTCCAAATCTCCCCGGTCAACGCCTCCCGAAGCCTTCCCGACAGTACCGAAGCTCATGATTTCTCAACCCGGATCCCTGTTGGTTGTCGAGGACGACGGCGATGTCCGTGAGTTCCTGGCCGATGATCTTCGTGCCCGCGGGTACCGGACCGAGACGAGCGGCAGTTGTGGAGCCGCGATTGGCCTGTTGCGTGAGCAGTCATTCGACGTGGTGTTGTGTGATGTTCACCTGCCTGATGGTGACGGGTTGAGCGTGTTGAGGTGGTGCCAGGGGCGGCGCAAGCGTCCATCGGTGATCCTGTTGACCGGATACGGCACGATCGAGAATGCGGTTGAGGCGATGCGGGCCGGGGCCGACGACTACCTGACCAAGCCGGTCGTTGACGACCAGTTGGCCGAGTCGTTGTCGCGGGTGATGGCTCGCCGGATCGACGGGCCGCACATGGTTTCCGTGCCGCCGGTCGAACCATCGGCGGCGGGCAAGGTGCTGATTGGTCGCGACCCGAGGATGCAGCAGTTGTTCGAACTGGTTGATACGGTGGCCCGCACCCGGACCACCGTCCTGGTCCAGGGCGAGAGCGGCACGGGGAAGACATTGACGGCCCGATCGATCCACGATCACAGTGACCGTCGCGACCGGCCGTTTGTCGAGGTGTCGTGCGGCGCGTTGAGCGAGACGTTGCTCGAGAGCGAATTGTTCGGACACGTGGCCGGGGCGTTCACCGGGGCGGTCAGCGATCGACCCGGCCGTTTTCGCCAGGCCGATGGTGGGACGTTGTTCCTCGACGAGATCGACACGGCTTCGCCGGCACTGCAGGTGCGGCTGTTGCGAGCGATCCAGGACCGGGAGTTCGAACCGGTCGGTGGCGGTCGGACCGAGCGGGTCGACGTGCGGCTGATCGTGGCAACCAACAAGGATCTGGAAGGGCTGGTCAGTGAGGGCGAGTTCCGCGAGGACCTCTATTACCGGGTCAACGTGATCACCCTGACCCAGCCACCGTTGCGTGGTCGGTCCATCGACATCCCGCTCCTGGTGGAATTGTTCCGTGAGCGGTTTGCCAACGAGTTGGGTCGGCCGGTGGCCGATGTGGACCCGGTGGCGATGGAGTGCCTGTGCGAGTACCACTGGCCAGGGAACGTTCGTGAACTGGTCAACGTGATCGAGCGGGCGGTGGTGTTGTGCCGGGGCGAGGTGATTCGTCTGGATGACCTGCCCGAGGTGGTTCGCCGCGAGGAGCCTCGGGCGGAGGTGGCCAACCAGTTGAAGTCGGCGCTGGCCGATCCCGAGAGAAAGTTGATTGTCGAGTCGCTTGAGGCTCACGGCTGGAATCGCCAGCAGTCGGCCCGTTCACTCGGCATCAATCGCACGACGCTCTACAAGAAGATGAAACGTCACGGCATCGTGGCCCCGGCGCACTAGCTGCCGCGGGGATCTTCGAGGCACCGTCGCACGTGCGCCTCGAACCGGTCGAGCACGCCGTCGGCGGTGAGTTCCGAGGAGTCGATGACGATCGCGTCGTCGGCCGGGCGGAGCGGGCTGATCTCCCGTGTCCGGTCGCGGTGGTCCCGCTGTCGTATCTGCTCGAGGGTCTCTTCGAGCGGCACCTCAACACCCCGGGAGAGCAGTTCTTCCTGCCGCCGCACCGCCCGGACCTCGGCACTGGCCTCCAGAAAGAACTTGCACTCCGCGTCGGGGAAGACCTCGGTCCCCTGGTCTCGTCCCTCGGTCACCAGGTCGCGCTCCTGCACCATTGCCTGTTGCTGCCGGACCATCTCGGCACGGACACCGGGGTGCTGGGCGACCCGGGAGGCGGCTTCGGAGATCGAGGGAGATCGGAGCGCGGCGGAGATGTTGACGCCGTCGAGAAGCACGTCCTGGCCGTCGAAACCGATCCTCAATTGAGCCGCCCGCTCGGTCACGCTCACCCGGTCGGTCGAGTCGATG
>DLVV01000248.1:0-5640 GCA_003445035.1 Planctomycetaceae bacterium | reverse complement strand
CGGCCAGTCCGCGGGCTGCGGTGCTCTTGCCCGATCCGGCCGGTCCGTCGATCGTGACAATCATCTCCGGCACACCTTCCCATCCCTGGACATCACGGTTCAGTCGAACCTCAATTCGATGTCGGCGATTTCGTGAGCGGTCAGGTCGACACGCACCCCATCGCCTTCGATTGGCAACTCGGCCAGCGTTCGGCCCTCGAAGTCACGCTGCCGGGCCATGATCGGCGTTCGCCAGCATCGGAGTGTCGTGCTGCGGTGTCGACCCTCGGTCTCCTGCAATCGCACGGCGAAACCAAACCCGTCGGGCAGGGTGGGCTGGTCGTATTCCGACCACTGGTCCTGTTCGTTCGGATCCGTTTCAGGCTGCCCCGAGCCGTCGAGATCTCCGTATCCGTCATCGATCGGGTCGTCGACCGTTTCATCGGGAGTCCAACTGGGCAGATCGGCCAGGTCGAGCACCCGTGTGATCTGGACGTTGCGGCTGTCGAGGTGAAAGAACCATCCCTGGCCGCCGGCCGCGGGGGGGCCGGGCACCCCGTGACGGACCACGGGAGGCACCAGGTGATCGAGGGCTTCCTGCATCGGGTAGGCCTGGTCGACGGTAATCGTCATCGAGAACTTCCGCCGCTGTTCGCCTTCGGGGACCAGGATCGCGTCGATCATGCGGTCTCCGGTCTTGCGATAGAACGGCATCCCGGGAGCGACCAGTGTCACGCGGTTGGATTCGTTGGCGATCTCGACGTAGTAGGGACTCTCGAACCGGTCGTTCCCGGCCGGCTGGGCGCTGCCGAGCACGCTGCGGGTGATGGCCGCGGTGGCGTCGCCGTAGGCGAACCGTGCCGACAGGTAATTGCTCCAGGGGTCCCCCTCGGGGAGCTGGTCGAGTTCGAGTTCAATCTCCACTTCGACACTTGGCCGGTATCTCAGCGTACGGAACGTCTGGCGGAACCCGGCGATGCGCGTTCCGGACAACTGGTCGATGATTTCCCCGTGGGTACGGATTTCTCCGACGTGGGGGCCGGCCGAGAGTATCTCGACCCCGTGGCCGACCATTTCCGAATACCAGGTGCTGGTTTCCTGGGACTCATCGTCGTCGTCGCCGGTCGGCACGGTCCGTTCTCGGGGAAAGCGGAAGGCGAGTTGCTGGCTGAGCACGTTGGGCTGCCGTCCGTAGCCCTTGATCCTCTCGATGCCCCCGGTCTGCGGGTTGATGTGCACCTCGAAGAATTCGTTTCGCAGCAACAGTTCGTCCGCCAGTGCGGCGTTTTCGTCGGCGGTTTCGGCGGGGCCCGGAGACGACGGCAACCAGGTGTATCCCGAGGCGGGCAGGTCGATGATTGCCTGGCGTCCGTTGGCGGTGTCCTGGATGCCACGGAGCCCGGGCGTATCGGCCGGTGCGGCGTGGCCGTCGGGCAATCCCACCGCAACGGTGCGGGGGAACGAGAGCGTGTTGACGATCAACTGGCCGGTTTCCCCGGTGGCGGCACTCGCTCCGGTGATCAACCCGGCCAGTCTTCCGGTCGCTTCCTCTGTGAAAGTCTCGACGGCCGAGTCGGCCCGCTCGCGATCTTCCTCGTCCCCCTCGCACCCGGCGGTTTCGACCAGGGATTCGAGGTCGGCCTGGCCGTCAGCGTCGAGCCGTACGCCGGCCAGCAGTTGGGACAGGCTGTCGCACCAGGCGGCGGCATCGAAGCGGCCGCGGCGGGAGAAGTGGTCCAGGTGGCGACTGACGGGGTCGGGGTCCTGGCCGGCCACCGATTGGGTCAGGAACGGGGCGAGGTACTCGCTGGCGTTGTAGGAGGAGATGCGGCCGGGGGTGTCGGTGTTCTGGAAGTAGTCGTCGAGGGTGACGAAGCGGCCCAGGCAGGGAGCGTAGGCGTGCATCCTTACCAGGTCCTCGTACCACGGCGAGACGATCTCCGGCCAGCGAGCGAGCATCAATGCCGCCGACTGGTCCTCTTCCATCGACTCGGCCATCCTCATCGGGAACCTCAGGAAACTGGTCGCACCCTCGGCCGCCAGGGGGATTCTCGACATCGCGTCCAGCACCGTGCCGTCACAGCCTTCCCATCGCAACTTGCTCTGTTCGCTGTCGGGATAGAGTCCGTCATCGAGCAGGAAGTGGAGGGCCGAGTGATAGCCGCTGCGGGAGAGCAGCTGGGGAAGCAGGTTGGCCAGGCCGAAGCGGCGGCGGGCCCAGGTGGTCGGTTCACGACCGAAGAGCTGTTTCAGCGTCCGGCGTCCCCGTTGCAGGTCCCACAACAGCGAGTCCAGGGGCACCAGCGGGACGGGGATCTCCTCGTGGTCCCCTCCCACCACGTCGATGGTCTCCCGCTCCCATGCCTCGCGAATCAGCCCGGCCAACTCGGGATGTTCCTCCACGATTGTCACGGCGTCGGCAGCTCGCAGTAGCAGGTTGACCGGCAATTCTCCGACCAGCAACTTCCGGAAGTGCTCGTCGGCCACTTCCGGGACGATCAGGCACAGGTCGATGAGGTAACAGTCGACCGGGTAGAACCGTTCGCGGGCCTCGTGCAACGACTCGAAGCAGCTTTTGAGATGCGTTCGAGCGGTCTCGGGATCCTCAGCGATCACCGATTCGGCGGCCATCACCGCCTCGCGTTGCAGGAACACCTCGTCGAGGTTGCCGAAGTGGTGCATGTGCCGGGTCAGCAACTCCATCTGCAGGTAACAGCTGCCCAGGGCCAGGAAGTCGGCGGTGAGGTCGGGGTCCAGCGGTGTGGCTTCCCGGTCTTCGCCGAGCAACGACAGTGCGGCGGCGACCATCTCGTCACGGTCGGAGAGATCGGTGATCACGCCGCAGCCGGCTTCCCGGGCCCGAGTGGCCCAGTCGTGACCAAGCCAGTCGGTGCTGGCCGTGGGGATCAGGAACAACTGGCCGGCGGTGGGATCGGTCGGCTCGTCAGCCCGCTGCCAGTTGGGAATCACTCCGGTGGTCGCCAGCAGTCGCGGGTGCCAGGCCACGGCGAACGCATTCAGCAGGCTCGCGGCCTCGTCCTCGTCCAACTCGGTTGGAAAGTCCTCGAGGCTGTGGCTGGGGATCAGGATGACGACGTCAGTGAGAGTCTCGAGCGTCTGTTGCTGATCGGGAGTGGAACCGTCCGCAGGAGCATCCGGCGTGAATTCGTCCGACGGCTGCTGTTCGTCTGGATTCGAATCGCTCGGAGGATGGTTCTCGGGGCCGTCTGGTATGAGGTTCATGGCCGTCTGCCATTTGGCTCGAACCGAACCGCCCCAGCGGCATTTCGGCGAGAGGTTTGCAGTGGGCGAGGTCACCGCCGACGGTGATCTCGAGGAGTTCGACCCGCCCACGGCACGATTGTCGGGGTTGTGAGTGTAGTAGGACCGCTGGTGGCGTCCAAGCGTTCAGAGGAAACCGGTGAAAACAGCGGAACTCTAGCGGTTGTCCGGTCGTCCAAACTGACGATTCCTGCGAACCTTCGTTGGTCGCTGGTTTCGATTGACCGGACGGAAAATCACGTGATAGCCTTACGAAAGAACAATTCAACTCGTCTCGATTTGCGGGCGGTCTCCGGGTGCATCTCGAGAGATTCGCTGTAGAATGAACGAGGTTAAATCGCGGGAGCCAGTCGAAGATGGCCGACAGCCAGGACGTTTGGGGAATTGACATTGGCCAGGCCGGCCTGAAGGCGGTGCAGCTGCGGTACGCCGAAGCGGCTGACCAGGTGCTGGCCATGGGCCACGCGTACATCAAGTACGGCGATCCGGATGCCCCCAAGATTCTCAGCCAGCCCGATGCGGTTCCCGAGGAACTGATTCCTCAGGCGATCGAGACGTTCATCGAGAACAACGACGTGGACGGGGCGAGGGTGGCGATCAGCCTGCCCGGCCCGACCTCCCTGGCGAGGTTCATCAACCTGCCGCCGGTCGAGTCGAACAAGGTTGCCGAGATCGTCAAGTACGAGGCGAAGCAGCAGATCCCGTTTGATCTCGACGATGTCATTTGGGACTTCCAGAAGATCTCCGGAAGTGTCGACGAGGACAGCGGCTACATGCTCAATGCCGAGGTCGGCCTGTTCGCGATGAAACGCGAGCAGGTGTTCGAGACGCTGCAGCCGTTTCTCGACGCGGGACTCGAAGTCGACCTCGTCCAGATCGCGCCGTTGGCCCTGTACAATTTCGTCTGCTACGACCAGATGGGCGTCCGGGTCGACGAGGAACCGGCCGACGACGACGGGTACACGATCGTGCTCGACATGGGAACTGACAACACGACGTTGTTGATCACCAACGGGGCGAAGATCTGGATCCGCAACGTTCCGCTGGGAGGCAACCACTTCACGCGGGCGTTGACCAAGGAGATGAAACTGACGTTCGCCAAGGCCGAGCATCTCAAGTGCCACGCGACGAAGTCCGAGGATCCTCGGGCGGTCTTCCAGGCACTGAGGCCGGTTTTCAACGAGTACGTCTCGGAGATCCAGCGATCGATTGGCTACTTCTCGAGCGTCAACCGCGATGCGAAGATCGTGCGGGTGCTGGGTTGTGGCAACGGTTTCAAGCTGGCCGGCCTGCAGAAGTTCCTGCAGCAGAGCCTGCAGTACGACGTCGAACGAGCCGAAACGCTGCAGGCGGTCATCGGCGAGAAGGTGCTCAACTCGACCGAATTCCAGGACAACGTGCTGACATTCTCGGTGCCGCTGGGCCTGGCGCTGCAGTCATTGGATGTGACCCGGGTGCACACGACGTTGTTGCCCAGCGAGATCAAGACGGCTCGCCTGATCCGGAAGAAGAAGCCCTGGGCGGTGCTCGCCGCGTCGTTGGCGCTGTCGGTGATGGCTGTCGACATGGTCCCACGAGGTTGTGTGGCCCGGTCGATCCAGAACGAGGCGGTTGTCAAGGCGGCCAAGGACAGTGACAAGGCGTACGGCGAGATCACCGGAAAACAGGGCGAATACGACAACCTGGTCGGGACCTTCGACGACGAACAGAGTCGACAGCAGACCTTGCTGGGTGGGTCGGATCGTCGGGAGTTGATTCCCGAGATTCTCAAGGCGATCAACGAGTGCCTTCCTTACGAGGTGGGGAATCAGAAGGACATCCAGAACCTGGTTCGGCGAAACCGGGTCCACGTCTCTTATGTCGTTCACAAGCGACACGGTGACCTCAAGACCGGCTGGTTCGACAAGATCCTTCAGTCGGTCGATGGCAGGGCGTACATGGATGAGACCGACAAGGGGACCCCACCGGCGGGAAGTGGATACGTCTTCACCCTGATTGGTGAGCACTTCCACAAGGGGCAGGCAGCTGGAGACCAGTTGCAGTTCTATGTGCAGAACACGCTGCTGACCAACCTGCGGCAACCGAAGATGAAGGCCCTGGGCGTGACGCACCCGACGATCACTTTGTTCAAGAGTGATGTGGTCAACTACGATCCGACCGGTCGAGTGAAGATGAGTGCTACTACCGGATCCGGGTCAACGGCGTTCGGAGGCTTTGGAGCTCCTGCCGCGGCAAAAGCCAAGAAGACCACCGCCAAGAACGTCAAGTTTGAAAAGGTCGACAAGACGACATTCCAGATCGAATTTGTCTGGAAACCGACTCCACCCGGTGCACGGCAAGTGGCTGCAGCGACTGCTCAGCCGGGTGCGGCAGCTCCGG
>DLVV01000302.1 GCA_003445035.1 Planctomycetaceae bacterium | reverse complement strand
GGCTGCTCTTCCGGCTGGCTTTCCGGCGGCTGTTCGGGCTGACTCTCGGGCTCGTTCCCTGTCAGGTCATCACTCATCGCAGATATCTCCGTCGACTGGTCGCCATCTGTCGCGTTCGCTTGGGTGGGTCATCCTACCCGTTTCGACCCGCGGTTGTCTCTGCTCCCATCAACGGAGACAATCGTTGAAGGTTCACACCGTTCGCCAGAATTTGTCGATTTCTGCGGAAACTCCCACCACGCCCCCGCCCCAGGTTCCGACACTCCCCCTCCCCTCCACCCACCTCAGACAACCCCACCTGCCCATGCCTCGCTTGCTCGTCGGCCTCCTTTTGTCGCTGTTGATTCCCGGCACCGCGTCCCGGTTGTCTGCGGCCGATGCCCCGTTGACCTACGAGGGTGACATCCGCCCGATCCTGCGGACGCACTGCTTCGACTGCCACGGGGCCGAAAAGGAGAAGCGGGGCAAGCTGGATCTGAGGCTGAGGCGGTTGATGGTTGCCGGAGGAGAGGGCGGTCCGGTGATCGTGCCCGGATCCCCGCAAAAGAGCCGCCTGCTGGCCCGGTTGACCGCCGGCGAAATGCCCCCGGGGGACAAGAAGGTGCCGGCCGCCGAGATCGAGACGATCCGCAAGTGGATCGCGGCCGGGGCCCCGACCGCCCGGCCGGAGCCTGACCGACTGCCCGACGGCCTGGGAATCACTCTCGAGGAGCGATCGTGGTGGAGTTTCATACCGCTGAAACGCCCGATTGTGCCTGTCCACGACGCCTCGCAGCGAATCCGCACCCCGATCGATGCCCTGCTGAAACAGGCCATGGGCGACCGACGCCTGGGATTTTCTCCCGACGCCGACAGCCGCACGCTGGCCCGACGCGCGTACCTGGATCTGCTCGGCCGCCCCCCCACGCCCGAAGAACTCGCCGCGTTCGTTGCCGACACCGCGTCCGACGCCTGGGAACGGTTGATCGACCGGTTGCTGGCCAACCCGCAATACGGAGAGAGGTGGGGCAGACACTGGCTGGACATCGCCGGCTACGCCGACAGCGAGGGTGTGACAAACAAAGACGTAGTCCGATCCGAAGCCTGGAAGTTCCGCGACTACGTGATCCGGGCGATCAACGCCAACCGGCGATTCGATCGTTTCATCACCGAACAACTTGCCGGTGACGAACTGCTGAAGGGATCTCGCGACAATCTCGACGCCGTTGGCGTCGAACTGATGACCGCGACGGGATTCCTGCGGATGGCCGCCGACGGCACCGGCAGCGGTGCCGACGGCCCGGCCGCCAGGAACCAGGTCGTCTCCGACACGCTCAAGATTGTCTCCACGGCCCTGATGGGTGTCTCGCTGGGCTGTGCTCAGTGTCACGATCACCGTTATGACCCGATCTCCCAGGACGACTACTACCGCATCCGGGCCGTTTTCGAGCCGGCGCTCAACCCCGCGTCCTGGAAGAACCCGGGCCAGCGAAAACTGTCCCTGTACGACGACACCAAGAAAGCCCAGGCCGCCTCGATCGAAACCGAGGCCAAGACACTCGAGGGCGAGCGGAACAAGAAACGGGACACCTACATCGCCCAGGCACTGGCCAAGGAACTGGCCGGTTTCGACGAACCGCTTCGTGGGAAACTCAAGGCGGCCAAGGCCACTGCCGACAAAAAGCGGTCCGCCGAACAGAAGGCCCTGCTGAAGAAATACCCCAAGCTCAACGTCACCGGCGGCAATCTCTACCAGTACAACCAGAAGCACGCCGACGAGATCAAGGCGTTCGACAAGCGGATCCAGGCGATCCGCAGCCGGAAGCCGAAGCAGGAATTCCTGAGAGTGCTGATGGAGGTGCCCGGCCAGGTGCCGGTGACCAAGCTGTTCCACCGTGGCGATCACCGGCAACCCCGCCACGAGGTGGCTCCGGGCGGTCTGACCGTGACCGCCCCCGACGGCCTGCGGCTGGTGATCGATCCCAACGACAAGAAACGACCGTCCACCGGACGCCGCCTGGCGTGGGCCCGGTGGTTGACCAGTGGCCGTCATCCCCTGGTCGGCCGCGCCCTGGTCAATCGCATCTGGATGCACCACTTCGGACGCGGCCTGGTCAATACGCCCGGCGAGTTCGGCAAGATGGGCGAGAAACCGACTCACCCCGTGCTGCTCGACTGGCTATCCACCGAGTTCGCCGACAGCGGGTGGAACCTGAAACGGTTCCACCGGCTGATCATGAGATCCACCGTCTACCGGCAGGTCTCGACCCACTCGGACGCCTTAGCCGCGGATGACCCCGAGAACATCTTTTACTGGCGGAAGCCGGTCTTCCGGATGGACGCCGAGACGATCCGCGACAGCATCCTGGCCGTCAACGGCCGGTTGATCACCAAGTTCTACGGACCGCCGGTCCCCGTGAAAGAAGACGCGGTGGGGCAGATCGTCATCGGAATCGACAAGAAGGCCGCATCGAACCGGCCCGGCAACGACATTCCTCTCAAAGGCGAAGACCTGCGTCGCAGCGTCTACATCCAGGTCCGCCGCAGCCGCCCTCTGGCGATGCTGAGAACCTTTGACGCCCCGGTGATGGAAACCAACTGCGATCGTCGCGTCCCGTCGACCTCGGCCAGCCAGTCCCTGATGATGATGAACAGCAAGTTCATCCTCGATTCCTCCCAGGACTTCGCCACCCGCCTCGGCGGCACGGTGCCCTCATGGGTCACCGTCCCCGACGGCCTGACGGGGATCACGACCGACGAACAGCGGCTGACCGCTCGCCGTGTCGCCTGGGCCTGGCACCTGGCCTACCATCGTTCGCCCGGCAACGACGAACTGGTCGCCGCGATGGCCTTCCTGGCCGATCAACTCGATTTCATCAAGAAGAACCCCGATCAACAAAAGGGGAGCAAGATCCCCAGCAAGGTGCTGGTCCTGGTCAACCTCTGCCAGGCGCTGCTGGGCAGCAACGAGTTCCTCTACATCGACTGACCGTAGATCCAGGCAACTTCCGGAACACCCCTTTCCACTCCCGACGAGTGATGTCCCCGATGACCGATTCGCCCGCCACACCGCTGGAACTCACCAGCCGCCGCCAGTTCCTCAACCGCAACGCCCTGGGCCTGGGCACCGTCGCGCTGGCGACGCTGTTGAAGGACGAGAACCTGCTGGCGACTCCCAAGGACATCCCGCGGGGTCCCCGGAGCTTCGACCTGTTGCCCAAGCAGACGCACCACGCCCCACGGGCCCAGGCCATGATCAGCCTGTTCATGCACGGCGGTCCCAGCCACATGGACCTGTTTGATCCCAAGCCCGAGTTGACCAAGCACGACGGCAAGGACTACCCGGGCAATATCACCTACAGCTTCGTCAAGCGGGCCAGCAAGCGGCTGCTGGGCAGCCCCTGGAAATTTCGCCCGCGGGGAGAATGCGGCACCGAGATGAGCGAACTGGTGCCCCACATCGCCGGGGTGGCCGACGACATCTGCCTGGTCCGCTCGATGCACACCAACATCAACGGCCACGAGTCGTCGATCTGGTACATGAACACCGGTCGTTCGCAGCCGGGCCGTCCCGCTTTGGGCAGTTGGCTGACCTACGGCCTGGGCAGCGAGGCCCAGGACCTGCCGTCCTACGTCGTGATGCCCGATCCCTCGGGACACCCCGTCGACGGTGTCCGCAACTGGTCCAACGGCTGGCTGCCCCCGCTGTTCCAGGGGACCGTCATCCGCAGCCGACAGCCGCGAATCCTCAATCTCCAGCCCCCCAAGCACCTGGTCGGCGAACTCCAGCAGAAGAACCTCACGTTCCTGGCCGCGCTCAATCGCCGCCACCTTGAGCAACACAGGGGCGAGACCGATCTCGAAGCCCGGATTGCCAGCTACGAACTGGCCGCCCGCATGCAGACCTCCGCCCGCGATGTCCTGGACGTTTCCAAGGAAACCAAGGCCACCCAGGATCTCTACGGGATCCACGAGGACGGCACTCGCGAGTACGGCACGCGGTGCCTGATCGCCAGGCGGCTGATCGAACGCGGGGTCCGCTTCGTACAGTTGTTCCTCAACTACCAGCCCTGGGACAACCACTCGAACATCCGAGCCAGCCTGCCGTCCATCTGCCGCAAGACCGACAAGCCCTCGGCCGGTCTCGTCAAGGACCTCAAGCAACGGGGACTGCTCGACCAGACGATCGTCCACTGGGGCGGGGAAATCGGACGGCTGCCGGTGATCGAGAACCACGGTGACATCAAGAAATGCGGCCGCGACCACAACGGACAGGGCTTCAGCACCTGGTTTGCCGGCGGCGGATTCAAGGCCGGCATCGCCTACGGCCAGACCGACGAATTCGGTCACCGGTCGGTCGTCGACAAGGTCTCACCGCACGATTACCAGGCCACCCTGCTGCACCTGTTCGGCATCGACCACAGGCAACTGAAATACCTCTACAACGCCCAGGACCAGATGCTGACCGATCACAAGGACTGCCGCGTGGTCCGCGACATCCTCGTATAGCTGGATTTCGCCGAATTGATCAACGCCCGTTGATCTGAGTGGTCGAAACAAAGAGAATAGAGAGCAACCAGATACCGCACCGGGTCGGCACCGATCGACCCGATACACTCCACGAAGGAGACATCGGCATGCTGACGATTCAAGGCAGGAAGCAGCGATTCTGTGACGGCATGACGCGGCGAGACGCATTGCACATCGGCGCCGTGGCCATGGGCAGCGTCGGCTTTGGACTCTCGGACCTGTTGCGGGCCGAGGGCGAAGCGGCGGCCCGGGCCAGTGGGAAGAACCTGATCAACATCTTCCTGCACGGCGGTCCGACTCACATGGACACCTTCGACCTCAAGCCCGAGGCTCCGGTGGAGTACCGTGGCGAGTTCCGTCCGATCGCGACCAACGCACCGGGCGTGGAGATCTGCGAGTTGATGCCCGAGCTGGCCGGCGTGGCCGACAACTACTCGATCATCCGCTCGACCCGCGGCATGAACAACGAGCACACGACCAACCAGGGCGACAGCGGTTGGAGTGTCAACGCGATGCGTGCGATGGGTGGACGTCCGGGTGTTGGTGCGGTGATGGCCAAGCTGTGGGGCCCCGCCCAACAGACCTCAAGAGGAATGGCCCCC
>DLVV01000456.1 GCA_003445035.1 Planctomycetaceae bacterium | reverse complement strand
CCGGCTTCTTCTCGGCCGGCTTCTGGATCTTCGGGATCACCTGCCCCGGATCGGCGTCGGTATCGATGGGCGGACGGAAGGTCCGGGTGTCAGTCTGTCCTTCGCCGGCGGCCTGGGGATCGGTGGCAAACGTCCTGGGAGCCGCCTGGGACTTCTGCCAGCCTCCGGTCGAAGCCGATCCGGCCGGCAGCGTGATCGGACACCCGCCGTAGCCACAGGGAGAACAGCCCCATCTCCCGCCGTAGGGCGAGTAGCCGGGACGGCAGCCAAAAATGCCCCCGAACAACGCCGGGATCAGGTTGGGCAAACGGGGCATGCAGGGAGAACCGTATCCGTAGGAAGATCCGTAAGCGTTCCCGTAATACGGTGCGGCGGCCACCGGTTGCGTGTAGATCCGCTGAGGAGCCATGTAACCGTACGAGGCCGGTGGACAACCGTTGACTGCGTACCCACCGTACGCGGCGTTGGCACCGTAGGATCCGTAGGTGGGCTGGCAACGACCGCCTTGAGGGCCAAACAGGGAATCGATCAACCAGGGAATGACCCCGGCATCGGCTGTCGAAGCGGAAACCGACAGTCCCAGGACCAGGCAGACTCCCAGTCGAATCGCGCGTCGAGTCAATTTCAGTGATCTCATCTCAACACCCTCGCGTGCGGTGTCTCTTCTGTGGGGAAACCCGTTCCAACAGGGACCGGCCGACGTCCAGGGCCTCACAACCGTTCCCATCAACACGACCGGCCAGCTATCCTGTTTTACCGGTGCTGTTCGAGCAGTGTCAACAGGCTGCCCGAGCCGGTTGTGCGTACCCGGTTCTCAAGCTGGATCTATCCCCCCGGAGACCCGCTCAGCGATGGAAGACTCCGGGCTGTTCGATTTCTGGGACCCGTCCTGCCGCCCCCTGCAGCCGGCCGTTCCACCGGCCGAACCCGGCTTCAGTGGCGCCACCGTGATGCGAATCACGACCGCTCGGGGGCCGTTGGCCGTCCGCGGCTGGCCACTCGACGGCTTGCCGCGGCAGCGACTCGAGGCCCTGCACCGCCTGCTGGAACACGTCGCCCCGACCGCACCGGTCGCGGTTCCTGTCACCACCGGCGACGGCGGAAGGCTGGCCGAATGGCAGGGACGCCTGTGGCAACTGGAGCCCTGGATGCCTGGAACCGCCGATTTTCGCGACGACCCGTCACCGACGAGACTGGAGGAAGCGATGGCAACACTGGCCCGGTTTCACCGGGCCGCGCGAGGGTTCGTCGCCGACCGGGGAGCGGAAACGTGGTTCGCGTCGTCCGAATCGAGGCGTTCTCCGGCCGTCGGAGAACGCCTCGAACAACTCGCCGACTACCAGCGACGCTGGGACCGGCTGGTTCACCGGGCCCGCGAAGCGGTTTCCGGGTGGGCCGACTGGACCGGATTGCTCGTCGACGTCGACAGGCTGTTCGGACGTGGAGCCGCCGCCGTTGCCGGGCAACTGCAGACGGTCCAGTCGACCGGGTACCGCTGCCAGCCGTGCCTGAGAGACATCTGGCACGACCACCTGCTGTGGACCGGCGACCAGGTGACAGGACTGATCGACCCGGGCAGCTGCCGCAGCGACAACGTGGCGATCGACCTGTCCCGGCTGCTGGGCAGCCTGGTGGGAGACGACACCACGGACTGGGATCGGGGGCTGGCGGCCTACGATCGACACGCCGGACTCGACCTGGCCGAAGCCGGATTGGTGACCGTGCTCGACCAGAGCACGGTGCTGCTTTCCGGGGCCGTGTGGATGGAACGTCTGGCCGGGGGGCGGGTCGGGGTGCAGTCCGCGGCGGCCGTTAACCGGCGGCTGACCGGGGTGGTCGGCCGCATGCGGGAGCTGGCCGAACGGCTCGGATTCAATTGACCTGGCCGCAGTGGCCCCAGCGGTTCACTCGTCGTCGAACCCGCCCCGCTGCAGGTCCTCGATAGCCTCCTCGGCCGCGCGTTTCACACCCTCGTCCTGGTCCGACTCGATCACCGCCCTCAGGATCTCCTCGGACCGTTCGGCGCGAAGCTCGCCGATGGCCTCCACCGCCGCGGCGCGGACCCGGTTCTTCTCATCGGATGTCGCCACCTGCTCGAGCACCTCCAGGTTGTCGCTTCCCCCGAGTTCTCCCAGGGCGCGCGAGGACCAGACCCGTGGCAGCCACTCGTCATCCTCCAGAGCCATCTGGGCCAACCGCCCGGAGAGCCCGCCGATCTCGGCGGCTCCGACCAGTCGCGCTGCGGGCGAGCGGGTCAGCGGAACGGGGTGATCGAGCAACTCGGCTATCCGGCGATGCGACTCGTCGGTGAAAACGCATGTCATCGCCAGCAGGCTGCGTTCGGCCACGTTGCGGACCTTGTTGACCGGGTCGATCAGGGCATCGAGCAGCGCGGCGACTGTTGCCGGATCGGGATGGAATTCGAGCCCCGAAGCCGCCAGGACGCGGAACTCGGGATCGTCCTGCTTCAGCAGAACTCTCAGGCGGGCGACCCCCGCTTCGTCGGGCATCCTCGCCAGGGCCTGGGCCGAAGCGGTTCTGGCCGGGGTGCCCACGTCGGGGCTGGTCATCAGTCCGGCCAGGGCCTCGACCACCTCCTGGCCCCGGGCCTCGGTCGCCTCGGCAATCGCCTCGTTCCGCACATCCGCATCGTCGCTGGCCAGCCGTTCAAGCAACCCGTCGCCCATCTCTGACACCCCTCACCTCCGACTGCTCAGCCGCGTTTCATCCCGCACCACTCGCCCGGTTTTAGTGCAGCTTGCCCCGCCCGGCGATCTCCCAGACCTCCTCCAGCACACCACCCCGGCAGGCGAAGAAATGGTCGTGGAGCACGGTGGTGAAATCGGCGTAGCCGACGATCAATTCGACCTTGTCCCCGATTGTCAGGTCAACCGCGTCGTCGACCAGGCTCAACTCGCAGTGCTCGGCACTCATCCGGACCACCTCGGTCCCCGGATATTCCTTGACCAGCGGGAGATGGGCATCGGGGTTGAGCGTCTTGCGGCCGCTGTCGAGCACGGCCCGGTTCTTCTCGGGACGGCTGACAACGGTCGCCAGCACCGTCAGGCCGTACTCGAGGCCGGTGACGCCCATCTGCAACTGGTACATCGGGTCGGCGAAGATCCCGCCGCCGGCCTGCAATTCGGTGACAGACGGACAGTCGCTGGTGAACTGGTAGCTCCCGGTGCCGCCGGCGCTGACGATGTCGCAGCACAGCCCCTCGTCCCGCATCGTGTCACGGGTCTCTTCGAGCAGTCTCATCGCGGCGTTGATCTGGGTCCGTTTGTCATCGGGATCCTCGACCTTCAACAGGTGGCCTTCGTAACCCATGATGCCGACCAGTCGGAGACCGTCGAGCTCGGCCGCGGCGCGGGCCAGTTCGATGGCGTCGCGGCCGGGCAGGACACCCACCCGGTCGAGTCCGACGTTGATTTCCAGGATCACCCGACAGCTGACACCGGCCTCGTGACAGGCGGCCGCCAGCGGCTGGGCCTGGGCGAAGTGGTCCAGCGCGATGATCGGGTCGGCGGTTTCACAGAGCCGGGCGACGCGTTGCACCTTCGGAGCTCCGACGATCATGTTGGCCACCAGGATGTCGGTGATGCCGGCGGCGGCCATCACCTCGGCCTCGGACACCTTGGCACAGGTGACCCCGATGGCACCGGCCGCACGCTGCCGGTGAGCGATCTCCGGCGTCTTGTGACACTTCTCGTGCGGCCGCCACTGCTTGCCGCGTTCGGTCATGAACGAGGCCATCCGCGAGATGTTGGCCTCCATCACATCGAGATCAATGCACAACGAGGGGGTGTCGAGATCGGCCTGGGGGGTGCCGGGGGAAGGAAGAGTGCTCATAACTTGATGGCAATTCGAATGAAGGTTGTGAACGAAAATGGGCCAGAACAGGGCGGTCATGATAGCCGACCCAACACGCGGGAGGAATCGGCCGGGCCGTCGGAGCAGCCCGAAAAAAACCCGATCGGGGACGGTTGACAGCCTTGGGCAGCCTGCTACGATGGCCCGACGCGGCGCTTAACGGTGCCGTCTCCGGAGACCTGTTTCGACGGGCTCACCGGATTGTTCTTTGACAAATTGGTTGGTGGCCCTCGTTCAGCGATTTCAGTCGCTGGATCCTTCGGGATGCGGCTGATTGCACGAGTTTGACCACTCGTGCTTCCAGCATCAGGCTTTTCTCTGCTAATCCCCCGTTCCTCACCAGAACCCTCTAGCGGCTCTCCTCTGCCCGGTCTTTGACCAGGTGGTTGAGAAACAAGAGGCGGATGGAGTGGAAACGGGAAAGCAGTCATATGAAGGGTTTGATCCTGGCTCAGAATGAACGTTAGCGGCGTGGATTAGGCATGCAAGTCGCGCGAGAAGTCTTTCATTGATCCCTTCGGGGTGAAGTGACTGACGGACAGCGGCAGACGGCGTAGTAAGGCGTAGGTTACGTACCCTTGAGTCTGGGACAGCTACGGGAAACTGTAGGTAATACCGGATGCCCTCCCAGGACATGATCGTCCCGGGAGGAAAGGCGCAAATTCTGCTCTTGGAGCGGCCTACGTGGTATTAGCTAGTTGGTGAGGTAATGGCTCACCAAGGCTACGATGCCTAGGGGGTGTGAGAGCATGGCCCCCACGACTGGGACTGAGACACTGCCCAGACACCTACGGGTGGCTGCAGTCGAGAATATTCCGCAATGGGCGAAAGCCTGACGGAGCGACGCCGCGTGTGGGATGAAGGCCCTTGGGTTGTAAACCACTGTCAGAGGGGATGAAATCCATGGAGTTAGGCTTCATGGTTGACAAAGCCTCAAAGGAAGCCCGGGCTAAGTACGTGCCAGCAGCCGCGGTAACACGTACTGGGCGAACGTTATTCGGAATCACTGGGCTTAAAGGGTACGTAGGCGGCCAGATTAGTCAGATGTGAAATCCCACGGCTCAACCGTGGAACTGCGTTTGATACTGTCTGGCTTGAGTGAGATAGGGGTGTGTGGAACTTCCGGTGGAGCGGTGAAATGTGTTGAGATCGGAAGGAACGCCGGTGGCGAAAGCGACACACTGGGTCTTTACTGACGCTGAGGTACGAAAGCTAGGGTAGCGAACGGGATTAGATACCCCGG
>DLVV01000068.1 GCA_003445035.1 Planctomycetaceae bacterium | reverse complement strand
GATCCGCTCCTTCACGGTCGGGGAACCACCGACAGGATGAACCTGTCAATCTCGACACGAAACGTCTTCCTCGCCGTCTTTACGGTGGCTGCGATCGTGTTGTCACCGAATCGCAGCCACCCGGGATCAACGACCAACGTGACTCGCTGGAGACCAGGCCCCTTCAGTTCCGTCTTCTTCAGTCGAGACTCCGGAATCACGTGATTGTTGAATGACAACCCGAGAAGATCTCCGGGCTCCAGGCCGGTGACGACCATCTGGAGAGAGACTTTAGTTCGACGTGATGACGGCTGTTCGGCCACCCGCAGCCGCGTGGTCGAAATGCTCTTTGCCCGGTTGCTGGAGAGGACAATCTTGTCTCGGCGTACAACTCCCGTAGGAGACTGGCCCTGCCAAAGTGGATAGGCCAGGTACTGCCGGGATCCCGTTCGACAGGCGGCCGGGTTCTTGAGCTCTGTCAACAAGCCGAAACTGCGTGTCGGCCACACGGTCCCCAGGCCGGCCACCACGTTTCCGTGCCGATACGCCCAGGTCCAGAAGAAGTTGTAGGCGGACAATCCATCCGCGCCGAAAGCGTAGAAATTGTTGGCCGCCGCCCTGTACTGGGCGGCGGTCAGATATCCGCTCTCACCCGGAAAGGAAGATGTTGGCGAGAGACTGGGATAGACCTTGCAGGAGGTCTGGCTTGTCAGTGCCGCGAAGTCCTCGGTCCTGGCAACAAAATCGGTGCTCCAGAAATCAGCGGGAGTGACATAGTCCACCAGGCCGTCGCGGATCCACGTCTTCACCTCGTATCCCAGCGCGTCGCACTCTTCGAGCGATGATGGAATCCTCACGCCAAGCACGAGACTCTCACGATTTCGTCGCCTGGCCGCCACCGACAATCGTGCTCTCATCAAACGCATCATCTCCGTCAGCAAATGCGCGTGCTGCTTTGCCTCGGTTGGCTCGAACATGTGACACATCCGCATGTAGTCCAGTTCGATCCCGTCCACATCGTATCGCTCCAACAACTCCGCGGTGAACGCCAGCAACTGGTCACGCACTCCCTTGTACTTGAAGTCCAGGGCCCCCTTGCGCTCTGAGAATGCACCGGCGGGAGACTTCAATCTCCACTCGGGATGTCGTCGGTAAAGTTCCTTGACGTAGGCGGTCACGCGATGACGATCGTTCATCCTGAGATTGGCGATGCACTTGATTCTCCGCCTGTGACATTGATCAACGACGACCTGCATGCGATCCCGATCACCGAGTTTCTGCAGGGCGTTGTAGAGAAAGTCATTGGCAGGACGTGGAAACAGGTCGGGCGTGGGCTTCCATGTCTGGGCGGTCCGGCAACGAGGCATTCCCGTGGAGTACCGGGCGAAAAAGCACAGCGAGACGATGTCGACCCCGGCTTCGGCGTGGACATCAACGGTCTCCCGGATCAATCGCTCGAGCTGCTGGCCGGTGAGCTTCTGTTCTTCGGCAATGACAAATGCCGGAATGAACACCGCCTGCTGGTCATGACTGACGATCAGGAGGCGAGGCCCACCATCCTTCGAACATTCGCCGGAAGAAGTCTGCACAACAGCCAACAACAGCGAGAGAGCCACCCACCTGGAATACCGCCGTATCATAATTTCGTCTCGTGGAATGTTGCCCCCGTGCATTCTCGCAAGCCACACACACACCACACAACTGCCCCGCCGACGAGCCGGAATGACAGGATTTCATCATGCCACCTCGCACCCGGCTGAAACCCCGCCCCGATTCCCACAAAACGGCACGGGAAGACTCGCGGATCACCCCGCTTGATCTGTCAGGATTGACACTAACGAGCACGCCCTTGTCAGAGTAGAAATCGACCCGTAGACTCGCGTCTGATCGCATGTTTTCGGCCAAGCGAACGCTCGGATGTCTGAAGAGTTCATTCAACACTACAAGGTGATCCGCAAGCTCGGTGCTGGCGCCATGGGCGAGGTCTTCCTCTGCGAAGACAGTCGCCTGGAACGTGAAGTGGCCGTCAAGCTGCTGGCGGACGAGTTGTCGCAGGTCGCCGAGCATCGGGACAGATTCCTGACCGAAGCCAAGGCCGCTTCGGCGCTCAATCACCCGAATGTCTGCGTGATTCACGAGGTCGGTGAAACCGACGACAACCGCCTGTTCATTGCGATGGAAGTCCTCTCGGGCTCACCGCTGGACGAACTCCTGGCATCGAAGCGGCTTGAGGTTGATGCTGCGGTGGAACTGGGTGTCCAGTTGGCCGACGCCCTGACTGCTGCCCACGAACGTGGCATCGTCCATCGCGATCTCAAGCCCGCCAACATCCACGTCAACGAACGTGGGCATGGCAAGATTCTCGACTTCGGACTGGCCAAGCGGCTGACCGCAACAGAATCCGAATCCACTGAAGCGACGCTCGCACAACAGACGCTGGCCGGCCAGGTGCTGGGCACGCCAAATTACATGTGTCCCGAACAGGTGCTCGGACAGAGTGCCGACGCCGACCACCGCAGTGACATCTTCAGCCTGGGTGTGGTGCTCTACGAGATGCTGGCCGGGCACAACCCATTTGCCGGCAATAGTCTTGGAGACGTATTCAATAAAATCCTGAATACCGATCCCGGCTCGGTTTCCCAACACAACCCGGACGTGACGCAGGCACTGGACCGCACGGTGCTGCGGTGCCTGGAGAAGAACCCCGAAGATCGATTCCCCGATCCCGCCGAGTTGGTCCGGGCACTCAAGGACTTTCAGCGTGGGGCGGCCGGCCCCTCCGAGTCCTCCTTCCAGGTCGACCCCGCTGCCATGAACAACACGGTCCTGGGCACCAACGACCAGACCGGGATCATGCAGATCGTGGACACGATCCGTCAAAGCAGCGTGGCTGTGGTTTCGGCCACGCTCGATGATCATCCGATGACACCCGGACAGGACGGATGGGTCACGCAACTGATTGGCCACGTCCAGATTCGCTTTCAGCAACTGGCCGGAGCGCCCCTGACGATCGCCAACATCAGTGCGTTTCCTGTCGACGACGACAACCGGGAGCAACTGGTTTCGGCTCTCGAATCGGTCGACGCACTGATCTGTATCATGTCTCCCGCGTTCGTCAGAGCCGAGAATTGCCAGCGCATCCTGGAAGACTTTTCTCGGGCGGCCGAGGCCACCGGGGGATTGTCGGTCGATTCACTCAGTCGAATCCTGAAAGTCGTGAAGACGCCTGTTGCCGTTGACGAGATGCCCGTCGATCTGCGGTCCAGCATCGGCAGCCTGATGGCCTGTGAGTTCTTTGAACAGGATCCCAGTCAAAGCGCGGTTGTGGAGTTTGACGAACGATTCGGGCCCGAGGCGCACCAGAAGTACTTTCAACGGGTTTACGACATGGCCCAGCAGCTCTGGAGCGTCGTCAAACCTCTGCAACAACGCAGTGGAAAGCTTCAGACTTCGACCATCGAATCCGAGAGTGGACAGACGATCTTCCTGGCCAACAGCACGTCGGATCTCCAGCCGGAAGTCGACAAGATCCGTCGCGAACTCGTGGGACGTGGCCACAACGTCGTTCCCAACCGTGTTCTTGCCACCGTCGGGCACGAACTCGAACCCCAGGTGAAGAGTTACCTGGATGCGAGCGACCTGTCGATTCACCTTGTCGGAGCGTCCTACGGACTGGTTCCCGAGGGTTCGGAGGAGTCGATCGTCGCGAT
>DLVV01000088.1 GCA_003445035.1 Planctomycetaceae bacterium | reverse complement strand
CGTGCCACCGGCAAGGTGCCCGGGATCGTCTCGATTGCCGGTCACGCCTACGGGTCGGGCAAGACCAGCGATTTTCTGCAGCGGCGGAACGTGAACCTGGTCCTGCGTGGCTGTGTTGTTCTGACCTACGACTACCTGAACACCGGCGAGCGAAACACCGGACCGAACGCGAAGAAGAACATGCCCTACGGCGGTGGCAACGATCATTTCATCCGCCGTTTCTCCTTCACCCGCCGCAATCCGAGCGGGCTGGAGGTGCTGGATGCCATCCGCGCCGTCGACGTGCTGATTGGTCGGCACGAAGTCGATCCGAAGCGAATCGGTTTCACCGGCGAGTCGGGCGGGGGAAACAGCACCTACTGGGTGGGCGCGATCGATTCGCGGATCAAGCTGGTGATCCCGGTCAGCAGTGTCACCACGTTTGATTACTGGATCCGCAAGAACCGCAACTACGACTGGCACCAGCGGCCGTTCGGGGTCCGGCGACACGTCGGTATCGGCACCCTGCTGGCACTGCATGCACCCCGGCCGCTGCTGGTGATCAGCAGCAAGCGAAGAACCGACGACCACGAGTTCCCGTGGGAGGAGGCCGAACTGTCCTACCGCTGGGCCCGTCACGTCTACGGCCTGGCCGGAGCAAAGTCCGCGATTGCCCACTACGAGTCTCCGACTGCTCATGGCTACCAGGCCGACAAGCGGCAGCAACTGTACCGCTGGGTCGATCGCTGGCTGCAGCCGCCCCGATCGATGGGAGATTCGGACCTGGAGGTGAAGGTCGAGCCGGGCGAACGGCTGGAGGTCGGACTCAAGAAAATTGTCCCTGACAACCTGACTCACCTGGACATCTACAACCGCTGGATCCGTCCGTTGCCACGGATGACCGTCGACGAGGTCGCCAGGTCACCCAGGCCCGCCCGCGACTGGCTGGCCTCGCGACTGGGTTGGCCAGACGAGCGAACGCGTCCGGTTCTGGAGACGGTCGGGAACGAGAAAGGACGCGGCTGGACTGTCACCCGCGGCCGGTTGTCGACCGAATCGGGGATTGTCCTGCCGGCTGTGGTGGTTCGGACATTCGCCGGGGGCGTCTCGCGGGCCGGGACGCCCGTCGGGCTGGTGGTGGGGCGATCTGCAAAGTTGATCAGCCGGGCGCTGAAGGAGTGTCACAAGGTGGTGGCTGTTTCGCCCCGAGGAACTGGCGAGACCAAGCCGGCCGCCGGCGTGCTGAACAACTGGGGCTGGTTCGTTGGTCGGCCGCTGGCCGGGCAGCAGGCGTGGGATATCGCCCGTACGGCCGAATGGGTTCGGTCGGGCCAGCGGAAGCAGAAGGGGACGAGGGTTCCGGTGAAGATCTATGCCGATCGCGATCACTGGGAGGCCGCCCTGCTGGCTGCGGCGATGAAACCCGAGTTGTTCTCCGGTGGAGAGATCCGTTTGGGTGTCGCATCCTGGAAGGACCTGCTGAAGAAGCCCCAGGACGTCGGGCCGGCCGCGGTGCCGGGATTGTTTGAGAAATTGGATGTGCCGCACCTGTCCCGGATGGTCGGAAGTGTGAAAGTGGTGAGTCCCTAACGGTGTCTGCCCGGAGAACACAGAGATGACACGTGTCCGTCGATGTTTTTTGCTCTCGTTGATCCTCCCGGCACTCTGTGTCCTGGTGACGGAGGCCGGTCCGTCCGAGGCGGCCGAGCCGTTGCCGTTCCTGATGGCCAGCGACTTCAGCGACATGGAACTGGTGGCCTGGCGGATCGAGCAGGGTCGCCCGGACAAGGCCAACCCGCTGCTCGAGCCGGAAATGCCCTGGGATGCCGGTGGTGTCTTCAGCCACGGAACCGTCCTGAAGGACCCGATCGACGGCCGCTTCAAGGCCTGGCAGATCTCTACGCCGCTGTCGCGGCGTTTCGGGCCGGGAACCTGGCGTCACGATCGCTGGTTGACCTATCTCGAGAGCGACGACGGGGTGCGATGGCGTCGGCCGCGGCTCGGGCTGATTCCGTGGGAAGGCCACGCGAAGACGAACCTGATCATGGAACTCTGGTGCTCGTACGCCTCGGTCAACATCGATCCCAGGCGGAAGTTCCCCTACGAGATGTTCGTATTCCGGTACCCGGGCTACCCGGGGGCCAGTGGACGGGTCAAGGGGCTGCCGCTTCCGGAGGGAGCTAAAAAGCACCCCTACGGCCTGTATCGCTTCCGTTCCCGCGACGGCATCAGCTGGGAACCCACCGTGGGGCCGATTGATCTCAATACGTCGGACAGCTGTTTCATTTATCGCCAGGAGGACGGCTCCTACGTGTCGTTCCACAAGACCGAGCTTCCGGCGTTTCCCGGCGGGGTGACTCCCTTTGACATCGCCGACGGCGGTGTCCGCCTGATCGGTCGACGGACCAGTCCCGACGGTCTTCGCTGGAGCGATCCCACCCGGCTGGTGATGACTCCCGACTGGCGGGATCCGGGAGACACGCAGTTCATGGAACTGTGCCCGTTGAAGGTGCCTGGTGGATACGTGGCCACCCTGACGGTCTATCACAATCACACGCAGCGGATCGATCTGCAGTGGGCTGCGTCGCGCGACGGGATCAACTGGTGGCGACCCGACCGCCGTGCGGCGCTGCCGAATCCGCCCCTGGGCGAGTACGGCGGCGGCATGATCTGGCCGATGCGTCAGCCGGTTCCCGATGGCGACCGGTTGCATGTCTATTACAGCGGCAACGAGAGCCTGCACGGGGACCTGTTCAACACCGACAAGTCCGGACCTCGACGGCTCAAGGCTCGCGGCGAACGGCTCAGCCGCCAGTCCAGCTCGTTGCCGAATTTCGGGGCGCTGTGCCGGGCGACATGGAGTTCCGGCCGATTGTGGGCACTGGCTCCGGCGATCGGAGGCCCCTACGTCGGCACCGCGACCACCGTGGTCCGTGAGCTGGCCGACCGCCAACTGCTGGTCAATGTCGTGACCCGGAAGGGTGGTAGCCTGAGGGCCGAGTTGCTCGACGGCGGAGGCCGCGTCGTGAAAGGGTTCTCGGCCAAGGACTGCCAGCCCGTGCAGGGTGATCACCACCGGGTGGCATTGCGTTGGCAGGGTGGCAAGCAGGCACCGAAGACCGCATCGCGCGTCCGGTTTCTGCTGAAACGGTGTTTTGTTTACGGGTTTGGTGTCGAATGAGTTCGCCGGGTTGTTTCCAGCGAGAGACGTTGAGGAGATCAGCGATGATGATGAACCGACGAGATGCCCTGGCCGTCCTGGCCGGTGGAACGCTGTCGCTGGCCGATGCCGCGTTGTCGGCGGCACCGAAGAAGGTCCACGCGACGACTCTCCTGTCGCGAAATGGCAGTGGTCGAGCGACGGCCTATGCCGAGGCGAACAAGATTGTCACCGTCGGTCAGAAGTCTCATGTCACATGGCTCGATTCGGTCAAGGGCGGATTCCGGGTGCGCATCCGGACACTCGACCGTAAGAGCGGCCAGTGGTCGAAGACATGGACCGTCGGCCCGGCTCACGACAATCACGGTGGGCCATCCCTGACCGTCGACAGTCGTGGCCACCTGCACGTGGTCTATTTTCCGCATCATCATCCGTTCCGGTATCGTGCGTCGCTGAAACCCAACGATGCGTCGGCGTGGAGTGACGAGGTGGAGTTCGGTCGAAAGCTGACCTACCCCACGCTGGTCTGTGGTGCCGACGACACGCTGTACATGACGGCCCGTCGCAGCCACGGCAAGATGCCCTGGACGGTGGAGATGTGGAAGAAGCCGGTCGGCAAGGACTGGGAGATGGTTGGCACGATCCTGCGGTCCCGTGCCGTCGGGTACAGCCATTTCCAGGAGGCCCTGGCGTGGGGACCCGATCACAAGCGGCTGCACCTGTCGGTGCGAATCTACGAGAACGGTGGCTCGGTTGAGGTGGTCGGCTACATGTACAGCGACGATTTCGGCAAGACGTGGCGAGGCCGAAACGGTCGGCCGCTTGCACAGCCGGTTTCCGCCGAGACGATCGACGTGATCGCTTCGGGTGGTCGTGTCGAAGGAAAGTCGAGTCACAAGTGCGGCACGATCTCAGTTACCGGTGACGGTCGGCCGGTCGTACTCTACTCGTCTTCGAACAATCCGGGGGCCGAGATGATCCTGGCGACACCCGACGGCAAGTCGGGCTGGCATCGGCACGGGTTGGCCTCGGCCCTTTCCGAGAAATGGCCCGAGTGGAGGATCGGCCCGGCTGCGGAGGTTTCGATCAACAGGCAGGGCACGATGTACGTGCTGGCCGCGATGGCGACCGAAGGCAAAAACGACGTCGCGCTGATCTCGTCGAAGGACCTGGGCCGGACGATCGAGGTCGAGCGTCCTGCGGCGGGAGTGAAGCAGGCCAAGAAATGGCTGGCCAACCTCGAGCGAGCGACCGGCCACCACCAGGTCAACGGTCGGCCGGGCGTGATCTTCACCGCCGGAACCCGGGGCAAGGGGAACACCGACATCCTCAGCAACGACGTGTTCTGGGCGTAAGTTTCTGCCGACCGAAGAGGTTCGAGCTTGGATGGGCGAGCCGGGTTGGTCAGGATAGAGGACAGATGGCAGCCGGTGGGGGCCGGATCACAATGGTCTTGCTCAGGGGTCGATGACAATGTCGAACAAGTTGCTGCTGTTGCTGTGTGGTGTTGTGGTGATGCCGGCCTCGGTTTCGGCCGAGAACTGGGCGTCGTGGCGTGGCCCGCGAGGGAACGGGACGTCGACCGAAAAAGGCATCGCGGTTTCGTGGGACACGAAGCAGAACGTGGCCTGGCGGGTGGCCCTGCCCGGAGCCAGCGGAGCCACACCGATCGTCTGGGACGACAGGATCTTTGTCAGCACCGCCGACGGTGACGACCTGGTCCTGGTCTGCATCAGTATCGACGGCAAGCAGTTGTGGCGACGTACGGTCGGGACCGGAAACCGCCAGGTCGGTTTCGGGGACGCCGAAGGAAACCTCTCGTCACCCTCGCCCGTCACCGACGGACGGCATGTCTGGGTCCTGATGGGCAGTGGTGACCTGGCCTGCTTCGACCGGTACGGTAAGCCGGTCTGGAAGACGAACATCCAGAAAACGTATGGCCGTTTTGATATCCAGTTCGGGATGAGTTCCACTCCGCTGCTGGTCGACGGGCGGCTCTACATCCAGGTCATCCACGGTCCGATGCGCGGGGCCGCCGAACCGGCCTACGTGGTGGCGCTGGACAAGAAGACGGGCAAGGAGGTCTGGAAGAAGGACCGGAAGACCGGTGCCCAGATGGAGTGCAAGCACTCCTACACCAGCCCGGTGCTGTACGACGACGGCAAGCAGCGATTCCTGCTGACCCATGGGGGCGACTACCTGGTGGCCCACCGGCTCGACACGGGTGCCGAGCTGTGGCGAATGGGCGGTTTGAACGGCATTCCCGGAGCACCGGTGGCCGCGCGACCCAAGGGCAGCTTCCTGCAGCGGTTCGATGTGGCCAAGTTCGATGTCAACAAGGACAAGAAGGTCGCCCGGGCCGAGATCACCTCGAAGCTTCACCAGCGGGTGTTCGACCGCATGGCCAAGCAATTCAAGTTCGACGCGACCAAGACCTATTCGATCGCGGCGTTGCGAAAGCTGATCGGCCAGAAGGAAATTCCCAAGCCGGCTGCACCGGCGAGCCGGTCCTACCACCGCACGCTGCGGTTCGTGGCCTCTCCGGCGGTGGCTCCCGGCCTGATCATTGCTCCCTCGGCCAAGCGAGGTCCGGTCATCGCGCTCAGCCCCAACGCCAAGTTGAGCGGCGACCTGACCAAGAACGCCAAGAACCGGTTGTGGACGCTCGACGAGGGCACGCCCGATGTGCCGTCGCCGCTGATCCACAAGGGACTGGTTTATCTCTGTTCGGAGAACGGCAACCTGTCCTGCTTCGATGCCAAGACCGGCAAGATGCAGTACCAGAAGAGGACCCACCGGACCCGGCATCGTGCGTCGCCGGTTGTCGCTGACGGCAAGATCTACCTGTCGGCCCGCGACGGCAAGGTGACCGTCGTCGAGGCGGGACGGACCTTCAAGATCCTGTCGCAGAACGACCTGGGCGAATCGTTGGCCGCTTCGCCGGCGATCTCCAACGGGACGATCTACCTCCGCACCTTCGACGCGTTGTGGGCGATCCGGAGCAAGTAGAGCCGGCGACGGAGGCTACTGGGATTTCGTCTTCGGTTGCCGCCCGCGGGTGGTGCCGTCGCGGCCGACCGGGATCGACGTCGCTCGCGGCGTCTTCCCCGGCTCGACCTCGGTCCACTCGCCGATGCTGGCACCCGAGGGCCTTGGCCCCGACGGTCGCAGTGCGTCACCGGCGGGCTTGTAGCGGATCGATTCCAGGTGGGGCGTTTCGATCCGTTTTCCCCGGTTGGCTCGCGAGATCATCAGGGATTCGATCATCCCGGTGACCAGGTAGGTTCGCTCGACGGGATTGGGTGCCTGGCCGGTGATCAGGAAGTTCTCGATGTTTCGGCCGAGGTACCCGAAGGCGGCGTGAGTTGGCCCGCTGTCGGTGTGGTATTCGAGAGACTCGGTTGTCTTGCCCCGTGTTTCGGCGTAGGCGAACTTCTTAACGAAGCCGTCACCGAGCATCAGTACGGTTGCCGTCAGCCCGTCGGTGTACTCGACCAGGAACACGTGGGGATCGTCGACCTTTTTTGGATCGACTCGGCCCGGGCCGCCCTCGACCCGCTTGATCGCCGCGTTGGCCAACTCCATCGACCAGCGTCCCGACTCGGCCGCTTTCCAGACCTCGTCGTCGGAGAGGCACTGCACACTGCGGACGCCGGTCTCACCGCCTTTTCGGCGTTCGACCTGGGACTGCAGGATCTCCAGGGCGTGGTACCCGTATCGTTCGACCATGTGAAATCCGATGACCAGGGCGTGGTCGATCGGTTCCCCGAGGGTGTGCTCGAAGTTGGGCTTGCGCCAGACGACTGGCATGGCCGAGGCGGCCCAGAACGGAATCCTGTGCTTCCGGGCGGTCTCGTACATGTACTGCGCATCAGCCCAGCGGTAGGACAGGTGCTTGTCGTTGTAAATGGGGACGGATCGACCGGAGGCGATGATCGTGGCCGAGATCTGGTCGAAGAAATAACGCCTGGGTGTCATCTCCTGGCCCAGCGGCGAGATCGAATAGTCGCCGTGCTCGCCGATCAGCAGTACGGCATCGACGGCCAGGTCGCTGCCGCCCAGTGTCAGCGCACCGCGAATGCTCTCGAAGACGGGGACGTCGAACTTGTGGGCCACCTGCAGTCCGATGTCGTTCTGGTGAACCTGGTCGAGGTAGAGCGAGACGACCCTGGTCCGCGGGGCCAGCAGGCCGTCATCGGTGGGGAAGCCACGGAGAAACTTGCCGACAATCACGTCGGCGTGGCTGCCGGGGAAATACGTCGTGGCGATGGCGGCCACGCGAATCGGTTTCTCGGCCCCGACCGGTTCGGTCGAGGACAGGTTGTCGGGCTGGTCGTCGGTGGGCAAAGCGCGACTGTCTTCGGGCATGGGGGGACTCGTCGAGTCGTTGCGAACGGTTGGGGGTGTTGGATTCGGGGATCGGCCGCTGCCGAGAACGAATGTCACGGCCACCAGGCAGGTGGTCGCAGCGACGATTGACAGCGATCCGGTGCGAGGTGATGCCACGATGGAGACTCCGTGCGGTAAACGGGACCGGTATGATTATTGCCCGAGTTGATTCCGTCTGCGACCCAGTTGAGAACGACTGCTGGTCGAGTCAGAATGCCAAGTCATGAGCGGAGTTCATACCGAAACCGGATCTGGCCAGTGGGGACGCATCCGCGTTCGCCGGTTCTTGCTGGTACTCGCCGCGTCGGTGCTGGTCCAGTTGGCTGCCGGGACCGCGATGGCACAGGGGCATCCGCTCGAATCGGCTGCCGGCAAGATGACCCTGGCCAACGGTCTCGAGGTTCGGTTGTTCGCCGGCGAGCCGATGGTTCGTCAGCCGATTTTGGTCAAGTGCGACGACCGCGGTCGGCTGTGGACGATCCAGTACCTGCAGTACCCCAACCCCGCGGGACTGAAGCGGGTGAAGGTCGATCGCTGGTCACGCACGGTCTACGACCGCGTTCCCGAGCCGCCGCCGAAGGGGCCGCGTGGAGCCGACCGGATCACGATTTTCGAGGACACCGACGGCGACGGCCGGGCCGACCGGGCCAGGGACTTTGTCGATGGGCTGAACCTCGCCACCGGGCTCGCCTTCGGGCACGGAGGTGTCTACGTCCTGCAGGTTCCTTACCTGCTCTTCTACGCCGACCGCAATCGGGACGATGTCCCCGACGGTCCACCTCGCGTGTTGCTCAAGGGGTTCGGCATGGAGGACGCCCAGTCGCTGGCCAACCACCTGACGTGGGGACCGGGAGGCTGGTTGTACGGGGTCAACGGCAGCACGACGACCTGCCGCATCCGTGGGATCGAGTTCCAGCAGGGGTGCTGGAGGTATCACCCTCCGACGGATCGGTTCGAGTTGTTCTGCGAGGGCGGCGGCAACCTCTACGGGCTCACCTTCGATGAGGTCGGTCGGCTGTTCTACAGTTCTAACGGTGGCCTGTTCCTGCACGCGGTGCAGGGGGGCTATTTTGCCAAGAGCTTTGCCAAGCACGGCCCGCTGCATCACCTTTACACGTACGGTCATTTTCAGCCGGTGTTCCGGGGTGGCCTGGCCGGTGGTCCGACAACCGGTGGGACGATCTACCGCGGTCACACCCTGCCGACAGCATTCCGAGGTCGGTTTCTCTGCGGCAACTTCCTGGGTCACACCGGCAGTTCCTGGAGTGTGCAGTCCACGGCCAGCACCGTGTCCGTCAAGCCTCATGGTTTCTGGTTGAATTCCAACGACACGTGGTTTGGTCCGACCGACCTGTGCTACGGACCCGCTGGGGCCGTCTACGTCGCCGACTTCCACGATCGCCGGACGGCACATCCCGATCCCGATGCGAAGTGGGACCGAAGCAACGGCAGGATCTACCGGGTCCAGGCGGCC
>DLVV01000143.1 GCA_003445035.1 Planctomycetaceae bacterium | reverse complement strand
GCCAGTCCCAGCGATACGAGAGGTGCTTGTCGTTGAAAACTGGAACGAAGCGTCCGGATCGCTTCATGGTGGCGACCATCTCGTCGAAGAACCGTTTTCGTGGATACTTGACCTGTCCCAGTTCGGTGCGGGGGTAGCTGCCGTGTTCTCCGATGGAGAGCACGGCGTCGACGGCCAGGGACTTGCCGCCCACGCACAGCGCGTCGTTGATCGTCTTGAAGACCGGCAGCTTGTACGCCTTGGAGATCGCGTCGGTCATGTCGGCTTTGCCGGGTCGCTGATCGGCGTAGATCGAGACGATGTCGACACCGGGATCGGTGGGCACGCCGTTGAACAGGTAGGGGCCGAGAAAATTCTCGAGGATCACGTGGGCGTGCGATCGGTGCGTGCAGATCGTGTAGACCGCCGCGACCCGCGGACGCGGCTTGGCAACGGCAGCCAACGCGGCTCCGGCCAGTGGCAGGGCCAGGGCGCTACCGGCGACGCCCTGGAGCAGTCGCCGCCGTGAGATGCCGCCGTTATCGGCGGCGAATGGAAGTCGCGTGTCGTTCATCGGAGAAATCCCGGCTGTAGGATCGGTTTCGGTTGGCCGGGCATTCTACGTCGCCGTTCGCAGGGATGCATCCGTGTGGCCGGTTCCGAAACTCAACCCAGCAGCATGCCGGCGTAGCCAACCACCCGGCTGGAGTCACCGGTCGTCTCGGCCGAAGTGGCGTAACCAGTTCTCTGGTGCTTCGTCAGTGTGCCGCGACGAATCAGCGTTTCCATCACGATCACCGCGGGCAGCACTCCGCACATGCTGATGTTGTTTTCGCGAACGGTCTTCAGCAGCAGGGCCGGGTCGAGTGTTTCCATTGCCTGAAGTGCCAGTTCGTCGAGCCGCCGGTTTTCGGAATCGGTCGCGAAGTGATTCATGTCGCTGGAGATCAACAGCAACGGTGGTGTCTCGAGTTGGTCGAGAACCACCGCAAGGTTTTCGGCGAAGCCGCGGCACGAATCCAGGTCACCGTTTCCGATGGCGACGCCGACGACTTTTGCCTGCGGTGCCAGGTGTCGGATCAGTGGCAGCTCGACTTCGATGGCGTGTTCCTGGCTGTGGGCTTCGGCATCCAATTCGAGGCCCGGAATCGCTTCGGCCAGCAGTCGAGCCAACTCGGGATCGCCCGCCATGTCGCCGCCGGGCAACTGCCAGGAATCGTGAGGTGCGACGGCCCAGGGGACCCCGTGTCGAGTGTGCTTGGGGCCGATGATGATCACGCTCTCGGGAATCTCCAGCAGCGACAGCGTGCCGGCGGCGACGGTTCCCGAGAAACTCAGTCCCGCGTGGGGCACCATGGCTGCCGGCCACGCCCGGCCGGTCGAGGACGTTGCGGCCGATGCCGCATCGGCAAAACAGGCCTCGACCTGTTGGGCCAACTCGTCGGGATCCTCGGGATAAAACCGGCCGGCGACTCCCGGCGGCCGTCCACCGGATCGGATGACGGCTTGCGGCACTCGTCTCATGGAGAAAGTGCCGGCGGTGCCGACTCCGCGAAGACTGTAGGCCACGCCGCGTGAGGCGTCGGGCAGGTCGATGTCGGCCAGGCACCTGCCGACCAGTTGGTCGGGTGTGGTGTCCCGGTCCCAGTGCAGGGAAAACCGGTCGGCGGAGGTCACCACGATGGCTCTCTCGCCACGTTCGGCTCCGTCCAACTGGATCGCATCGGTGGTTCCGTGCATGGCGGCGTCGTCCAGGATCAGCAGGTCGGTCGTCAGCCCGATCTGCTGCCTGGGTCCGATCTGGCGTTGCAGCCGACTGGCGATCTCCTGGACAAGTTCGAACAGGGTTGCCTGCAGTGGCATTCCGGTGTTGAGCGTGAGTCGCCCCTGGGTCACCGGCCTGGCGTTCCCCAGCCAGTTGGACTGCAGCAACAGCCCTTGCACGTCACCGTCGGGCACCCCCGGCAGGTACGGGCTGGCGACTCCGCCGGTCAGCAACGCCTTGATGTTCGCGTTGCAGAAGTCGGCGTAGGTGGCGACGTGGGAATTGTCGAAACTGTGCGTGGTGGCGGAGACAGGTGTTGTGGAGACCCGGCCGACCAGGCAGTCACCGTCGAAGGTGAACAGCCGGGTGGCGTCGTCCCGCCAGGCGGTCGGTGGCAGGCCGGCCTTGATGCAGACCTGGTCGAGAAACGTCTCGGCGTTCCAGTCGTGATCCGTGGCAACTCCCGGCAGCAACAATCCACGTTTGTCACCCCGAATGACCTGCAGCCCGTGCCGGCCGATCGTCACCCGCGCGATCCGGTCCTCGCCACGTTCGGTGACCTCCTCGGGGCCGTGCAACAGCCAGACTTCCATGTCGAGCTGGTCGAGTTCGTTGGGTGAGATCGGGGGGAAGCGGGGATCCTCGCGCGCCGCGTTGCGGGCCGCCCGCTGCAGGGCCTCGTCGAGACGAATCGGCTGGCCCTGCAGTCCCATGCAGCTGCGCAACTGGCCCGATCGCTTCAGGCTGACGAAGGCACCCGATAGGATCCTCGCAGCGGTTCCGCCCAGGTCGGGGTCGGACCATTCGAGTGGGTGATCGAGGACTGCGGCCTGGACCGCTGCCGCAGCCGCCTCGACAATCGCCTGTTGCTGGTGATCGTCAAGCGTCCGTTCGTCGGCGGATTCCGTGGGTGTCCGGGCCATCGAGGAGATCCCCTGTGTGAAGACGGCATCGATGTGTTCGGCGTCGTTGCCGGTGTCGTTCGAGATGATCGGCAGGGCAAATTTTGACATGTCGACCGTTTGCCGCTTGCGGCCCCAGTCTCCGGGCCGGGCCTCGAAGAGGCCGTCGAGGGCGGTGCCGCAGAAGCGGCAGTCGCCATCGTCGAGATTCCAGGTTCCCAGTTCGTGCCAGTCCCGTTCGATCAGCAACTCGCGGCAATTGGGACAGAAGGTGCTTTGCCGGGCCGCGTCGTTCACGTTGCCGACGTAGGCGTACTTGAGCCCGGTTGCCAGGGCGATTTCGCGTGCGGCGATCAGCGTCTCGTGAGGCGTCCGCGGCTTGTCCTGCATCCGAAAGTCGGGATGAAAGGCGGTGAAGTGGACCGGGACACTGTCACCGAGGTGTTCAAGGATCCAGTCGCACATCTTCTGCAATTCGTCCGGCCCGTCGTTCTCGTCGGGGATCAACAGGTTGGTGATCTCGAACCAGATATCGGTTTCGTGCTGGAGCCAGGTGAGCGTGTCGAGGACGGGTTGGAGGTGAGAGAGGGTCAGGTGCTGGTAGAACAGTTCGGTGAAGGCCTTCAGGTCGACGTTGGCGGCATCGAAGCATTCGAAAACGGGTTTCCGGGCGACGTCGGAGATGTAGCCGGCGGTGACCGCCACGGTCTTCAGGCCACGTTGGTGGCAGGCCTCGGCGGCATCGATGGCGTACTCGGCCCAGATCACCGGGTCGTTGTAGGTGAAGGCGACGCTGCGGCAGCCGGTGGCCACGGCCGCCTCGGCGATGGCCTCGGGCGTGGCCTGCTCACTGAGACGCTGGATTTCACGTGACTTGGAGATCGACCAGTTCTGGCAGAACTTGCAGCCGAGGTTGCAGCCGGCGGTGCCGAAGCTGAGTACCGCGGTGCCGGGCAGAAAGTGGTTCAGCGGCTTCTTCTCGATCGGATCGATGCAGAAGCCGGTGCTGCGACCGTAGGTGGTGAGCACCATTTCGCCGTCGACATTCTGGCGAACGAAACAGAAGCCACGATCGCCTTCCTTGAGCAGGCACTCGCGTGGACAGAGATCGCAGAGGATGCGGTCCCCGCGGCGAGTCCACCAGCCACCCGGACGCAGTCCGTCGGCGCGATGGGGAGGCGGCGGCAGGAGGACGGAGTCGGGCATCGCCGCGAGGATACCGGGAGGTCAGGGCTGTTGTCGACGCGGATCGCCGGCCCGGCCCCGGGCCGCGTCGGCTTCGGCCATCCGGCCGGCCTGTTCCAGGCAACCGGCCAGCAGCAACCACACCTGGCCAGCCTCGGGATGGCGAACGACGAAGTCGTTGAGTCTGTCGATGGCGCGGCCGAGCCGCCCCTGTTCCTGGAGGACGCCGGCGAGACTCTCTACGTACTTGCCACGGTCAGGGTCGATCCGGCAAGCGGTCTCCAGATGTGTGATCGCCTCGTGCATCAACCGTGGTTCGCCCGACTGTCGCGAGGCCTGCCCCAGCAACATGCCGAGGTTGTTGTGAACGCGGGCGGTCTCCACGTGACCGGATCCGAACTGCCGTTCGATCAACTCCAGTGCCGACAGGTAGTGATTCCTCGCGTCGTCGACCTTCTGGCTGGAACTGACAAGGTTGGCCAACTGGTTGTGGGCCAGCCAGCAGCCGGGGTTCCGGGCCAGCGTGTCTCGCCACAACCGTTGCGGCGACTGGTAGATGCCGACCTGTTGCCAGGTCAGCCCGGCCAGCATGGCGACCAGTCCGATCGCGGCGATCCTCAGAGGCAGACGATCGATGTTGCGGACACCCGCCGCGCCGGACAAGCCACCGATGACCAGGACGATCACTCCGGGCAGGGCGACGTACTGGTAATGATCGGCAACCAGTGAGTAGCGGAAGAAGTAGATGTCGACCAGCCCGAGCACCGGGCCCAGGCTCAGCAGGACGTAGAGCACGGCGGCCAGTGGCCCCCGGCGGAGTCCGGTCCGCGTGGCCCAAACCAGGACAATCAGCACTGCCAGGCCCGCAGCCAGCGGCAACCACTGCAACACTTCGGAGGTGTCGAACCTCCAGAGTGGGTACACGAACGCCAGGTCGAGTGGAACCAGCGCCTTCTGGAGATAGAACCAGGCGATCGGCCCGGTGGCCATCACCCGCTCGGCCAGGTCCGCCTGACGAATCGTCTCGTCACCAATCGCCCGTACCTGCTGGAACCAGATCTCGACTCCGCTCATCACGATCGACACCACCCAGAAAGGCAGCGTCCTTACGACATCGGTCCGGGTCACCTGTCCACGTCGCCACCAGACCAGTATCAGCAGCACCATCGGCATCGCCAC
>DLVV01000022.1:8899-29787 GCA_003445035.1 Planctomycetaceae bacterium | reverse complement strand
CTCCATGGCTCCGGTCAGCAACTTCCGCCGCAACGGTTCCATGTGGGGAACCGTCAGCAGCTGGCTCTCACTGACCTCGGTCATGAAGCGGTCGACAGCTCCCCGTGCCAGGTCGAAGTTCTCGTTCGCCTTGGCCTTCTGGGTAAGCGCCTGTCCGGTCAGGTCTCGCTGGATCTCGGCCTGGAGATATCCGTTGACGGTGACGAAGCCCAGTAGCAGCGTGATTGCCGCACACAGCCCGGCGATGGCGGGCTTGCGTCGGCACCACCTCCAGGTTCTCTCGGCGATCCCCACCGGACGGGCCAGGATCGGTTCATCGTTGAGGTACCGTTTCAGCTCGTCGGCCACTTCCTCGGCCGCCTGGTACCGCCGTGCCGGGTCCTTCTGCAGGCACTTGAGCGTGATCGTCTCGAGGTTCTTGTCGAGACCGGTGACGAGCTGGCGGGGCGGAACCGGTTCCTGCTCGAGAACCTGCAGGACGGTGTCCATCACGTTGGCCGACTGGAACGGCGGCCGGCCGGTCAGCAGGCAGTACAGCAACGCGCCCAGCGCGTAGACATCCGTCTGCGGCCTGATCTGCGCCTGGTGACCACCGGCCTGCTCGGGGGCCATGTAGCTGGGCGTACCCATGATCGACCCGCTGGCCGTCTGTCCCGAGTCGTCCTCGAGCCGCTTGGCCAGCCCGAAGTCGGTGATCTTCGGCTGTCCGTCGGCGGTCAACAGCACGTTGGCCGGCTTCAGGTCGCGGTGGATGATGTTCCGCTGGTGGGCGAACTGCATCGCCCGCGAGAGGGTCTCGACCAGCCGGGCCGCCTCGTCGGGCGGCTGGGGCTCTCCAGCGATCTGGGAGGCCAGTTCACCACCCTCGACGAATTCGAGCGAGAAGTAGGGTTTGCCTTCGTGCTCACCGACATCGTGGATCTGCACGATGTTGGGGTGTTGCAGCTGCGCGACCGCCTCGGCTTCGAGCTGGAATCGCTTCAGGTCCCCGGGATCGGCGTGCACGCCGGCCAGGATCATCTTCAGCGCCACGACCCGTTTGAGGCGGACATCCAGTGCCCGGTAGACGACTCCCATGCCGCCCCGTCCCAGCTCTCCGAGGATCTCGTAGCCCTCCAGCTGGATCTCAGGCGACGTTGCAGTCTCGCCGAACGAGACGGATGGCTGCAGTGTCTGGTCCTCAGACGGGTTGCTGCCGGTTGACGGGGGGAGAATGGTGGCCTGGTCGGAGGCGGGGGGCGGAATCGTGGCCGCATCGGCCGGTGGGGGTGGGATGGTGGCGGTGTCGTCAGTGGCGGTGGGGCCGATGGTGTCGCCGGGAGCGACGGTGAGCCGGTCGAGTTCGAGGTCGGGGAAGTCCCGGCGGTAATCCTCGGCCGACGGCGCATCGCCGGCCCGCGTGCGGCAGTGGAATTCCTGGCGGAGCAGTTGGAGGAGTGTCTCGGGGTTCCGCAGTGCCGGGAACTCATCGAGCAGCGATCCGACCGAGGCCGGCCGTGTCCCGGTCCCGGCGGCGTAGGCCTTCCAGGCGAATTCCAGCTGGATGTGGACCAGTTCCTCGAGCGTTGGCAGGTACTGGCCGGAACCCTCTTCCGGAAGGCACTCCGAGAGTGCCAGTGGAGATCCAGAGGTCCACGACGATTCGTACCGCTGACGCAGCGGCTGGTTGACCAGCATCGAGTGTTCGGACGGGGGCATCGAGGGAAGCTCTTGAGGGGACGGGATGCGATCTCTTCGAGTGAACGGCCGTGAGTTTTCTGAGAAGGGGATGAGGTCAGGCGGTGGCATTCGACCCACCTGGCAGCATCACGGAACAAGAAATCGAAACAGGTCGAGTTTTTGTCTGGAGATGGTTCTGGATCTCCATCTTGAAGGTACACGGGATGAGGGGAATTGCTGCAGTGAGCCATCTCGACCACTTCAAGGTTGTCCCCCGTTCGCGAATTCGGGGAGAAACCGGGGGGGCCATTATGCACCGACGAAGTGTGGATGTCCTGTCTTGGGGCGTCACTGGCTCGACTGGTTCGGACGCACCGATCGGATCATCCCAGTCCTCGACGGAAACCAGTCCGTGGCCTCGCCGGTCGACATGTCGCGTGCACCATGGGATAATTCGCATCGACGTGAATTCCCCTGGAGTGACCCAATGTCTCGATCGATCCGCATGAGCAGCCTGGTGGTTCTGCTGGGCTTGGCCGTGGTGACCATGGCCCAACAACAGGTGCAGCAATCCGATCGCAAGGCGGCCAAGAAGGCGATCCGGCAGAAAGTCGATGGTCTCAAGAAGGCCTCGAAGGTCAAGCTGGTTGCCCGGCTGGCCGGCTTCAAGGAGTGGGTCACCAGTGTTGCGGTTTCTCCCGACGGCAAGGAATTTGCCGCCGGGTCCTATGGCACGATCCGTCGCTGGCAGACCGGTACCCGAAAGGGTTTGCCGGCGATCAAGGTCAGGGACGGTTACGTCCGTGACCTGGCCTACTCGCCCGATGGCAAGTGGTTGGCGGCCGGAGGTTACCAGCGGACATTCGTGGTCGAGACCGCCACAGGGAAACTGGCGCGGTCATTGAAGGGACAACGTGGCCAGGTCACAGGTGTCGCTTTCTCGCCCGACGGCAAGCTGCTGGCCACGTCCAGCGATGACGAGACGGTGCACGTCTGGAACAGTGCCGATGGCTCATCGATCCGTGTTCTCGAGGGCCACAGCTTTCCGGTCCAGGACGTGGTCTTTTCCCCCGATGGCCGACGGATTGTTTCGGCTGCCGGTGACGAAACCCGCTCGACGAAGCGAGGCGAGGTGATCACCTGGGACGCGGCTTCGGGCAAACAACTGTCGACACTGACCGACCACAAGAAGGCGGCCACCGCCGCCGCGTTTTCCCCTGACGGCAAGCTGATGGTCACGACCAGTTACGACGAGACGGTCAACGTGTATTCGTCGGGCCAGGACAAGCCACTGGGGTTCTTCGGCGGACACGGACGCCCCACCACCTCGGCGCTCTTCAGCCCCGACGGTCGCTGGGTGATCTCCGGCAGCGGTGGACGCGCCAAGGGCAAGAACGAGATCAAGGTCTGGACGCCGCGGGGGGGCGAGGAACTGGCGACGATCGGTGACCACGCCGCTCGCGTGGCCGACATCGCCATCTCGCCGGACGGCCGACAGTTGTTCTCGGCCAGTTACGACAAGACGGTCTGCGTCTGGGACCTGGCCGCACTGGGCGGCGGTGCCAAGACCGCCGCAGTGGCTACGGCTGCAGCGGCCGCCGCCAAGAAGCCGCGGACTCTCCGTGCGGGGATCATCGGGCTGGACACCTCGCACGTCATTGCCTTCAGCCGGATCCTCAACGACGCCAAGGCGCCGCCGGAACTGGCCAACTGCCGGGTCGTCGCCGCCTACCCCAAGGGGAGCCCCGACATCGAGTCGAGCACGAAGCGGGTGCCCGGTTACATCAAGCAGGTCAAGGAGCTGGGTGTCGAGATCGTCGATTCGATTCCCGCGTTGCTCAAGCGGGTGGACGTGATCCTGTTGGAGACCAACGATGGGCGTCCGCATCTCGAACAGGTGCTGCCCGCGCTGCGGGCCGGTAAACCGGTTTTCATCGACAAGCCGATAGCCGGGTCGCTGGCCGATGCGGTTGCGATTTTCCAGGCCGCCGCGAAGTACAAGGTCCCGGTGTTCAGTTCCTCGTCCCTGCGGTACGGCAAGAACAGCCAGGCGGTGCGGGCCGGGAGCATCGGCGTGGTGAAGCGGTGTGAAACCACCAGCCCGTGTTCGCTCGAGAAGACGCACCCGGACCTCTTCTGGTACGGCATCCACGGTGTCGAGTCGCTGTTCACCGTGATGAAGGCCGGCTGCCAGACGGTGACCCGCAAGAAGAGCACGGATGCGCTGGAGGTGGTCGAAGGGACGTGGAAGGGTGGCCGGATCGGCATCTTCACCGGCACCCGGCCCGGCAAGGGCTACAGCGGAAAGGCCGAGGGAAGCAAGGGCAACGCGGCCGTCGGATCCTATGACGGTTACGCCCCGCTGGTGGTCGACATCGTGCGGTTCTTCCGCACCGGCAAGTCGTCGATCCCCGAGCGGGAGACGATCGAGATCTACGCCTTCATGGAGGCTGCCGACGAGAGCAAGCGTCAGGGGGGCAAGCCGGTGACGATCGAGAGCGTTCTGGCCAAGGCGCGAAAGCAGGCCGCGAAGCGGTTGGCGGAGCTGGACAAGTGAGAATCGGTGAGGCGATCAACCGACGAGAGTTCCTGGTCACCTCTTCGGCGTCGGCCGCACTGGCCCTGTCGTCGCAGGGTGCTTCGGCCGCCGAACGGCCGTCCCCGGTCATCGACACTCACCTCCACTGCTTCGCCGGTCCCGACGACAAGCGGTTTCCGTTTCATCAACGGGCTCCCTACCGACCCGCCGCATCGGCCTCGCCCGAGCACCTGTTGAAATGCATGGCCGGAGCCGACATTGATCATGCGGTCGTCGTCCACCCCGAGCCGTACCAGGACGACCATCGTTACCTGGACCACTGCCTGAAGGTCGGTGGGAAGAAACTGAAGGGGACCTGCCTGTTCTTCGGGGACCGGGAGGGTTCACTCGAGAAGATGCCGGCGCTGGTCAAGCGGAATCCCGGCCGGATCGTCGCCGCACGGATCCACGCGTTTCGCAAAGATCGCATCCCCGATTTCAGCAAGCCCGGCGTGGGCCGTGTGTGGAAGATGGCCGCCGAGCTGGGCTTGGCCGTGCAACTGCACTTCGAGCCGAAATACGCCGGGGGGTTCGAGAAGTACATCCGTGAGTATCCCCGGACGACCGTGGTGATTGACCACTTGGGTCGACCGTTGCAGGGCACCCCCGCCGAGCACGCCAAGGTGCTCCGCTGGGCTCGGTACAAGAACACGATCATCAAGGTTGCATCGCTGCCGGCCGTCGGCACCAAGACCCCCAGGCCAATCGGCCCGATCATCCGACGGCTGGTCGATGCCTACGGACCGGGGCGATCGATCTACGGGGGCGGGTTCAACGGCCAGGCGACCGGTAAGAGTTACCGGGCCTACCGGGAGCGTGTGGCGGGGTACCTGGCGAATCTGTCGAAAGACGATCTGGCACTGGTGCTGGGCGGGACCGCGTCGAAGGTGTTCGGGTTCGCCTGAACCGGGCGTCAGGCTCCGTACTTTTCCAGCCGGCCGGCGTGAGCCAGTGCCAGCAGAATCAGGTGCTGGGCCTCGAACTGGCCCAGGCTCCCGGTCCGGCACTGGTCTTCGCCGAACGCGGTTGAGGCGTCGGTGCGGGCACGGTCACTGGTGATCAGCGTCGGCACCGGGTGCCAGCTGTGCGACTTCATCTTCGCCGGCGTGCTGTGGTCGCCGGTGACGATCATCACATCGGGACCCAGGGCGGTGATCCGGGGTACTGCTGCGTCGAGCTGCTCGATCCGTGCCACCTTCCCGTCAAAGTCTCCGTCTTCACCGGTCGAGTCGGTGTACTTGAAGTGGATGAAGAAGAAGTCGTAGTCGTTCCACGTGGCTTCAAGCCGGTCCATCTGCGATTCGAGCGTCGTGCCGGCGTCGAGCACGTCCATCTGGACCAGCCGGGCCAGGCCGCGGTACATGGGGTACACGGCGATCGCGGCAGGGTTCAGGCCGTAGACCTCCTGGAAGCGGGGAATCTCGGGCAACATTGCGATGCCCCGCATCGTCAGCAGGTTGGCTGGTGATTCGTCAGCCAGCAGGCCGCGGGCCTGCTCCAGGAACTCCTTGCAGATCCCGGCCGTCTTCTGCGACGGCTCATCGGCTCCGACCGGTTCCAGCGGTGGCACGCCTGTGGCCTGCGGATCGGTGTCGTTAACGCGGCCCCCGAGACCCTCTCCCCGAAAGATGATCACCAGCCGGTACTCCTTGACCGGTCGCACGAAGACCTCGACGCCGGGGATCTCGATCGCGTCGAGGATCTCACACAACCGCTCACCGATTTCACTGGCGATCCGTCCCGCACGGCGGTCGGTGATGTTTCCGTCGGGGTCGATCGTGCAGAAATTTCCCCGGATGGCCACATCGTTGGAGCCGAGTTCGAAGTCGATTCCCAGCGCCTCGAGCACCCCGCGGCCGATGTCGTATTCCAGCGGATCGTAGCCGAACAGGCCCAGGTGTCCGGGGCCGCTGCCCGGTGTGATTCCCGGAAGGACCGGGATACTGCCGCCGGTTTCGCCGACGGAGGCCAGGGCATCGAGGTTTGGCGTGTTGGCCGATTCGAGCTCGGTCTTCCCGCCGGCTTCAAGCGGCAGACCGCCCAGGCCATCCGAGACCAGCAGGACGATCTTCGAGCCGTTGTCTTTCTGCAGGCGACGTGTGAGGTCGTGAACGCGTGTCATCGGCTGGTCCGTTTTTAGCTTATAATCAATCCGCAAAGTTCACCCGGCAGCATGTTCCCGTAGTGTAGGCGGACGCCGGACAGGAAACAGCCCATGGAATCGATCGAGCTGGTACCGGGGATCGGACCGGAGCTGACTCGCTGGATGGCGCGGTTGGCGGTCGCCGGCTGGACAGCCTGGTTGTTGTTGGCTGTCGCCGCGGCGCCGGCGACGACCCGGCGATGTCTGTGGACCGTCGGGCTGTTGGCTCACCTGGGTCACGTGTTCTGTGCCTTCCATTTCATCCATCACTGGAGTCATGCCGAAGCGGTGTTGCACACCGCCCGGTTGACCGAGCGGGTGACCGGGTTGAGCTGGGGACAGGGCGTCTGGATCAATTACGTCTTCACCCTGGTCTGGGTGGCTGATGCGGCGTGGTGGTGGTGCCGACCGGCCGAGACGCCTCGGCGAGCGGGCCGAGCCATGGTGCTCCACGGGTTCTTCGCGTTCCTGTTCTTCAACGCGACGGTCGTGTTCGGCCCGTGGCTCTGGAAGCCGGTGGGAGCGGGTGTGGCGGTGCTGGCGGGCGTGGCCTGGATGCGACGGCGACGGATCGTCAGCGGTGGGCGTCGATCATCCGAGTGAACAGCTCGAGCGACCGCTGGGCCATCCGTTCGGGGCCAAACAGCTCGTGCACCCGGTTTCGACCGGTGGTGGCCAGTTCGATCCGCCGTGACGAATCTTCGATCAGTGCCTCGAGCGCGTCGGCCAACGCCTCGGGCTGGCCCGGTTCAACCAGTACGCCGCCCCCGGTCGCTGCGATCATCTCGGGGAACGCACCATGATCGGGCTGCACCACCGGCACCCCGTTGGCCAGTGCTTCGAGCACGTAAAGGCCCTTGGGTTCGCGGTACAGGGTGGGAACGCTGAGCACGTCGAGCGACTTCAGGAACTTGATCTTCGAGGCGGTGTCCGGCGGACTGCCGATGTAGCTGAACGCATCACCGAGGTCGGCGGCCGCGGTCCTCACCTGGTCGAAGTACTCGCGGTCGCGTTGGCCCAGGTACCCGCCGGCTTTCAGCCGGACCTCGGGGCGTCGTGCGTGGAGAATGCGGAAAGCGTCGACGAGTCGGTCGAGGCCCTTTTCGGGGCAGATGCGGGCGAAGTATCCCACCGTGAACGGCTCGCCGGTTGTCTCCGGTTGTCCGTCATGTTCGGCCAGGTCGATGCCCAGTGGCAGGGTGTGGAACTTCCTCGCGTCGAGTCCGAGGTAGCGAACCATGTGATCGCGGTAGTAGTCGCTGTGGACGATGAACCCGTCGAAGTCGGCGGCCAGGTCGTGGATCGCCTCGATTGCCTGACTGCGATATGGCTCGACCAGGTCTTCCAGGAAGACGTCATCGCCCTGGAGGACGCACATCAACGGGATGTCGATCTTCTGCCTGATCGCTCTCGCAGTTCCCGCCAGCAGGGCATTGGAAAAGCAGATGACATCGGGCTTCAGCGACGAGCCGAAGGCGTCGGCGAGTTCCAGGACGTGCGTACGGTGAGGACCGTTTTCGCCCTGGAGCATGTCGAGTGTCATTGCACCCAGCTGCCGGGCGTCGGTGCTGACACCGAAGCGGGTGGCCAGCCGCAGGGCCCAGGGACGGTCGACCCAGCGGGTCAGGGTCCGGGGCAGGCGACGGAACAGGCGGCTGCGGTGGGCCAGGTAGACGCCGACCCCGCCGAAATAGACTTCGGAGGTGCTGACGTCCTGTTCGTCGACCCGGATCGGCGTGTACGTGGGGACCAGGCTGACGTCGGCCCCCTCGTCGATCAGAGAGCGGGCCCAGGTGTTGTCGTGCATGCACGAACCGCAGAACATCCCGGCGCCGCCGGCGGTGACGATGGCGATGTGCATGGCAGCCAGTCTAACCGGCAACGACCGTCTCGACGAACCGTTGCAGCAATCCGGCCGCTTCGGGTGTGTCGCTGAGCGTTGCGGTGAACTCGTCGGTTGTCATCCCCGAGATCCGTTCAATGTACTGGGGGTACGCTTCGACCCGCAGGTGCAGGTCCTCTCGGGTCAATTCGGGGTGGAACTGTGTGCAGTAGACCGGAGCCTGTTCCAGCCGATAGGCCTGGTGAGCGTTGCGGTGTGAGTAGGCCAGGCGAGTGGCCCCTTCGGGCAACGCCGATACGCAGTCCTCGTGGCCCATCTGTGCCCGGAATTCCTGCTGGAGCGATGAGAAGACCGGATCGGCACCACCGGCTTCGGTCAGGAACAGTTGGTGGGTCCCCACCTCGGCGGTGTCGAGGTCGTGGACGACGGTTCCCCCCAGTGCCCGTGCCATGGCCTGGAATCCCCAGCAACTGGCGAACGTCGGCTGGCGACGATCGACCAGTTCACGGAGCACATCAAGCGAGCGATCCAGCCACTCGCCCTCACCGGTTGCCGAATAGTCTCCACTGCCGCCCAGCAGCACGATGTCGCTGGCGTCGAGCTGTGCGGGGGAAGGTCGAGTGGCGAGAAGATCGAGGACCTCACAGCGTTCGATGTCGATCTCCAGCGTCCGCGAGAACGCCAGCCGTTCGTGCTGCCGCATCGGGTCTTCGGCGTTGCGGACCTGCAGCAGCAGGAAGCGGAGCGATTCGGGTACGCGTGAGGACATCGGGCTGAGGGTAGGTCTCAAAGGTCGGGTTTTCCACCCGGGATATCATCAGGCTTCCGGATGACGTGTCGACCGGCTCGGCCTCGCCGTCGTTGCCGGTGGTACTTGAGCCCGGGAAAAAAGAAGCTCGCACCGGAAATCAATCCGAACAGCGAGATGCTGAAGTCGAGGGTGGCGTGGCGCTGGATCCACGCCATCAAGGGAGCGGAGGCAAACAGGATCACGGCCTGGACGTAGAAGTGGCCCGAGAGGATGCCGGCCTTGACCAGGAAGACGGCCCCGGTGAGCAATCCGAGGATCGGCGAGAGCTCCAGTGGCTGGAAGCCCATGATCGGCTCGACCACGTACAGCAGGACGCTGCCGGCCATGCTGCCGGCCCAGACATGAGCGATCTGGCGTTCGACGAACGTGACCGGTCCGGCTCTCTTGCGGAGATTCCAGAAGATCAGCGCCCACAGGCCGGATCCGGCTCCCCAGACCCAAAGGTACGGCCACGGTGTGTTGAACCCGGCGATCTGCAGCCAGTTGGTCAACAGGCACAGCGCCACGAGTACGAGGCTGTGCCACATCCACAGCAGTCCCCAGTTCTCGAGCACCACCGCGTGGTGGGTTTCTCGGAAGGCGCGGCTGAGCACCTGGGAGAACTGGGAGGAACGGGCCGAGACGGGTTCGTTGTTGAGGAAGGCCTGCAGGTCGTCGCCCAGTTTCTCTGCCGATGAGTACCGGAGGTCGATCGGTTTCTGCAGGCACTTCAGCGCGATCATCTCGAGATCGGCGTCGGCGTCGGGGTTGACCAGTCGGGGCGGAGCGGGGTCCTGTTCGAGCACCTGCAACATGGTGTCGATTGGCGAAGCGGCCTGGAAAGGGGCCTGGCCGGTCAACAGCGCGTAGAGGATCGCACCCAGGCTGTAGACATCGGTCCGTTCTTCGACCCGACCCCGCTGGCCGGCCGCCTGCTCGGGAGCCATGTAGGACGGTGTGCCCAGCACCGCTCCGCTGCCCGTCAACGTCATCGGAGTCGACGGGTCGGTGTCGGTCGGGATCCGCTTGGCGAGACCAAAATCGGTGATGTAGGGCGTGTTGTCGCGGTCGATCAGGATGTTCGATGGCTTGAGGTCCCGGTGCAGGATGCCTTGCTGGTGAGCCTCGGAAATGGCCCGGCAGACCGGCAGCATCAACTCGGCCGCCTCCCTGGACGACACCGGGCCGTTGCCGAGCCGCTGGGAGATCGTCGTGCCGTCAATCAGCCGCATGCTGAAATACGGCAACCCGTCGTGTTCGCCCACCTCGTAGATCGGCACGATGTTGGGGTGTTCGAGCCGAGCCGCACTCTCGGCCTCGCTGCGAAACCTGGCCACGTCCAACGGCGACGCCCAGTCGCCACGCAGGATCATCTTGATCGCCACATCCCGATCGAGACTGGCCTGGTGGGCACGGTAGACCACGCCCATCCCCCCTCGTCCCAGTTCGTCGATCAGCTCGTATTCTCCCACCTGCTCGGGCATCGTCGCGACAGGCGGGGCGGGGTCGAGATCGATTTCGGCCAGCGTGCTGAACTCGTTCGCCACGTTGACCATTGCCCACAACTGCTGCAGTTCGGCTCCGATCTCGGGTTGTTGTCGGGCCTCGTGGTCGATGTCAATGTCTTCGCCGGAGGCGGACCGGTCGAGCAGGCTCTCGAGCACGTCAGCCAGCAACGCGTCGGATTCTGGATTGGGAGTGTCGGCGGAAGTCACGTCGGGCGGCTTGGTGATGGAAATGGAGGGGTGGGGTGGACCTTGTTCCCGTTGTAAAGACCCCGCTGCCTTAGATCATAACCACCCGGTGTGGCACAATCGCTGGTTCGATGTGACATCGCAGCCTTCTCTGGAAAGCACGACCCATGTTTCGAATGGCCCACGTGTCCCTGTTGCTGTTGGCTCTTGCCGGATCGATCCGTGGCGAGGTCGTGAAGCTGGAGATCACCGAGCGAGCGGCGTTTGCCGGTGGGCACCATTTCGGGAACGTGGGACCCTATGAACGGGTCAAGGGCTGGTTGACCATCGAGGTCGATCCCGGGCACGCCCTGCACCGTCGGATCACAGACATCAAGCTGGCCGGGACGAACGGGCGGGGCCGGATCGAGTTTCGAACGGAGTTTTTCCTGCTGAAGCCACTCGATCCGCGTCGGGGAAACGGACGGGTTCTCTATGACGTCAACAACCGGGGCAACAAGTTGGCCGTGGGGGCGTTCAATGGACCGGTCGGCAACCGCAACGACCCGAAGACACTGGCCGATGCCGGCAACGGGTTCCTGATGCGGCAGGGCTACTCGGTGCTGTGGTGCGGCTGGAATGGTGATGTGCGACCCGGTGGGAACCGGATCATGATCGAGTTGCCGGTGGTCAAGAACCGGGATGGCGGTTCGATCACGTCGAAGATCTATGCCGAGATTTGCGTGACGGGAACCCCCAAGAGCCAGCCACTTTACTGGGGCAACTCGGTGGCCTACCCCGCCGTCAGTCTCGACAACGGCACCGCCCGGTTGACCCGGCGGCCGTATCGGACCAGTCCACCCGAAGAGGTGCCTCACGACGAGTGGTCATTCGCGAGGGTCGAAAACGGCCAGGTGGTGTCCAGTCCCGGGCACCTGCATCTCCGTGACGGGTTCCGCTCGGGTTGGATCTACGAGTTGGTTTACACCGGGAAGGATCCGCGAGTGACCGGACTGGGGCTGGTCGCGGCTCGTGATTGCATCTCGTTTTTCCGTTTCGCCAAGTCCGATGCGAAAGGGGTCCGCAACCCGCTGGCCGGTGCCATCCAGAAGGCCTACATCTTTGGGATCAGCCAGTCGGGGCGGTTCATCCATCACTTCCTGTTCGAGGCGATGAACACCGACGAGGCGGGTCGCATGGTGCTCGATGGTGCGATGCCTCACGTCGGTGGCGGCGGCAAGGGCCAGTTCAACTACCGTTTCGCGCAGACCACCCGCCACGGCAGCCAGCACCAGGACAACCTGTTTGCCTCGGACTTCTTTCCCTTCAACAGCGTGCCGCAGGTGGATCCGGTGACGGGTCGAAAGGGCGATTCGTTTGCGGCGCTGAAGATGCGCGGCCATCTGCCGAAGGTGTTCTTCACCGAGACATCGGCGGAGTACTGGTGCCGGGCGGCGTCGCTGCTGCACACCGACACGGTGGGCAAGACCGATGCGGGGATCGATCCGAACCTGCGGCTGTATTTCTTCACCGGAGCCCAGCATGGTGTGTCCGGGTCGACATCTCGAGGCATTTTCCGTAATCCCGGAAATGACCTGAACCACTATCCGTTGCTCCGGGCTTTGCTGGTGGCCCTGGATCGCTGGGTGACGTCGGGTGTCGAACCGCCCCCGTCGGCGATTCCCCGGATCGCCGACGGGACGTTGGTCGAGTTGGCGGCCTGGCGGAAGCAGTTTCCGGAATTGCCGGGCGTGACCAGGGCGGGCGTGATGTTCCGCCCGTTACGGCTGGACCCGGGTCCCCGCTGGTTCACTCGTGGGATCGCCGACAATGTGCCGCCGAAAATTGGTCCCGCCTACAACACGCTGGTTCCGGCGGTGGATACCGACGGCATCGAGCGAGCGGGGATCAAGCTGCCGACGGTGTCGGTGCCGCTGGGCACGTACACCGGATGGAATGTTCGCAATGCGGCCGCAGGAGCGGGCGGGATGCTGGGCCGTTTCAGAGGCAGCTGGCTGGCGTTTGCCAGGACCCGGGCCGAGCGGCAGTCCGTGGGCGACCCGCGACGGAGTGTCCGGGAACGTTACCCGACCCGGGCCGAATACATGGCGAAAATCACCGCTGCCGTTCTCGCGCTGCGTCGTCGTCGCCTGTTGCTTGACGAAGACGCCATTCGCATTCTCGAAAAGGCCAATCGTCGCGATCTGTGGTCCGAGTGACTCCCCGGTTGACGGACGCGGTACTCGTTCAGCCTCGCCTCGTTGCGGTTCGGTCTGCCTCTATTGCGCTGCGGCGAAACAGACGGTCCGTCCATCGATCAGCGTCAGCACAACTCGCCCGTCGCGATCGACGGCCAGGCCCCACTTCTGCGGAGGTGCCGGCAGGGCCTGGGCCCAGAGCGGCTTGCCGTCGACCGGGTTGCGGGCAACCAGCGCCGGTCGCAGCGGCCCGTCCTTCTTCAGCGCGGGCAGTTCACCCGCCACGATCACGGCGTTGGCACTCAACACCACGGCCTGGGTCCGCGCGAAACTCGAGTCCTTCCAGAGGACCTTGGTTTTCCCGTCCTCGCCCTTTTTGGGATCCACCCGCAGCAGGGTCTTGTCGGTGCCCTGGATGATCACGTCGCCGCTGTTGGCCTGCAGCAGGTACTTGGCCATGTAGCGCGACGGGGGGCCGGGTGTTTTCGCCGAGTAAAGCATGTCACCGGCGATGGCCACCTTGTTCTCGACCAGGAACAGCTCACTGCCCCGGCCGGATCGCTGCATTTTCCAGTGATCGTCGAGCGACTTGTCGGGTTTCTGGGACAGCTGGTTCAGGCACTTGCCGGTCTTGAGATCGTACCTGGCAGGCGAGACCACGTTGCCACCGGCCAAGTGAACGACGCCGTCGTGCAGCAGCATGTGCCCCTGCACGCTGACGCCCACCGATTCATCCTCGCCCAGCAGGTTGCCCGACTGGTTGTTCTGCCACCGGATCTTGCCGGTGGTGGCATCCAGAGCGTAGACGTGGGTGCCGTCGTGACAGATGATCCCCGCCGCGCAGTAGGCGACACCGTCGGCGACCATCACGCCGCTGGCGACCGGCCAGGTCGAGAGCAGTCGGCCGTAGACGGGGATGCGTCGTTCCAGTGGAGCCGCCCGGAAGCACCAGAGTGTCCGGCCGGTGGCCAGCTCGAAGCACCAGGCTCGGCCGTCACCGGAACCGACGTGCACGCGGCCATCGGCGATCGTGGGGGGGTAGGTGATGGCACCACCGGTATGAGCTGTCCAGCGGGATTTGCCGCTGGCCGAGTCAAACGCGCGGACGGCGCCGTCGGATCCGGCCACCAGGGTCACGCCCGCTGCCGTCACCGGTGCGGTCGGCTCGATGGTCTCTCGCGGAGGGGTCTGCCAGGCCAGTTTCAGCTTCGTGGGCACGCGGACCGGCGTGGATGCGGTTCGCTGGTTGTTGGCTCGATAGGTCGGCCAGTCTGCGGCGGTCAGCGACGGCCCGCGAGTCGACAACTCGGCGATGCTCTCCAGGCGTTCGCGTTCGATCGCCTCACGATCGAACTCGAAGTCACCGGCGGAGGTCAGGCTGATGACTCCGACCAGCGAGTGGTTGCAGTCGCACATCCACGGGCCCCAGTACAACTGTCCGTTGGCGACGATCACACCGTCCTGGCAGGCCGGTCGCATGCCGGGCAACCGCCGCGGTTTCCCGTACGAGACGTCAAACCGCATGGTCCCCGTGTGGCGATAGCCCCGGGCGAAGATCGAATCGACCGTCCCGGTCGCCCGCGTGCAGTTGCCGCGGAAGCACTTCAGGTCGGCCAGCACCTTGCCGGTCATCGGGTGGAACTTCTTGCTCTGGCTCAGGCGACCCATCGCGTACAACCCGTCGTCGCGGAGGATCAACTGCATGTTGCCGTCCTTGTAGCTCCAGAGCAGTTTGCCTGTCTTGGCCGAGACGGCCACGAGCTTGGTACGGGTGGGTCCGGCAAAAAACAGGGCGTCGTCATTGCACTTGAGGTAAGCGGTGGTGGCGTAACCCAGGCTGGCTGTCTGGGCACGGTGGTGTTCGCCGATCGTCGCCATCAACTGCTTGTCGGATGTCTTCCATGCGGTCTTGCCATCTTTGGCGTTGACCGCCTCGAGGTGGTCCAGGTGGCTGTAGAGGAAGATGCGGTTCTTGTTCATCACCACTGCCCGGCCGTCGATCGGGGCCGTCGCGCTGTGGGACCAGATCACCTTCTTGGTCTTGGCGTCGAAGGCCAGCAGTGTGCGGCCGAAGCCCCAGGTTGCCAGTGATTCGCCGTAGGTCTTTCGGACCGTTGTCCAGGGCCAGCCCCTCTCGGTGCGGGTGCCGAGGTGGACCTGGTGGAGCTTTTCGGAGGGACCGACCAGCGCGTAGAGTACGCCGTTGCGGAGGGTCATCCACTTCCAGGTCTTGCCGTCTCCGGCGTGAGAGTCGGGAACGACAATCTCGTCACGGACCGTTCCGGTGGCCGCATCGATCAACTTGCACGACTTGTTGTCGGCCAGGTAAAGCGTGTCGGGGGTGGCGACGATCGTGTTGCGATGGATCATGAAGCCGGGGGTCAACAGCTTGGTCCACAGCGTGGCCCCGTTGTAACCGTTCAGGCAGATCAGCTTGCCGACCATTGGCCACTCGCGCCGCTTGAACGCCAGGAAACCGAAGGCCTTGAACATTCGTCCCCCGGACGAGACGGTCACCTCGGGCATCGGCCCGTACCAGGGCGTGGCCAGGAACTTCGTCAGGTAGGGAGCCCGGGCCAGGCGGTCATCGGATTGCGGGTTGTTGTCGGAGCCGTGGTAGGGGTGGCTCCATTCCCCGGTGCCGTCGGGGACCGGCTTGGCCTGGACTTTTCCGTCCAGGATCAGGCGGCCGCGCGGTCGGATCACTCGCATCAACTCGGTCTTCGGCGTCCGGACCGATCCCTCGACGATCACGGCGTCGGCCAGGTTGCTGGCCAGGCCGATCCGTTGAGGCCGACTGTGGTCGACGTAGATTTGCGTACCCAATAGTCCCGCCTTTGCGGCAGCGGCGCGGATGGTTGCGGCGTGGGCGTGAGTTCCGGCCGGAACGTAAATCACCAGGTCACTGACCTTCGCCAGCGCCAGTGCCCGCTCGGCCAGGTTGTCACCCAGCAACACGCACAGCCCGGCATGGACGCCGATCTGCTTGTGGACCGTACGGGCATCGGCAGCCCGGGCCTGCTGAGGAGGACCGGCCAGAAGGGTCAGGACAACACAGGCTGTGACGCAGCGAGGAAGAAAACTCATGAGGGAATCCCTGCATGCGGGGTGGATCCGTGCCATGGTACCCCTGCGGCTGGCACGGAAGCAAAGGTCGGGGAATTCCCTTCCCGTCCCGCTATGATGACGGCATGGAACTGAGGCACCTCAAGACGTTCGTCACCGCGGCCGAAGCCGGAAACTTCACCCGGGCCGCCGAACGGCTCGACGTGACCCAGGCGGCCGTCAGCCAGCATATCGCCGTCCTGGAAGCTCATTACGGACAGGTGCTGTTCGAGCGAGGATCGCGGGCAGCGACACTGACAGAGGCCGGTGGGCGGTTGCTGGAAACGGTTCGGGAGATCTTCGAGCTGCTGGACACTGCCGACGAGCAGATTTCCGGGAGCCGGCCGGTGGTGAGCGGACGGCTGAAAATCGCCTCGAGCACCGTTCCGGCCGAGTGGTGGTTGCCGGAGGTGGTGGCAGGATTCCGCGGAGCTTGTCCCGACGTCCGTGAAACCGTGATGGTTTCCAATAGCCGCACCGCCGCGGAAGCGGTGGCCGGCGGAGATGCCGATGTGGGCGTCGTGGGAGAACTGCCCGGTGACGATCGCCTGGTGGCGCGAGCGGTTGCCGAGGACGAACTGGTGCTGGTTGTCGGTCGAGATCATCCGCTGGCCGAGATGGAACGAATCTCGACGGGCGAATTGCTGACGCTGCCGCTGGTGGTGCGAGGAAACGGATCGGCCAGCCAGCGGTGTGTCGACGAGGCGCTGGAGGTGGCCGGGGTGCATCGGGATGAACTGGTGACCTGGATGGAAACCAACTCGGTTGATGCCACGCGGTCGGCCGTGACCCGCGGGTTGGCAGCCGCATTTCTCAGCCGGGGAGCCGTTGTCGACGATCTGGACTCGGGGCGGCTGAGGCACATCCGGGTCGGACGGGTTCGGCCCCGGCGGCAACTGTACCTGGTCACCGCGGTGGATCGCGTCGTGGGAACGCCGCTGAGAGAATTCCTGGAATTCGTCGAGTCGCGGTGACGGGGACTATCCGTCCACCTTGTCGCGGAACGCAAACATCCGCTCGGTCTTGTCGAGCGACCAGGTCTTTCCGTCGACCTCGATGTGCGGATAGATGAAGTAGTTGAGCGGATCACCGTCCTGTGCGGGTTCGAGCGTGATGTCACGGCCGATGGTGAACTGGACACGGTTCTCCGTCAGGTTGCCGAAGTAGTACGACTTGAGGTCGGGGTGCTTGTCGGCTTCGGAGATGTCGGTTGGCACCCAGCCGTGGCCGTCGACGTGGAACTGGGCCCAGCAGTGGTAACCGCCGATCTTGCCCTCTCCCCGATCCGGTGGCAGGGGGAAACCGATCTCGAAACGGGCGGGGAGATCCTGTGAACGGGCCCAGGAGATGAACAGGCTGTGGAAGTCGGTGCAATTGCCGAACCCGCTGTCGCACGCCCACAGCACATCCCCGTTTCCGAACCCGGGTTTCGACTTGTCATATCTCATGTGACTGTCGACCTGCTCGTAGAGCGAGCGGCCCAGTGCGATCGGGTTCTCCCTGGACAGTTGATTCGGATCGATCAGGGTCAGTGGCTTGCCGGCGATCGGCACCTTGAGATTGGCGGCCAGGTAGGTTGTCCGCTCCGCGTCATCCAGCCCGGCAGTGGGGTCGACCGTGTCCAGGCCCAGGACCTCGTTCCGAGTGATCTGCCAGGTGACCTGGAAGAGGATCGGTCCGGCCGTGGACGGCTCGAGGTCGAAGTGCAGCATCCGGTTGCCATATTTCGACTCGGTTGTCTGAATCGGCTCGACCGGCACCTGCTGCCTCAGTCGGCTGATCTGCTGTGCAGCGGTTGTCTGGGGCATCGGCAACCAGACCCTCAGCCGCGAGCCCGCCGGGACATCGTTGACCGTGACGCCGTAGTCGAGTTCAAACGTTCGGGACCGCGGCCTGATGGCCGTGCGTTCGGCAACCGCCTCTCCGGCCGCTGTCGACTCCGAAACGGTGGACGGACCCCCTGGTGACGTGCCGGTGTCCTCGGACTGGCAACCGATCTCCGCCGTGCCAATGGCCAGCACAACGACGATCGTGAATGGTCGTGCCAAAATCGGCATCCCGCGGTCCCTGGCAGAACATCATGACAACTTATGGTATTCGGATTGTTCCATAACCGAAAAACCGTGTCGAGTTCACCGGTGGTCGGACTGGCGTGTGGCAACCGGCCGGTAGAGTCGTACACTTTTCAGCGATGGATGTTCCCAGCGAGATTCGTCGGTCGTTCGAACTGTTTGCGGCCGGGCGGTTGGACGAGGCGGCGAACGTGGCCGGTGAGGTGCTGGCCGTGTCACCGGAGGAGCCATCGGCGCACCGCGTGTTGGCCGGCGTGTTCCTGAGGCGTGGCCAACTGGACCAGGCGCTGGAATCGGCACGCCGGGCGTGGGAGATCGATCCGTCGGTGCCCGAGGCGGCGGCGAACCTGGCGGCGATCCTGGTCGAGGCTCGTCAGGGGGAGGAGGCCGAGCGGATGGCTCGGCGGGCGACCGAGATGGCTCCGGACTTCGTGTCGGCCTGGGTCAACCTGGGCCTGGCCTTCCGGTGCCAGTCACGACAGCACGATGCGGTTGATGCGTTCCGGCGGGCGATTCAACTTCAGCCCGGTCATCACGGGGCGTTGGCCAATCTGGGCAACGTGTTGTGCGAAGTGGGTGAGTACGCCGAAGCGGCCGAGTGCAGCCGGCGGGTGTTGCAGATGAGACCCGGGATGGTGGCGGCCGAGAACAACCTCGGCAACGCGCTGCTGAAACTCGGGCAGATCGACGAGGCGATCCTGGCATACGGCCGCGCATTGGCCGGTGGTCCGGGCGATGCGGAGATCGAGTACAACCTCGCCATCGCGCTGGAGCAGGCCGGCCGGTTGTCCGAGTCCGAGGACGTGCAGCGGGGCGTGTTGAGTCGTGTTCCCGGTCACGCCCGCGCGACCAACAATCTTGGCGTGGCGTTGAAGCTGCAGGGCCGCCTGGATGAAGCGGCCGATCAGTTCGAGAGGGCGGTGCAGCACTCGCCGCAATCAACTCCCGCATTCGCCAATCGGCTGTCAACGATGCTCTGCCGTCCGTCCGGTTCGCCCGAGGAGATTCTGGTCGCACACCGGGAGGCGTGTGATTCGCTCTGGGCGGGGCTCGAGTTGCCAACGGTCGACGACGCGGATCCCCGTTCGGTCGACGCTCCGTTGAGGATCGGCTTTGTTTCGCCGGATTTCGGTCACCACCCGGTGGGTCGCTTTCTGTTGAGCGGATTCGAGTCATTCGAGGCACACCGTGTCCAGGCGGTCTGTTTCAGTGACCGGATCCAGGTCGACGCTTTCACCGATCGGTTCCGTTCCGCTGCAGAGGACTGGTTCGATATTCGTGGCCGGGACGATTCGGTGGTGGCCGGGTGGGTTCGGGATGCGGGGATCGACGTGCTGGTCGATCTGACCGGTCACACCGGCCGCCACCGCCTGGGAGTCTTCGCTCGACGGCCGGCACGGCTGCAACTGACCTGGATCGGGTATCCCTCGACCACGGGCCTGCCGGCAATTGACGGACTGGTCGCCGACGAAGTGCTGGTGCCCGAAGGGGCCGAAACCGCCTTCTGCGAGCGGATCATCCGCTTGGCCGACGGGCACATCAGCTACCTGCCGCCCGTCGATGCTCCGGACGTCGACGTCGGGTCCGGATCCGGGGAGGTCGTTTTCGGCAGCTTCAACAAGCTCGACAAGACCACCCCCGTGGTGTTGGCCACCTGGGCCAGGATCCTGCTGGGGCAGCCGGGTTCACGGCTGGTTCTCCGCAGCCGGGGGCTCGACGACCCCCGTGTCGCCGAGCGGTTCGGTGGCCTGCTGGCCGAGGCGGGTGTCGATCGCGATCGGATCTCCCTGCATGGCTGGGTGTCTCATGCCGAGTTGTTGGCCGGTTACGGTGAGATCGACATCGGCCTGGACACCTTCCCCTTCTCTGGAGGCCTGACCAGTTGCGAGGCGCTCTGGATGGGTGTGCCGGTGGTCACGTGGGCGGGCCGACGGATGTGCGGACGGCAGACCGCCTCGTTCCTGTCCCGTGTCGGACTCGAGGACCTGGTTGTCGGATCGGAAGACAAATACGTCGAAAAGGCCCTGGAGTTGGCCGGTGATGTTGCTCTTCGTCGATCACTGCGTCAGGAGTTGCGGGGAAGGATGCGGGACGGGCCGCTGTGCGATGGGCAACGGCTCGCCACCGAGTTCACCTCGGCGGTCGAACGGGCTTGGCGGGAATGGGATGTGTTATGATGCAGCGTTGATGACCCTGAAACCGTCCTCGTGACGATCTCGCTTCATGATGGTCCGCTGGTTACTGCTGTTTTTCGTGATCCTGTCGTCCGGCCCGTCCTCGGCGGTGGCTGCCGATGGTCCGTTATTCGAGGACCGCGTTTACGGGCTGCTCAAGACTTACTGCTGGAAGTGCCACGGAGGTGAGGGCCGCCAGGCGGGACTCGATCTCCGGTCACTGCCCCTGATCAAAAGGGGCGGCAAGCACGGTCCGGCCGTCGTCGCCGGGAGTCTCGAAAAGAGCCTGTTGGTGCAGAAACTGGTCGGCGGTCAGATGCCGCCCGGGAAGGAGCTCAAACCCACCGCAGCACACATCGAGACGATCAAGGCGTGGGTGGTGGGTGGAGCCCGGGCCCGCTATGTCGCCCGTGATCTGGACGATGCCGAGGAGCCGGCCCTGGAGGAATCTGATCGCCAGTGGTGGGCGTACCGTCCTCCCGTGCGGGCTGATCTGCCCGCGGTGGCGGCTTCCAGCCGGGTGGCCACGCCAGTTGACACGTTTGTGCTGTCACGACTCGAAGCCGCCGGACTGGATTTGGCTGCTGAGGCGAGTCGGACGGCGCTGGTTCGCCGGGCCCACCTTGACGTGCTCGGGTTGCCTCCCGACCCCG
>DLVV01000022.1:3019-8558 GCA_003445035.1 Planctomycetaceae bacterium | reverse complement strand
CTCGCCGACCGGCGACCGGGAGCATGGACCCGGCTCGTCGATCGTGTGCTGGCCGACCCGAGGTACGGGGAACGCTGGGGACGTTACTGGCTGGATGTCGCAGGCTACGTCGACATCATCGGGGCCGACAACGACGCCGGGGGAATCAAGCTGGCTCCCGGTGTCTGGCGCTACCGTGACTACGTGGTCCGGTCCTACAACGCTGACAAGCCGTTCGACGAGTTCCTGGTCGAGCAGGTGGCCGGTGACGAATTGGCCGAATGGCGCGACGCCGACCGTCTTGCCCCTGAACAGCTCGAGCAGCTGGTTGCCACCGGGTTCCTGCGGCACGCCCGCGATTCGACCTCCTCGCCGGAACTCAACACCGCCGACATCCGTCACCAGGTGCTCTACGAGACGCTCCAGACGGTCTCGACCTCACTGCTGGGACTGACGGTCCATTGTGCCCAGTGTCACTCGCACAAATTCGACCCGATCAGCCAGGCCGACTACTACCGCCTGGCTGCGATCTTCACCCCGTCGCTGGACGTGCAGAACTGGATCCAGGCCGACCAGCGGCATCTGCACACCGTCTCGCCCAGTCACAAGATTCGGATCGACAAGCACAACGGTCGGATTGATGCCCGCGTTGGCGAATTGAAGAAGCGGGCTGCTGCGGTGCGGGCCAACGTCTCGAAGCGGCTGAAAGCGGTGAAGCTGGCCGCACTGCCGGAACCGGTCCGGGCCGATACCGATGCGGCCGTCGGGGTTGCCAAGGACAAACGGAATCCCGTACAGGCGTATCTCGCCCTGAAGCTTGGACCCCTGCTGGTGGTTTCGCCGGACGAGGTGAACCGGAATCTGGCCGCGGCCGAACGGATGACAGTGACCACGGCCGAGTCCGAGATCGCTCGGCTGAATTCCACACGGCAGTCGTACGAGACGATCCGGGTGGCCTGGGAAACCGGCCCGCCTGCCCCGACCTATCTTTACCGCCGGGGCGATTACACGACGCCGGGGCCGGAGGTGAAACCCGGCGTGCCGTTGATTTTGGACCCGCCCGGCCGACCGACCGTGATCCCTTCATCGGGTCCCGGTCAGAAACCCGCCAGCAGCGGGCGACGGCTGGCCTTTGCCCGCTGGCTGACCCGCGCGGATCACCCCGTCACCGCCCGGGTGATCGTCAACCGGATGTGGATGCGGTATTTCGGCACCGGCCTGGTCTCGACTCCGGCCAACTTCGGACTCTCGGGTACCGAGCCCACTCATCCTAAACTTCTCGACTGGCTGGCTCGTGAACTGGTCGACAACGGCTGGAGCCTCAAGCGGGTGCATCGCCAGGTGCTGTTGTCATCGACCTATCGCCAGTCCACATCGCGGTCGGCGGCCGAATGGAATCGGGCCAAGACGATTGATCCGGCCAATCATCTGTTGTGGCATCGGCCCCTGAAGCGGCTGGAATCCGAAGCGGTTCGCGACAGTGTGCTGGCCGTCAGTGGCCAGGTCGATCTCCTCCAGGGGGGACCGGCTGTTCCGATCAAGGCCAACAGTGACAGCAGCGTGGTGATCGATTCCAGCAAGCTGGTTCGGCCCGGTGACGTCAATCGCCGCAGCCTGTACCTGACCTGCCGCCGCAACTATCACCCGACGGAGTTGAGTGTTTTCGACCAGCCGACGGTGGCCAACAACTGCACCCGCCGCGACTCGTCGGCCGTGGTGCTTCAGTCGCTGGTGATGCTCAATGGCTCGTTCGCCATGAATCGGGCGCGGCTGTTTGCCGCACGGGTGCGGTCCGAAACGCCCGGCGGCGACCAGGCGGCCCGGATCGACCGGGCGTTTCGACTGTCGCTGAGTCGGCCTCCGTCCGAAGAGGAACAGGGGCTGGCCATCGAACTGTTGAGACGCCAGGCGGTCGAACTGTCCGGGGCGAAGAACACGAATGGGTCGACCGACCGGCCGCTCGAGCACCTCTGCCACATGCTGCTGAACACCAGCGAGTTCCTTTACGTCCCCTGAGTCGGACCTTGTTCCATGTCACTCCATACCATTCCTGCGACCGGCATGTCTCCGGTGTTGCCGATGTCGCGGCGGCGGATGCTTCAGCTGGGCAGCCTGGGCTTTGGCAGCCTGGCACTGAAGAGCCTGCTGGCCGGGTCGACGGCCCGTGCCACTGCGGCGCAGACACCTCACGCTCGGCCACGTGCCAAGTCGGTCATCCTGATGATGCAGAACGGCGGTCCTAGCCAGATGGACCTCTTCGAGCGAAAACCCGCGCTGGAGAAGTTCGACGGCAAGCAGCACTCGATCAAGGTCGAGATGTTCCAGCCCGGGAGCGAGCAGAACAAGTTGATGAACACGCCGTTCCGGTTCCGTCACTACGGTGCCTCCGGCATCGAGCTTTCCGAGGTCATCCCCGGCATCGGCAGCGTGATCGATGATATGACCGTGGTCCGCTCGATGCACACCGGCCACAACAACCACACCGAAGCGCTGGTGATGTTCATGACCGGGAAGATCTTCCAGGATCGCCCGGCACTGGGAGCCTGGATCAGTTATGGGCTGGGAACCGAGAACAACAGTCTGCCCGGTTACGTCGTGTTGCGGGACCCCTCGGGCTACAACACCAGTGGCACGCTGACGTGGACCAACGGCTGGCTGCCGGCGCAGCATCGCGGAACCGAGTTTTCCAGCAGTGGCACGCCGGTGCTGAACCTCAAATCGTCGATTCCAGTGTCGGCCACCGAGCAGCGGAACAACCTCGATTTCCTCAGCAAGCTCAACCGGATCCACCAGAGACGATTGCCGGGCGAGAGCGAACTGGAGGCGCGGATCCAGAACTACGAGCTGGCGGCGCGGATGCAACTGGCCGCTGCTGACGTGCTGGATATCTCGAAGGAAACCGCCGCCACCGGCAAACTCTACGGGCTCGACAACAAGACGACCGAGCCGTACGGGCGACGGTGCCTGATGGCCCGCAAGCTGGTTGAAGCGGGCGTGCGGTTCGTCCAGATTCACCCAAAGCCGTTCCAGCCCTGGGATTCCCACAGCGGAACCCGCCAGAACCTGGGCAGTATCTGCGCCAACTGCGACCTGCCGACGGCCGGCTTGATCACCGACCTCAAGCAGCGGGGTCTGCTCGACGAGACGATCGTCATCTGGTCGGGGGAGTTCGGGCGGCTCCCGGTTTCCCAGAACGGCACGGGACGCGACCACAACCGCAACGCTTTCAGTCTGTTGGTGGCCGGTGGGGGTTTCAAAGCGGGGTATGCTCACGGAGCCAGCGACGAGGTGGGTTACGCGGCGGCCGTCGACAAGGTCAGCGTGGCCGATTTCCATGCCACCGTCCTGCAGCAGCTGGGGATGGACCACGAATCCCTGGTTTACGAGCACGCCGGCCGTGAGGAGACACTGACCGATCCGTCGCTGACCGGGGCACGTGTGATCTCCGGGTTACTGGCGTGAACCGGTGGACCGAGCGGGTTCGGATGTGATGGATACACCGTCGGAAGATCGTGGCGTCGAGAAAATGCCTCGCGCCGGACTGCTGATTGCCCTGGTGGCGGTCATCGGGTTCGTGGCCTGGTTTGGCTGGGAACGTGATGAGGAGCTGGCCGGAAAGCCCGGAGCTGGCGGCACCGGCGAGGATCCGTCGGAGAACAACTACGTCGGCAGCCGGGCCTGTGCCGAATGCCATCAACAAATCGCAGCCGACTACTCGCGGCACCCGATGGCTCGCACGCTGCAACCGGTTGGCACGGCCGAATTGATCGAGGACTTCGATGCCGATCGACAACGATTCGTTGGTGGACAGCGGACCTATCAAATCGAGCGACGTGACGGTGAAGTGTTCCACCACGAGGTGATGTTCGACGACGACGGTGGTGTGCTGTACGACCAGGCGGAGACGGTGCAGTTTGCGATCGGTGCGGGTGTCAAAGGCCGCAGCTACCTGTTGCAGCGAAAGGAACTGCTGTTCGAATCTCCGATCACCTGGTACAGCCAGACCTCCTCGTGGGGACTCTCGCCCGGCTACCCCCCGGATTTGCATTACCGGTTTGGTCGCCGCGTGGGTGGAGACTGCCTCGCGTGTCATTCGGGGCGACCTGCCGTGGCCTCCGCCGGTTCCGTCGATCGTTACGTGGCCGAGAATCCCTTCCACGAAATCTCGATCGGTTGCGAACGATGTCACGGCCCGGGTGGACAACACGTCGATCTGTACAGTTCGTCGTCTTCTGTGAACGCCGTTGACCCGCTGATTGTGAGTTCCGGCAAGCTGGCCGGTCACCTGCAGGATGACATCTGCAACCAGTGCCACCTGGAAGGGAAAATCCGCGTTCTGCGTCCCGGCAAGCGGTTTGACGATTTCCGGCCCGGTGAGCCGCTGGGAAAGACCTGGACGGTCTACGTGGCCGAATCGCCGTTTGACGGAGAAGGCCGTCCGTTGTTCACCAGCCACGTCGAACAGATGCACGCCAGCCGGTGTTTCCAGGGATCCGAAGGAGGGATGCGATGCACGACGTGTCACGATCCGCACCGGGCACCGACGGTTGATGAGCGGGCATCGTTCTACAAGTCCCGCTGCAACAGTTGTCACGACAAACGCGGTTGTTCTCTGCCGACCGCCGAGCAGCAGAAGGCTCCGGCCGCCGGTTCGTGCATCGCCTGCCACATGCCGAAGCTTCACTCCCGGGACGTGGCACACACCACGCAGGCGGATCACCGGGTGGTACGGCGGATGTCGCAAACCCGGGCGGTCCGCGATGTCGAACGCGAGTCTGTCGGCGGTGACTGGCAGCCGTTTGGCACCATGGACCAGCACCTCTCCGATGGTGAGCGACGCCGGGCCGACGCCCTGGCGTGGTTCCGGCAGGCCGCCGATGCCGGTGATCGGGAACTGGCGACACGGGCGAGGAAGCGGTTCGAACAGATCCTTGCCGACGATCCGGACGACACCGAGATTCGGGGTCGGCTCGGTTTCGCCTGGTTTCGGGCCCGCAATCTGGCCGCTGCGAAAAAGGAACTCGAACGGGCACTGCGGAGCCGGCCCGATTCCGAGCCCTACCTCACTTACCTGGGCCTGATCGGCTACGCGACAGACGACGCTTCGGCGGCCAGGCACTTCCGTCGGCTGCTGGAACTGAACCCCAACGACGGGGAGGCCCACGGTCCGTATGCCGACATGCTCGAGTCGGCGGGGAAGCTGGACGAGGCGATCCGCATGGCCGAACGGGGCCTGGCGCGGGATCCCACGGTGTTGGATCTCAGGAGGTCGCTGGCCCGGTTCCTTCACAAGGCGGGCCGGGCCGCGGACGCCCGGGAGCAGGAGCGGAAGGTCGAACAGATCGGCAGGCGGCTCAGGCGGCGGTAGCCCGCCGGACTAGAACAGCTCTGTCAGCGGCTCGCCCTCTTCCAGGATCCGGTAAGGCCGACCCTGGCTGTCAATCGCCTCGGGGTTGCCCAGCCCCATCGCGTGGTAGATCGTCTTGGCGACGTCCTCGGGGGCCACCGGCTTGTCGGCGGGGTAAGCCCCGACCTTGTCCGAGGTGCCATAGGCCTGCCC
>DLVV01000022.1:0-2642 GCA_003445035.1 Planctomycetaceae bacterium | reverse complement strand
CCCTGTCCCGAGACGCCTCCCGACCGCGGGTCGCCGATCTTGGGTTTGCGGCCCATCTCACTGTTGACCATCACCACCGTTTCATCGAGCAGTCCGCGATCGTCGAGGTCCTCGAGCAGAGCCGAGAACGGGCGGTCAAAGCGTGGCAGCAGGTACTTCTCGAGGCAGACGAAATTGTTGCCATGGGTGTCCCAGCCGCCGCCGCTCTTGCAGTTGAGTTTTTCGGCGGCTTTCTTGTCACCTTTCCAGAAGACTGACACGAAGGGCACACCCGCCTCGACCAGCCGGCGGGCCATCAGCATGCTCATCGCGTTCAGGTCGTCACCGTACCGTTCGCGGACCGACTGCGGTTCGGAAGCGATGTCGAAAGCGTCCTTGGTGGCTTTCGAGCCGAGGAAACTGAAAGCCCGTTGCTGATGGGTCGACCAGTCGAGCGTGGCAAATGAACGGTCGAGTCGGCGGGTGGCGGTGTCGAGTGTCTTGAGCAGGCCACGGCGGTTATTGAGCCGGTCGAGCGTGATGTCACCGTTGAGCGACAGGGCGGGGGCGGTGAATTTTAGCGGGTTGTCCGTCTCGCCGTAGACGTAGACCGGGTCGTGGATGATGCCCAGGTTGGCGGCGAACTGGCCGGGTCGGGTGTACTGCGGAGCCCCGGGTTTCAGTGGCAGCGAAACCGCCTGGGGCAGGTAGGGGTGCGGCGGCATCTGCTGTCCGACGACACTGCCGATGAACGGCCAGTCGGTCTTGCGCGGTGTGCGGGAGTTGAGCAGCTGGCGGAAGCTGTTGTCCGGAGCCCGGCCGGTGAGGTTGTAGTAGTAACCGGCGTGGTGATCACCGGTTCCGCGGCGGAAGTGCCCCAGGGACCGGATGATCGAAAACCGATGGGCCTGCTGTGCCAGCAGGGGCAGATGCTCACTGATCTCGACGCCAGGTGCCGACGTCGCGATGGGTTCGAACGGCCCGCGGAACTCGCGAGCAGCCTTCGGTTTCAGGTCGAAGGTGTCGATGTGGGATGTGCCGCCGGAGAGCCAGATCAGGATGGTGGACCGGGCCGGCCGCCGTCCCGGTCCGGCGGCATCGGCACTGTCCCGGGCCGCCTGCAACTGGGCCGCATCGAGTCCGTAGAGCCCGGTGGCGCCTGCGACGAGAAACGTCCGCCGCGAGAGGGCCTGTGCGATCGGCGAGTGGGGATCGACGTAGCCCATCAGGCCCCCTGCTTCAACTCGACGATCGGTTCGCCGTAGTAGATCTGGTGGGGGCGATCGAGCTTGTCGTGCCACGCAGCGGTTCTGGGGATGCCGAGATGTTCGTAGATCGTCGCCGCCATGTTCTCGGGCTTGTACGTGTTGGCGACCGGGTAGCCGCCGATCTTGTCGGTGGATCCGACCACGGTTCCACCGCGGACATCTCCACCGGCGAAGAACACCGTCTGCACCGGTCCCCAGTGATCACGCCCGGGTGTCTTGGTCCGGCTCGAGGGAACAATCTTCGGTGTACGTCCGAATTCCCCCGCCATCACGATCAGGGTGTCCTCGAGCAGGCCCCGTTCATCCAGATCCTCGATCAGCGTCGCCACCGCGCGGTCGGTCGGCGGCAGCAGGTACTCCCGCATGTTGCGGAAGCAGGCTTCATGGGTGTCCCACGACTCGTCGTTTCCGAGGTTGACCTGGACCAGGCTGACACCCGCCTCGACCAGTTGGCTCGCCATCAGGCAACTCCAGCCAAAGCTGTTCCGCCCGTAGCGGTCCTGGAGATCACCGTCCGCCGAGTGGACGTCGAGTGCCTTGTGGACTCCACCGTCGAGCAGCAGCGATACGGCCTCCTGGCGGTAGCGGTCGAACCCGCCGACGGCCACGGTGCGGTCCAGGTGCCGCCGCTGGGCGTCAATCGTATTGAGCAGTCCGACGCGGTCCTTGAATCGTGGAGCCAGCACACCCGGTGGCAACGAGAAGCTGGGGGCGGCGTACCGGTAGTTTTCGGGAGTGTACTTTCCCGTGGTGCGGTGGAACCCGTATTCCGGAAAGGCCCCGTGATAGTACTGGCTTGAACGGAACTGGTTGGCCTCGATGAACCACGGGTCGTGCTCGGGTCCCATCAGTCCGGCGAATTGGCCGGGAATGACACGGCCGGTGACGTGCACCAGTTTCTCGGGCAGCACCACCGCCGGGGGCAGGTTGTTGTTGCGAGGCATCTGCGTGCCGGCCACGCTGGCGATGCAGGGGTAATCGGTTGCCTGCGGCTTGCTGCCACTGAACCCGCGGCCGCGGGGAGTCATTCCCGTCAGCATCGCGGCGTGGCCCTGGGAATGCTCGTTGTACGGATGGGTCAGCGAACGCAACAGGGCCCACTTGTCGGCGATCTTGGCCAGGCGTGGCAGGTGTTCGCAGATGCGGATGTCGGGGACCGAGGTGTCGATCGGAAGGAACTCGCCGCGGATCTGATCCGGGGCGTCCGGCTTCATGTCGAAGCTCTCGTGCTGGGCCAGCCCACCCGAGAGAAACAGGTAGATCACTGACTTGTGGCGTCGCTTCGACGACGCTTCGCCACCGGCGGCCTGCAGAGCCCTCAGGTGGTTTCCACCCAGGCCGAGCAGGCCGATGGCACCGGCCTGTATGGCGGTGCGGCGCGAAAACCGGGGGTGC
>DLVV01000359.1 GCA_003445035.1 Planctomycetaceae bacterium | reverse complement strand
TTCCACCAGGGAGCCCACCTGACCAACGCCTTTGTGACCACCCCGGTCTGTAGCCCCAGCCGGCTTGGCCTGATCTCCAGCCGCTACGGCAGCGAACTGGGCGTGACCGACTGGATCAGTCCCCGGGCCGAGAAGACCCTGGGCCTGGCCGAGGGCACCGCGACCTGGCCACAACTCCTGGCCCAGGCCGGCTACAGGACGGCACTGTGTGGCAAGTGGCACCTGGGCACCCAGGACCGGTACCATCCCACCCGGTTCGGTTACCACGAGTTCATGGGCATCCGCACCGGCGGGTGTCCCCCCAGGGGAGCCCGGCTGGAGATGCTCGACGGGACCGTCCGCAAGGTCGATGACTACACCTGCGACGTGTTCACCGATCACGCCCTGGATTTCATCCGTCGACAGCACTCACAAAACCACGTCTTCGCCGTTTCGCTGCACTTCCGCGCACCGCACGCCGCGTGGCTGCCCGTACGACCGGAAGACTGGGCTCCGTTCAAGGACCTGGACCCCGAGATTCCCAAGACCGGTTACGACGACATCGATGTCCCGCGGGTCAAGAAGTGGACCCGGGAATACCTGGCGGCGGTCAAGAGCATCGACCGCAACGTCGGTCGCGTCCTGGGCCTGCTGGATCAGCTGAAGCTGGCCGAGACAACGGTCGTCATCTTCACCAGCGACCACGGCTACAACCTTGGTGACCACGGCGTGTGGTACAAGGGCAACGCGCAGTGGGTCCGCAAGCCACTGCCACCACGCAAGTGGAAGCACATCGGGCCGAGACAGCGTCCCAACATGTGGGACACCAGCCTGAAAGTCCCCTGTGCGATCCGCTGGCCGGGAGTCATCAAGCCCGGTACGAAGATCCCCCAGACCATCTCGAACCTCGACTGGTTCCCCACCCTGCTGGCGATGGCGGGGGTCGAACTGCCGAAGTCGGTCACGTTGCGCGGTCGCGATTTCACACCGCTGCTGAAAGACCAAAAGGTGGCCTGGAACAACGACCTCTACGCCGAGTACAGCATGCACCACGGTGCGACGACTCACATGAGGGCGTGGCGGACTCCTGGTTGGAAGTACATGAGAGACTTCGCCAACCCTGGTCGGGAAGAACTCTATGACCTGGCCAAAGACCCGGGTGAGACCAGGAACCTGGCGTCGAGCACCCGCCCCGAGCACCTGCGGATCAAGCAACAACTCGGCCAGAAGATTCTCGGACGAATGACCGCACTCAAAGACCCGGCCCTGCCCGGTCGGTAGGCACCACCACGAAGATCAATCAGCCGTCGCGGTGCTTGTCAAACCGGAAGGCCGAGACCAAAAACCAGCCGACAACCACGGCTGCCAGCAGGCAGATCCCGTAGACCACCCCCGGTTGGTCGGCAAAGGTATAAATGGCCTCCGTCTTTGGCGAATCGAAATCGGTCCAGGTCGTAACGGGACTGGAATTCATGGCCATTGGCTCCGCGTCTGCTGCTTGTTCGTCATCTGCAATCTCAAGTCTTCTCGCCGATCACCCCGGCCGGCACAACACCCTCGATTCCCAGTTCGGCGAGGTCGAGCCCGGCCAGTTCGACCTCGCGCGACACCCGCAACAGTCCAAATCGTTTCAGCCCCAGGCTGATCAGGTAACCCGGCACGAAACCGACTCCGATCATCACGGCGATCCCGATCAGTTGCCCTTTCAGTGAACTGAGGATCTCGTGCTGTGGATACCCGCTGGCGAACAGTCCCATCGCCAGCATCGACCAGACGCCGGCACCGCCGTGAACGGCGATCGCCCCCACGGCATCGTCGATCCCGCGTCGCTCGAGCCGGTTGCCCACGAACACCGCCAGTGCCCCCCCGGCGAAACCGATCAGGTAGCCCAGGGCCGGGTGGTAGACATCCACTCCCGAGGCGATCGAGATCATCCCGGCCAACCCGCCACTGATCGTCCAGTAGGGATCTCCCTTGGAGGTGATGAACGCTCCCATTGCACCACCGGCGAAGCCCATCGTCACCGTGAAGGCCAATGACCCCAGTGTCATGGGCGTTCCATAGATGCTTCGCCACGGCTCGGGATCGGCTCCCGGTTCGGCAACCTGAAACACCGCACAGGCGGCGTAGAAGGCGTAGAACCCGGTGAAGATCAGCATCAGCCCCAGCATGGTCATCGGCAGGTTGTGCGGGGGGATCACCAGCGGACGCCCCTGGTCGTCGTACTTGCCGATCCGGGGCCCGAGATTCAACAGCACGCCCAGCGTGAAAGCAGCCGCCACGGTGTGCACGCAGCCACCGGCTCCCCAGTCGTGAAACCCGTACTCGGTGTAAAGCCACGCGCCACTACTCCATCCCCACGCCGCGGCCAGGATCCAGACCACAGACCCCAGGATCATCGCCAGCAACAGGTAGGCCCCCAGCCGGATTCGCTCGATCACAGCGCCCGACATGATCGACCCGGTGGTGAAACTGAACAGCAGGAAGGCGAACCAGAAAACGCCGGTGATGTTGTCACCGAGATTCGGTCCCATCGCGTTGCTCCATGGCAACGCGGCCACCGCATCCGCCCCGGTATCGGGTACCACGCCGCCCTGGAAGGCGTAGTAGATCCACCAGCCGAACAGGAAGAACGTCGGCGTGATCACCGCGCAGGTGAGCAGGTTCTTCATCATCGTCATCAACACGTTCTTCTGACGGGCCACGCCGGCCTCGTAGATCATGAACCCGGCGTGGATCAGCCACATCAACACGCCGGTCCAGAAGTAGAACGTCTCGATTGTCTTTTCGGCAAAAAGCCGTGCGTCGCCTTCCACGTCACCGCTCCACGTCAATCTGGATCCGGGCCCCGGACAGCCCCGCAACGAGCCTACCATCGAGACGGGTTCCCTCACCAGCACCACGGGACTTGCCATCTTGTTCGTGGCCGGGATGTCCGATAACATCAGTAACGGCTGATCGATTCACTCCCGGAGACCCGGCCCGAATGATCCCCGTCCCAACTCACCCCAGGCTCTCGCGACGCACCGCCCTGCAGGCCGGTTCGGTCGGACTGCTGGGACTCGGAATGAACCACGTCGCCGAGTTGCGGAGCGAAGCCGCCGGCACAACGGTCGGAGAAAAGGTCCGCAAGGGACGAGCCAAGTCGGTCATCTTCGTATTTCTTTCCGGCGGGCTGACCCAGCACGAGAGTTTTGACCCCAAGCCGAAGGCGCCCCAGGGTATCCGCGGCGATTTCGACCCGATCTCGACCTCGACGCCGGGTTTCCAGATCTGCGAACACCTGCCGATGCTCGCCGCCCGGAGCCACAAGTGGTCGGCACTCCGCTCGCTGACCTCACCCTACAACGGCCACTCCTCCGGCCACATGGCGTTCCTCTCGGGTCGCACTCCGCTGCCTCCGACATTCAACGGCAACAAGCCGATGCCCGAGGACTGGCCGTCGATCGCATCGATCGTCGGAGCCGTCACCGCACCGCGGAACAACAACCTGCCCCCGGCTGCGGTGTTGCCCGAACGGCTGGTCCACCGCACGCGCCGCGTGATCCCCGGCCAGTTCGCCGGCCGGATGGGTCATCGCCACGACCCGTGGTTCATCGAGGCCTCGCCATTCAACAACGGGTCTTACGGTGCGTACCCCGGTTACGAATTCCATTTCACCCGCGGCCGCGAGCGGAACAAGAACCTCCTGTTCCAGGCCCCAAACCTGAGTCTTCCCGAAGGGATCACCCAGGGACGTTTGGGCAACCGCACCCAGTTGCTAGATGTGCTCGAATCGCAGCGTCGCGACCTCGACGCGTTTGCCGCAACCGAGAACTTCAACCGGTCACGTCAGGGAGCGATCAACCTGCTGACCGACAAGTCGGTCCAGGAGGCTTTCGACGTCACGCGTGCTCCCGAGAAGGTGCAGCAGCGATACGGCAAGAACGCCTTCGGCTGGTCCTTGCTGATGGCTCGCCGACTGGTCGAGGCCGGAGTCAACCTGGTGCAGGTCAACCTGGGCAACAACGAGACCTGGGACACTCACGACAACGCGTTCCCGTTGCTCAAGGACTGCCTGCTGCCCCCGACCGACCAGGGTCTCTCGGCACTGATCGACGATCTCCAAGAGAGCGGGATGCTGGACGAGACCCTGATCGTGATGCTCGGGGAAATGGGCCGCACGCCCAAGATCAACACCAAGCTGCCCGGCCGTGACCACTGGGGCGCGGTGCAGAGTGCCTTCTTCGCCGGAGGCGGCATCCAGGGCGGGCGGGCCGTCGGCACCTCGGACGACCAGGCCGCCTACCCGGCCTCCAACGCCCAGCGACCCGAAAACGTCGCCGCCACGATCTACCATTCGCTCGGACTGCC
>DLVV01000357.1:3098-3804 GCA_003445035.1 Planctomycetaceae bacterium | reverse complement strand
TGGTCGTCCTCGATGCCCTCGCCTTTCACACCGTCGTCGATCATCACGTAACAGAACGGGCAGGCTGTGGCTATCCGGTCGGCGCCGGTGGCCAACAGTTCCTGGGATCGTTCCACGTTGATGTTCTTGCCGGTGTGCTCCTCCATCCACATCCGGCCGCCGCCGGCCCCGCAGCACATACCTTTGGTGCCATGTCGCTCGGCCTCGACGACTTCCAGACCACCGATACTGCCCACCACCCTGCGGGGTGCCTGGTAGACGTCGTTGTGACGGCCCAGATAGCAGGAGTCGTGGTAGACGAGCCGGCCGTCCAGCCGGGCGTCGGAGACATCAAGCCGACCGGATTCGATCAGCCACTCCAGGAGTTGGCTGTGGTGGATGACCTCGTAGTGCCCGCCCAACTGCGGGTACTCGTTGCCCAGCGTGTTGAAGCAGTGGGGGCACTGGGTGATGATCTTGACCACCCCCATGGCGTTGAGGGTCTCGACGTTCTGAGCGGCCATCATCTGGAATAGGTACTCGTTGCCGGAACGGCGGGCCGGGTCACCGGTGCACATCTCCGACGGTCCGAGGATGGAGAACGACACCCCGGCCAGGGTGAGCAGCTCGGCCATGGCCCGCGACACCTTCTTGTTCTTGTCGTCGAATGAGCCGGCGCAACCCACCCAGTAGAGGTATTCGGACTCGAGGGGGTCTCCTCCGTCGA
>DLVV01000357.1:2349-2714 GCA_003445035.1 Planctomycetaceae bacterium | reverse complement strand
TTGCCGGAGTTCTCCATGGCCCGGTAGGCGGTCCCCAGTTCAGTGGGGAAGTCGGACTCCATGAGAGACAGGTAGCGCCGCATGTCGAGGATCTTGTCGAGGATCTCGATGTTGACCGGGCAGATCTCGTCACAGGCCCTGCAGGATGTGCACGCCCAGAGCTCCTCCGAAGTCACCCGTTCGAACATGGTCCCGACGGGCACAGAGATCTCGGCGTCCACGCCGATGGGCGGCGAGACACCCGGAGTGCCGGTAGCCGCCATGACCTCACCGGCCTTGAGGACGATCTCCCGAGGGTCGAGCGGCTTACCGGTGGCATGGGCTGGGCAGACGCTGGTGCACCGGCCGCACATGGTGCACGAGTC
>DLVV01000357.1:1676-1942 GCA_003445035.1 Planctomycetaceae bacterium | reverse complement strand
GGCTTCATGGCGCCCTTGGGCCGGTCCCGGTCCCGTAAGTACATGTTCAGAGGCGAGGTGAACATGTGGCGGATCATGGTGACGGGTAGCAGGACCAAGAAGGCCACGAACGACGCCACGTGGGCCACCCACCAGACCTGGTGCCAGCCGGCGGCGTGGTCGGCCAGCGGTCCGAAACGGTCGACCATCGTGGCCAGCGGGTGGCCGACCACCGACCACGTCTCGGCGCCGCGAGAAGAGGCGTCGACGAGCGCAATACGGAAGGC
>DLVV01000357.1:0-1294 GCA_003445035.1 Planctomycetaceae bacterium | reverse complement strand
TCCGGCCTGGACTTGATACGGATCCGGTAAGGACGGAAGCGTCGAGGGCCGTACCGCCGTAACAGGGCCCAAACAACTCCCACCAGGAAGAGCACCCCAGCCACGTCACCTACCGCGGTGAAGGCACGGTAGGTGTCACCGTGGAGGAACTTGACCCCTTCAGGAACCTGGTGGTTGACCTCGAGGACAGTGGTGACCGCTAGCAGGACCAGAAAGGGGAAGTAGATCAGTGAGTGCATCACCCCGGCGGCCGGTTCCCGCAGCAGGGTTCGCATGTACACGCCGGTGCGGAAGTCGGCGAAGCGCCGTTTGGCGTTACTACCGGTGGTGGCCCGATTATCGGGGGTGCCCCGACCCCAGTTCCTGACCCGATTGGCGAACAGCACCGCGCCATAGACGATGAGCACCGGGATGACGATGTAGAAGGCGAACTTGAGGGCCCCAGGGACGTTGCCGAACACCTCACGGGTGATTGGTGAGTCGTCGTGGAATCCAGTGACGGCGGCCGTGAGGCCGGAGCCGGCGGTGAACAGGGCCACCAATACTCCGAGGCCGATGACCGCGCGATGAGGGCGGATGCGCTGCCTCTCCATGACTGCCGAACCCTATCCTCTCGGTCTGATCGCTCGGCGAAACGGAAATAGATGGTTGGCCAGACTGTCCGGTCCACCAGCTACCGGGTACCACCGGCGGTTCCGTGACAGTCGGTTAAGCCCGCCACGGAATGGAACCGGCCGGTGTCAACTGAGCTCCCCTGAGGAGATCGTCAGGTAGGGAGTGGTCAGCCGGCTTGTCGGCCGACCGCCTCAGCGGCGACCCGAGCCGCTTCCGGGTCGAGGGCCCGCTGGAGGACCGGGCACTCTTCGATTGGTCGGAGGTCGTTATCGAGCTCGTAGACCAACGGGGTACCGGTAGGGATGTTGAGTCCGGTGACAGCGTCGTCGCCGATCCGATCGAGATGCTTGCAGAGAGCTCGGAGGCTGTTGCCGTGCGCTGAGATCAGAACCATCTGCCCGGCCGCCAGGTCGGGCGCGATGGCCTCCTCCCAGTAGGAGAGGAGGCGGACCACAACGTCGGCCAGGCACTCGGTTAGGGGCATGGCGCCCTCAGGAACTTCGGCGAAGCGGGGGTCGTTCTGAGGGTTGTAGGGGTTATCGGTGCCGATAGGCGGCGGCGGGGTGGTATAGCCGCGCCGCCAAGCCAGAAACTGCTCGTCACCGTAGCGTTCCCGTGTCGCCACCTTGTCGAGGCCGGTCAGGTCCCCGTAGTGACGTTCGTTGAGCCGCCAGTCGCG
>DLVV01000160.1 GCA_003445035.1 Planctomycetaceae bacterium | reverse complement strand
GGTCCCAGTGCGATCCAGTGCGGATCGAAGCGGCTGATCAGCCCGATCTCCAGTGCGCGTTTGCCGATGGCCTGGCCGATCGGCGGATCGAACTGCTCCTGGGTTTCCGGGTCCTTGACCAGCTCGATGCATTGCATCAGCCCCTTGCCGCGGATGTCGCCGATGATCCCGTGCTTCTTGAGTGACTCGAACCCGGCTCTGAGACGTTCTCCCTGGGTGCGGACGTTGGCGCAGAGATCGCGTTCGAGAATCTCCGAGAGCGTGGCCAGTCCGGCGGCCGAGGAGATCGGGTTGCCTTCGAACGTGTGTCCCTCGACGAACCCGGGGTTCGTTTCGGGATCGCCCCAGAAGGTCTCGGCGATGTGCTTCCGGCACAGCAGGGCCGCGATCGGCGCGTAGCCGCCCGAGAGCCCCTTGCCGAGGCACAGCAGGTCGGGAGTGACGCCGAAGGTCTGGGCGGCAAACATCTGTCCGGTGCGGCCGACTCCGGTGATGATCTCGTCGAAGATCAACAGCACGTCGTGCCGGTCACAGTACTCGCGCAGCAGCGGCAGGTACTCCTCGGGCGGATCGATGATCCCGCCGGTGTGACCGATCGGTTCGACAATCACCGCGGCGACGGTCTCGGGGTCCTCGAGATCGATGACGTCGTTGATCAGCGACGCACAAGTGAGTCCGCAGTCGGGGTACTGTTTGTCGAACGGACAGCGGTAACAGGTGGGTGGGAAGACGTGCAGGAAGCCGGTGGCCAGCGGTTCGTTGACCGCGCGGCGGGACTTCAGGCCGCCGGCCGACAGCGAACCCATCGTCGAGCCGTGCCACGAGTGGTAACGGCCGATGATCTTGAACTTCGAGGCGTTGCCCTTCAGGCGGTGGTACTGGCGGGCCATCTTGATGGCCGCCTCGGTGGTCTCCGAACCACCCGAGAAAAACTTGGCCGCTCCCATGTCGTCGGGAGCCACCTCGACCAGCTTGTTGGCCAGTTGCACCGCCAGGGGGTTGGTGCCGTGCATGACCGGCGAAAACGTCATGGTGTCGAACTGCTGCTTGATCGCCTCGATCACCCGCCGGTTGTTGTGGCCGACACTGACGACGTAGATTCCCGAGAGTCCGTCGAGGTACTGCTTGCCGTTGACATCCCAGTAATGGACCCCGTCGGCACGGGACATGATCAGCGGGTCGGCGGCGAAGGACTTCATCTGTGACCGCACCATGATCTGGCGGAGGAATTTCTCCTCGGTGGTCTGGGCATCGGAGATGATGTCGGTGGTCGGGGTGGTCGTCATGTTTGCTGTTCTCCATGTTCTCCGAGTGAAACCAATGCGCCGCGGCGCGATTCGGCTCCCTCGCGGATCTGTTTGCGAATATCGAGGCCGACCAGCTGGTCCCACGCCACCAGCAACCGATCGCGGATTGGTCCGGGCCGCCCGGTTCCAACCGGTTGGTCATTGAATCGGGTCACCGGTGCCAGGCAGTAAGGCGTGCTGGCCACCAGCGCTTCGTCGGCCAGTCCCACGTCTTCGGGACGCAGGTCCTGTTCGACGAATTCGAGGTCGAGTTGTCCGGCCAGTTCGGCGATCACCGCCACGCTGATGCTTGGCAGCACACTGGTCGACGGAGGAGACAGGATCCGGTGGCCGGAGACCAGCAGCAGGCTGGCGGCGGTGGTTTCGGTCAATCGCCCCTGGTCGTCCAGCAGCACCGCACGTGCCCCCGCAGCGGTGCGTTTCGCCTCGCGATCGGCCAGGTAGTAGTGCAGGCGGCTGCGATGTTTGATCGAGGGGTCGATGCAGGTGCCGGGCAACTGGCGGACCGAGGGCGTGACCAGGTGCAGGCCCTCGGCCTGCAACTGGTCCCACAGTTCGAAGGGCAGGGGAAAGGTGTGTGCACACACCGTCGGGCGGGGCTCGGCGGTGCCGGCCACATCGCCCGAGTAGGTGGCGTACGGGCCGGCGGTGGCAAACAGCACCATCCCCAGGTCGTTTTCGGTGTCGATCGCGATGCTGTTGTGAGCGACCAGGTCCTGGCAGACACCCGCGAGACCGGCGGAATCGAGGCCGAGTTCAAAACCGACCATTGCCAGGGAATCGGTGAACCGCTGCAGATGCTCGTCGAGTCGAAACAACTGGTGGCCGAAGGTCCGCAGCGTCTCCGACACGGTCGCACCCTGGACGATACCCGCGTCGGATACCGGCAAAACGGCCTGGTCCCCGGGAACCAGTTCTCCGTTGAGATAGGCGAGTGGTTGTTGCATGTTTTTCCGGGAGAGGGTTGTGGCACAGACCGTCTCACGGTGGTCTCCGGAGAGGACGTCACGCTATCGTATCGGTTCAATCGGCAGGGGACAAATCGCCCGCCGTGACATGGTTGTAGCGAGGGATTCATGGATCCGGTTCAGGCGATCATTGCACTGCTGACGTTGACCGCCATGGAGATCGTGCTGGGGATCGACAACGTCGTCTTCATAGCGATTCTCTGCAGCAGGTTGCCGGAGGATCAGCAGAAGCTGGGGCGTCGCCTGGGGTTGGTTGCCGCGTTGGTCACCCGGATCATGCTGCTGGGACTGCTTTACTGGATGGTCAACGACGACGGCGTGTTTGCCAGCGGACTGTTTTCGTTGACGGGCCTGGGCATCCCGGAAAGCTGGCTGATAGTGGCCGATCCGAATTCTCCCGGTGGGCCAGAGGTGTTGAGTTCCGCCGTCAACGAAATCAGTCTCAAGGACCTGATCCTGTTTGCCGGCGGCCTGTTCCTGATCGGCAAGAGCGTCCACGAGGTTCACGACGCGATCGACGGTGAGTCGGTTGAGCAAGACACGCCCAAAACGGTGAGTTTCGCCAGCGTGATGGTCCAGGTCGCGCTGCTCGATATCGTTTTCTCATTGGACTCGGTGATCACCGCGGTGGGCATGGCCAAGGAGATCGAGGTGATGGTGGCGGCAATCATCATCGCCGTGGGCGTGATGCTGTTTTGTGCCGATGCGATCAGCGGGTTCATCGAGGCACACCCGTCGGTGAAGATGCTGGCACTGAGTTTCCTGATCCTGATCGGTGTGATGTTGACGGCCGAGGCGATGGGCATGCACATCAAGAAGGGGTACATCTACTTCGCGATGGCATTCGCCTTGTTCGTCGAAGTGCTCAACCTGCGGACCCGGCAACGTCGGAGTGCCAAGCAACAGGCTGCTGCGGCAGACGCTGAGGTGGTGTGACCCGCGAGGTCAGCCCGGCATGGCATCGATGCCCGGTGGGGCCTCTTCCCGGTACCGGGCCAGTTGCTCGCGATCGAGTTCGACGCCCAGTCCCGGCCCATCCGGAACGGTGGCCACCTCGGGGCCCAGTGGCAGCGGCTCGGTGATCAGGTCGGCCTGGTGATACAGCGGGCCGATCAGGTCGGCGGGGTATCTTTCGCTGTCGATCGTCTCGTCGGCGATTGCCAGGTGCAGCATCGCGGCGGTGGCGATGCCCAGTTCCAGGTTGCTGCCCATGGCGCAGACGATTCCCGCCTCGCGGGCGACCCGGGTGATCCGCCGCATCTCGGTCAGGCCACCGTGCTTGCCGGGGTAAACGGCCAGGATGTCGGCTGCCTGGTGGCGGACCAGTTGCACGGCGTCGGCGACGGTGAAACAGCTCTCGTCGGCCATGATCGGGATGTCGGTCTTTTCTCTTAGCGACGCCAGGGCCTGCGGGTCGCCGGCGGCGATCGGCTGTTCGGCGAACAGGACGTCGAATTCGTCCAGGGCCGCCATCATTTTCACGGCCGTGTCGATGTCCCAGCCGCAGTTGGCGTCGAAACCGATCGGTACGTCGGGGCCGGCCAGTTCACGGACGGCCCGGAAGCGGGCCAGGTCGGTGTCGGCCTCCAGGCCCACCTTGACCTTCAGCGTGTTGACGCCCCAGTCCAGGAATCGGCCCGCCAGGCTGACGGCCTTCTCGACCGGAAAAGCTCCCACGACCATCTTGATCGGGACCGATTCGCGAGCCTTGCCTCCGAGCAGGTCGTAGACCGGGGCATTCTCGGCCTTGCCGGCCAGGTCCCAGGCGGCCATCTCGACGGCCGCCTTGGTGAAGGGATTGAAACGGATCACGCCGTCGATCCGCTGCCAGACCGCCTCGGTCTGACGCGGATCCATGCCGAGGATCGAGGGGCCGATCAACTCGTCGATCGCCGCCAGGCAGCCGGTACGGGTTTCGCCGCTCCAGCGAGGAGCCACGGTCGCTTCGCCGAAACCGACCAGGCCGGTGTCGGTCTCGATCTCCACGATCACGTAAGGCGAGGTGATGTGTTCGCCGTGAGCCGTCTTGGTCGTCAGTTCGGGGACCAGCGGCACGTGGATCGGTGTGGCGGTCACGCGGGTGATTTTCATCGCTGGTCGTCCTGCCAGACCATCGAGTCGGAATCCGGACTCTCGTCTGAGCCCTCGTCCGCCGTCGGTTCGGTGACCGGCCGGTCGCCGATTCTCACGAACATGAAGGCCAACGCGGCACAGGCGTAGAATCCGGCGTGGACCAGGATGAGCACGTCCCAACCGCTCCCGTTTTCCTTGATCCGGTCGACCAGGATGCCCACCAGTGGAGTGAAGACGACGCCGGCCAGGCAACCGATCATGTTCGAGGCTCCCGAGACGACCGCGGCGTGTTTGCCGCCCAGGTCGATCAGTCCGGCCCAGACCGCAGGGCTGGCCATTCCCGAGAACGCTGATCCCAGGGTGATCAAAAGAACCACCTGGCCTGGTGTCGGGGCGTAGGCCGACAGGACCGTCAGTACGGTGGTGAGCACCAGGGCCACAGCGGCGAAGCCGCTGCGGCTGATCGTCCTGTTACCGGTGAGTTTCTGGAGGGTGTCGATCACGACACCGCCCACCAGGCCGCCGGCGATCACGCCGATGAACGGCCAGGTGGCCATTCGGGCCGCCTCGCCGACACTCATCCCGTGCCCCCGCTCGAGGAACTCGGGAAAGTAGGTCACGAACAGGTTGTAGCCGGCAGCGCGAAAGGGGGCCTGGACGCACATCCAGAAGATGGAGGCATGGGCGATCAACTGCCACAGGCGTGGAGCGGGGGGCGACTCGTCCTCGTCGATACCGGGCAAGGTGGGGACCGACGATTCCAGACCATCGCTGGGGATCGCCAGTTCCACCGAGACATGCTCGTCGGGGGCCCTGTCCGACAGTCCGGGAACCTCGTCAACGCTGTCGACCAACGGATGTTGTTCGGGACGGGTGCGGAAGACGAACCAGAATGCCACAGCCCAGACGATTCCGACCAGAGAGTAGACCTGGAAGACCGATCGCCAGTGCATGATCTCCATCAACTC
>DLVV01000373.1 GCA_003445035.1 Planctomycetaceae bacterium | reverse complement strand
ACCATGATGCGGTTCTTGAACGGCTGCTTCATCATCACGGTGACGTTGGGATTCCAGAACAGCCCCTTGTTGACACAGGCGGCCGTGATCGCGGCCTCGGCTCCCTCGAGCGTCAGTCCGGCCAGGGGCAACTGTCCGATGCCCGGCATGTTGGCCATGCCGGTTCCCAGGTTGACCCGGATCGGCCAGGTCAACGTGTCGTTGGTGGTCAGGCCCGAAGCGATGGTGATTTCGACCACGTCCCCGCCGGCGATCGACTGGCTGCCGACGGTCTGCATGGCCAGATTGGTCCACTGCACCGTCCGCGGGTTGTCGTAGACCGGCGCCACCAGGGATTCGGGCAGCGTGTCGGCGGTGTACCGCAGCCTCTCGGAGTCGGTCACCGCGCAGCCGGCGGCGCTCAGAACGGTCGCCAGGCCCACCAGCAGACAGGCCGATGCGGGAAATGGAAAACGACAGGGCATGGGCAGGATTTCGACGTGGACCGTGCGGACCAGCCGGGGTGCACAACGACCTCAGGATCGTCGTGACCTGGACAGGTTGAATCCGGGAGAAGTGGGGGACGAGTTGAGGGCGGGACGGTAGGCCAGGGGTCGACTCGAGTCAATATGGTTTTGCATCTCTGGCGGCAGTGTGAAATTTCGCCTTGCGGCCGTCTCGCCATCCGACCTAGGTTCCCGCCACGTGTCTGGTTCGATTGTCCCGATCGCTGCAACGATCACCTGTTTGCTACTGCTGGCGTGGCAGCGGCAACTGGTGGTACGACTGGCCCTGGGACTGTTGCGCCGGGGCCGCGCGGTTCACCGCCGGGAGAGCGCGAGACAGACGGTGTTGACCGCTACTGAAGTCATCAAGCAGCAGTTGCCGGCGGTGTCGGTGATCGAGGCCGAGAAGACCCGGTTGGCGGGTGCGGTCGGGAGGCGGACCGGGTTGTTCGATGTGCCCGAGATCGTCGGTGGACGACCCGAGGCCGGGCGGATTGTCTTCGAACGGATTGGCGGCGTGGTGCCGCTGTGGACCTGGCTGGTCGGCTGTCGTCGCGCCGAGGGGTGCGAGATGGCCGCACGAGCCGGCTGGGCATTGGCGGCGATTCATGATTCGTTGAGATTTCCGGTGGGCCTGGGGGAATCGTTGGCGGCACCATGGCGAGTCGAGAGCGGGTGCGTGGCCGGTATGCCGATCACCCAGGATCACGAAGTCGCTTTGCACGGCGATTTCAATGCCTGGAACCTGCTGGTGGCCGACAACGGTCGCAGGCTGTTCGTCACCGACTGGGCCGCGTCGGATCTCTGCGGTCCGCGGGTCGTACGGGGACCATGGGTCTTCGACGCGGCCTGGCTGGTGATCACCCTGTTTCGCAGTCGGTGGGGCTGGGTCGAACGGATCGACGCTGCCGAGTCCTTCGCGAGTGCGTTTCTCGAGTCTTATGCGGAGGCGCGGCACCTGCCCGAGGCGCCGGCCGTTTGCGGAGCTTACCTGGCGAGCCGACTGGCGGTGTTGAGCCGTCCGGAGATCCGTGGACGTCGGGACCAGTGGCTGCGACCGAAACTGAACGTGGAGCGACTGGAACGGTACGTGGTCGGCCTGGTCAATGCCCACCGAAGTGCCGCGACGTCGCCCCGCTCGAAGGCGGCGTGAACGGCCCGTGACCGACCCGTCACGTATTCCCCCGGTGCGGTGATTCTGTTATCACCCCGGCCCGCCTTTTGGCGGTTGGATCGACCACTTCCGTTGCGCGCCCCGTCGCATGTCGTCGGCCTCCGAAGTTCCGTCTCCCGCTGCCCCGGTCACCCCGGTCACCCCGGTTGTCCGACCGTTGTCGTTGCGCCAGAATTTCGCGTGGACACTCCCGGCCAACCTGGCCTACGCCGCCTGTCAGTGGGGCATCCTGGTCGTCCTGGCCAAGGTGGGTTCACCGGAACTGGTGGGACTGTTCGTGCTGGCCATGGCGTTGACCGCGCCGGTGTTCGTCTGTGCGAGCCTGAAATTGCGGGAGATCCAGGCCACCGACCAGGCCGGGCAGTTCCGCTTCGGCGACTATCTTGGCATGCGGCTGCTCTCGACCACTCTGGCCCTGGGCGTCGTGGCGGGCATCGGTTGGGGTGCCGGATACCGTCAGTCAGCCCTCCTGGCGGTGTTGTTGATCGGGCTGGCCAAGGCCATCGAGTCGATTTCTGACGTGATCTACGGGCTGTTGCAGCAGCACGAGCGAATGGACCGGGTGGCTCACAGCAGGGCGGCTCACGGCCTGGCCACGTTGGCCGGTGTCGGATTCGGGGTTCTGGCAACCGGGGATGTTGTCGGTGCGGCGGGAGGACTGGCAGTGGCACGGTTGCTGGTGCTGATCGGTTGCGACCTGCCCCTGGCCTGTTGGATTCTCGGATCCGGCCAATTCGTCCGCCTGCGGCCGATCTTCGCCATCGAGCCGCTGCGTCGCATGTCGCTGCTGGGACTGCCGCTGGCGGGAACGACCCTGTTGACGTCCCTGGAGATCAATATCCCGCATTACTTTGTCGCGACCAGCCTGGGCGTTGCGGATCTGGGTGTGTTTGGTGCGATCGCCGCGTTGATCACCGCCGGCGGCATCTTCACCCGGGCGACGAACCAGGTGGCCAGTCCCCGCTTGGCCACGATGTTCCACGAGGGGGATTTCACGGGTTTCCGTCGGCTGCTGGGCCGAATGCTGGCCGTCTACCTGGCTCTGGGAATCGCCGGTGTGGCGATGGTTCCGTTGCTGGGGCATTGGTTGCTGACGTTCCTGTTCCGTGCCGAGTACGCGGTTCACACCGACCTGCTGCTGGTGGTGATGTGTGCTGCGGCTGTGGCTTACCAGGCGGGGGCACTGACCACGGCGTTGATCGCGATCCGGGTCATCCATCGCCAGTTTCCCCTGCGGATGTTCACCGCGGCGACTTCACTGGTGGCCTGCGCGGTGCTGGTGCCGGTGTACGGCATCCGCGGAGCGGCCCTGGCACTGGTTGTCGCCAAGTTGCCGTTCGTGATCGCCTCGCTGGTCATCGTGTTTCGTGAAACCCGTTCCCGCATCACCGAAGTCGGGGTGGTGTGACATGTGTGGATTCGCCGGTCTCCAGCGGCTTGATATCGACCGGGGCAAATGTCTCGACGCGGGCACGATGGCCGAGTCGCTGGCACACCGTGGCCCCGATGCGGCCGGGACGTGGAAGTGTCCCGCCGGGAATTTTGAACTGGGGTTTCGTCGACTGGCGATCCGCGATCTCGATCCAAGGGCGAATCAGCCCATGGTCTCGGCCAGCGGCCGCACGGTGCTGGTCTTCAACGGCGAGATCTACAACACCGAAGAACTGGTCGCCCGTTTCTGTCCTGGTGTTGTCCTGAGGACGACCAGTGACAGCGAGGTGTTGCTGGAAGCGTTTGACCGATGTGGCCCGGATGTGCTGGACGAGATCAACGGCATGTTCGCCGCCGTGTTCTACGGCATCGAGTCAGGGACCGCCTGGCTTGCTCGTGATGCGGCCGGCAAGAAGCCACTCTATCTCTACGAGTCAAACGGCTACGTCGCGTTTGGCTCGGAACTGCGTGCTTTCTCCGGTCTGCCGCTGGATCCGGATCCGAGTCGCGTACCGTTTTTCCTGCATTTCGGGTACATCCCGGCTCCCGACACCTTCTACCGTGACGTCTCCCAGTTGCGGCCCGGCGAACGGGTCCAACTCCGCGGTGGGCGAGTCGTGGCACGACACCGATTTCACGATCCGCTCTCGTGGTCGTGGGGTTCGCAGCCATCGGTCGATCTCGAGGAGATCCAGGACCTGGTTGACGACTCGGTCGTGCGACGGACCGTCAGCGACGTTCCGGTGGGGACGTTTCTGTCGGGTGGAGTCGATTCGTCACTCGTCGCAGCTTCGCTGGCGTCGGCGGGTCGTGGTGACCTGCCGACGTTCACCGTGTCTTTCGATGATCCGCGGTTCAACGAGGGTCCACAGGCCGCCGCGGTGGCAGCCGAACTGGGCCTGCCCCACCGCGACATTCGCGTGCGACTGGATCAACTGCCCGGACTGGTCGACGACTACCTGGACTGTTACGAGCAGCCCTACGCCGACACCTCCGGACTGCCGACAATGTTGTTGTGTCGCGAGGTCCGACGTCACGTGCGGGTGGCGTTGTGTGGGGACGGAGGGGACGAGTGCTTTGGTGGCTACGCTCGCTACGGCTGGTTCCGTCGGGCACTGTCTGCCGGGCGGTGGCCGGGGGTGTTTCGTTCGGTTGCCGGGTGGCTGGCCCGCAACTGCGATCGCCGTCGCGGCAACCGGATCGCCCGTTGGCTTCAGAAGCGGGATGCGGCCGGGTTGTACGCCGAGATCCTGCGAGGTTGGCATGCCACGCCGCTGGCCCAGTTGATCCCCGATGTGGCGGGTGCCGACGAAGCCCCGGTGCAATTGGTTCGCGATGTCTTCGGACGGGTTGATGCGGATCCGCTCTCGCAGGCTGCGGCCTTCGATGTCGCCCACTACATCCCCGACGACCTGCAGGTGAAAGTCGACCGCGCCTCGATGAGATACGGTCTGGAAGTCCGTTGTCCGTTGCTGGACCGCCGGGTGATGTCCCTCGGGGCCGGGCTGTCGACAGCGGCCCGGATGGCCCAGGGGCCCAAGAGTGTTCTGCGGAACCTGCTGGCCCGCCGCGTGCCCCGGCAGTTGTTCGAGCGGCCCAAGTCCGGATTCGACGTTCCCTTGAGTTCCTGGCTGTCCGGACCGCTTCGCGAACGCGTGTCCGATTCGCTCCGGGCACGAGCCTTCCGGGAGTGTGGCTGGATCGAGATGCGGACGGTGCGGTCGGTCGAACGGGATTTCCTGCGTGGTCACTCCGAGCATGCCGGTGGGGTCTGGAAGCTGTTTCTGCTGTCGGAAATGCTGCAACGGGCCTCGATGGGTTCATCGCGGCAGCCGGTGGGGAGGGCCGCATGAATCCCTCGTCGTCGACCAGTTCGCTGCAGAAGTTCTTCGCGACAGTGGCGCTGTTCCTGCTTCCGTTCCCGGCACTGAACTTCGGGGTCAGCTTCACCATCGCCGACGTCTTCCTGGTGGCAGCGGTCCTGTTGAATGCTCCCCGGCTGCTCCAGTTGCAGGGATTCCAGGTTCCGTTCCTGTGTGCACTGCCCCTGTTCGTGCTCTCCACCCTGTTCGACCCCGACGGGGGGATGGTCGAGTTGATCCAGGTGTTCTACATCTGGGGGTTCGTCCTGCCGTTCGGGTGGGTTGCCTTTGTTGGCCTGCCGGTTCGACGGATCGTCGTTGTGGTCCTGGCCTCGGCGGCAACCAATTCGTTGATCGCGGTCGGGCAGGGGGCCGGCTACCTGCCCGAACTGGGGAACCAGCGGGTCATCGTGTTCAACTCGGGATTTTCCCGGGCTGCCGGCCTGTGCCTGAAATGCAACTCCCTGGTGATGAGCCTGACTCCGTGCCTGTTGCTGATTCCCTGGCTGCGAAAGATCGCGACCAGGATTGGTGTTCTGCTGGTGTTGATTCTCGGCCTGCTGGCAGCGGTCTCCAAGTCGATCATCTTCGCGGTGCCCGGTGTGCTGTGGTACCTCTGGCACGAACCGCGACGCCGACAGGTCGCCGTGTGGATGGTTTTGCTCGGCATGGGATGGACGTTGGCCAGCGAGGGGGCTGGCGGTGTGACCGACCTCTGGTATCGATTCGGTGACCTGGTCACCAAGCGTGCCGACCGGTTGGAGGATTCGATCGACAACCGGATGGCGCTGATAGACGTCTCGATGAACTACGCATCGGACGTCCTGCTGCTGGGCTACGGCCCGGCAGGAGCGCATGCCCGCGTCTCGGAGATGACCAACAACACCGTGCACGTGTATTACCTCGGCGTGATCCTGGCCGGTGGTCTGCCGGCGGCGATGATGTGCTTCCTGGGAATGGGGATGGTTGTCCGTGGATTGTGGAAGCAGGGACAGCGACACGTGGCCGCGTACGTGCTGGCCCATCTACTGGCCCTGACGGTGATGACCGCGCTGCTGGTCAGCTTCCAGGCTCTTCCGGTGCTGGTCGGCGGTGCCGTGCTGGCCCAGGTCTCTCAGGCGGTTCCCGTCGAACTCCCTCGTCTCGCGTGGTCGCCCCACGCCTCCCCACTGACCTGGAGCAGTCCCAGATGACGGCTCGCCGTGTCCTGCACGTGATCAACAACCTGAATCTCGGGGGAGCCGAGATGATGCTGGTTCGATTGCTGGACCGGCTCGATCGGGATCGCTGGTCACCGCATGTCGTGTCACTGATCGGGGGTGGCCCGGCTTCGCGGAGCTTGGAATCGATCGATGTGCCGGTGACGTTCATCGGCATGCGGCGAGGGGTCCCCGGGCCATCAAGCCTGGTACGACTGCTGCGTTCGGTGCGGGCGTTTTCCCCCGACCTGGTCCAGACCTGGTTGTATCACTCGGACCTGCTTGGCGGACTGGCCACGCGATTGGCCCGCCCCGGTGTACCACTGGTCTGGAACGTGCGTATGAATGGGCCGACGCGGGGCCGGGACAAGCTGACCACCTGCTGGACGGCCCGGGTCTGCGCGGCGCTGTCGGGTTGGATACCCGAGAGGATCATCGTCAACTCGTGTGCCGGCCGGGATGTTCACCGGGACCTGGGCTACGACGCCGGGCGGATGGAGGTGATTCCCAACGGGTTCGACACGGACCGTTTTGGACCCTCCGAAGAGTCTCGCCGGGCGCTGAGACGCGAACTCGGTGTTCCCGCCGACACCCGGCTGGTCGGCATGGCCGCGCGGTGGGATCCGCTGAAGGACTTCGAGACGGCGCTGGCGACGGCGTCGGTGCTGATGGCCCGACACGCGGACCTGCACGTGTTGATGTGCGGGAACGGGGTCGATGGTGACAACACGGAACTGGTGAGGCTGGCCGACGAGTCCGGTTGCCGGGAACGTCTGCACCTGTTGGGACGCCGGGACGACATGCCCGCCTGGCAGGCCGCACTGGACGTGGCGTTCCTCGCTTCTCACACCGAGGGCCTGCCCAATACCGTGGGCGAGGCGATGGCGAGCGGGGTGCCCTGTGTCGTGACCGATGCCGGCGGCTCGGCCCAGCTGGTGGGGTCGGCCGGCCGGGTTGTTCCGGTGGGGGGGGCCGGGGAACTGGCCGCCGCGATCGACGAGTTGCTGCAGATGACGGTTTTCGAGCGGAGACGGATTGGAGACGTCGGGCGACGGCGGATCATCGAGGAGTTCGGCCTGGGACGGATGGTGGGACGTTTCGAACAGTTGTGGGATGACGTGCTGGGTCTCGCTCCCCGGCAGGACCAGACGATCACCAAGCAGGCCGCCTGACCATGTGTGGAATACTCGGATCATGGACGCAGCGGCCGCTCGAACCCGGAATCCGGGACGACGCGCTGTCCCGCATCCTGCACCGTGGACCCGATGACGAGGGTCAGTTCAGCGACGGGGGAGTGTTCCTGGGCATGCGACGATTGTCGGTCGTCGACCTGGAGACCGGTCGGCAGCCCCTGTTCAACGAACAGCGGACCTGCGCGGTGGTGATGAACGGCGAGATCTACAACTACCGGGAATTGGCCGGTTCGTTGCGGCAGGCCGGGCACGTGCTGTCGACGGCGTCGGACACCGAAGTGGCGGTGCACCTGTACGAGGATCATGGCGAATCGTTCTGCGAGTCGCTCAACGGCATGTTTGCCCTGGCGATCTGGGATGGCGACGCGCGTCGGCTGGTCCTGGCACGGGATCGGTTCGGCAAGAAACCGCTCTACTACGCGCGGACTCCCGACGGGGGACTGGTGTTCGCCTCGGAGTTGAAGGCCCTGAGACCGTTGCTTGAGGCCGCCGGGGGCATGTGGGAACTGCGACCACAGGGGATCGCCGATTACCTGTCGCTGGGTTGTGTGCCTCAGCCCGGGACGGTGTTCCGCGGTGTAGAGGCGTTGCCGCCGGGATGCACACTGTCATTTGACGGCCAGGATGTCCGGGTGAGTCCCTACTGGTCGTTGCGATACTCGAGCAAGCTGAGCACCAGTTATTCCACGGCGGTCGAGCGGACACGCGAACTGGTGGCCGAGGCGGTTCGCACCCGGCTGCATTCGGATGTGCCCCTGGGTGTCTTTCTCTCCGGTGGCGTCGACTCTTCGATTATCGCCTGCGAGGCGGCGAAGCTGGTTGGGTCCGACCTGCAGACCTTCACCGTCGGTGTCGACGATCCGCGTTTTGACGAGTCAGAGGTGGCCGCCCGAACGGCACGGCAACTGGGTGTCAGGCACATGGTGTTGCCCCTGGAGGTCGCTCCGCGAGAGACATTGCTCGAGTTGGTCAGGCACTATGATCAGCCGTTCGCCGATCCCAGTGCGATCCCCAGCCTCGCGATTTCGCGGCTGGCCCGGCAGCATGTCACCGTGGTGCTCAATGGCGACGGCGGCGACGAGATTTTTGCCGGCTACCGTCGGCACCTCGCGGCTCACCTGGCCGGACGGCTCGGCTGGTTGCCCGACTGGACGGCTCGGGCGGGGGCGGCCCTGCTCGGACGACTCTCGCCGGGCCGCCGCAGCCCGCTGGGATTCGCGGCGAGAATGTGTCGCGGGTTGATCCTGGAACCGGCGGAACGGTACCTGGCCTGGACGTCGGACAAGCTGCGACAAGTCGACAAGCAGCAACACTGGCGGGGGCCGGCGGTTCGGTCGACCGAGGAATGGCTCGAGAGTGTACAACCCCAGGGCCTGGGCGCTCTCGACACGCAGACCGCCACCGACATTCGGGTCAACCTGCTCAGCGGACTGCTGGTGAAGATGGACATGGCCACGATGGCCCATTCTCTGGAGGGGCGGTCGCCTCTGCTGGATCACCGACTGGCCGAATACGTCGCCTCGTTGCCACCGGGCTTCCGGTTGCGGGGCGGACGGTTGAAGAGCCTGTTGAGAGACGGCTGGAAGGACGAACTTCCGGCCGAGGTGATCAGTGGCAGGAAGCGGGGATTCGAAATCCCGCTGGATCGCTGGCTGGCCGGTGACCTGCACGAGCTGCTGATGGACACGCTGGGCAGTTCCTCGGCCCGGATTCGAGAATTTCTCGACGGGCGGTTTCTCGATCGCCTGCTTGGCCAGCAGACACTGGCCGAGCGAAACTGGCCCACGTTGGTCTATTCGCTGCTGGTGCTGGAACTGTGGTTGCAGACAGCGGCGTTCTCGGGATTTTCGGCGGTTTCCGGAGCGACAACCGCCGCCGCCTGAGACCACGGCGGGTTCAGGCGGTCTGTCGCAGGTCGACTTCCGCTGGTTTCGCGGTGCCCAGCACGCGGTGGTAGATGTCGGCGTAGGACGCGGCGACCATCTCCAGGTGGAACCTCTCCTCCACCAGTGTTCGGCTGGCACGGCCCATGTCCCGGCAGCGGGCGGGGTCGTCGAGCAGTTCCAGAATGGCCGTTCCCAGCCGCGGTCCGTTCCGAGCGGGGACCAGCAGACCGTTGACGCCGTCGGTGACGACTTCTCGACAGCCGGGCATGTCGGTCGTGATCAGGGGCAGGCTCAGTGCCGCACCTTCGAGCAACACTCGGGGGATGCCCTCGCGGAAGTAGCTGGGCAGGACCAGCAGATCACTGATGGCCATCAGGTCGGCGACGTCGTCCCGCCAGCCCAGGTAACGCACGTCGGGGCACCGCTGGACCTGTTCGACCGGGAAGATCGCGGGACCCTCACGGACCTCCGGGCCCACCAGCAGGAAGGTGATATCGGGCCGGGTCCGTCGGACGGCGGTGGCCGCCTCCAGGAACTCGCCGATGCCCTTGGGTCGGATCAGCCGGGCCGTCATCATCACGACCGGTGTCTGTCCGTCGAGCTGAAGTTCTCGTCGCAGGTCCGACTGGACGGCGGGTGAACTCCGTCGAGCCCGAACGGCTTCGACATCGATTCCGGACCCGAGCACCACCGCGTCACGGTCGGAGAACGACATGCGGTGGCGGCGGAAGTAGTCCCGGTCGTTGGGATTCTGGAATGCGGTGAAATCGCAGTCTCGCTCGGCCTTCCGCTGCATTTGGCGGTAGACGAGTCTCAATGACAGTGACAGGGGAGAGGAGGAACTGAAGAGGGCTCCGAGACCGGTGATGGTCCGCACGCAACCGGAGACCCCGGTGCGGCGGGCGATCGGAGGCACCAGCAGTGTCGGCTTGGTGTTGACGCAGTGCACCAGGTCGGGTCGGTGTTCGAGGAACAGCTGTTTAAGGACCTTGCCGGCCCGGTAATCGGCCAGCGGGTTCAGGGCCCGTCGCAGTGGATACCTGTGATAGTCGAACCCGGCCTCGGCAAATGCTTCGGTGAAACCCGGACCCACGGCGGACATCTTGAAGCCGTGTTTCTCGAGCAATCTCATCAGCGGGATTCGCAGTTGCAGCCCGCCGCCACCGATGATCCACGCATGGGGCCGGTGTTTCCGAATGGAAGTCCCTGCCTGCATGGCCGCCAGCTCCTGACACGATCTCCGTTCCGGATCGAATCCCAGTCGATCTGTCCGGATCGGCGCGAGGGATCCTAGTGCTGGCTGTTGGCACGGAGCAAGATCAAAACCCTGGCCCCGCCCGCCGCACCTCGGGCACGTTGATCTTGTCGCGTTTCCGAGCCGATCCGTATAATCCGCCGCCCTCGGTCCTCGGTGGTCCCGGCGGGTTGTGCGGAGACGATCTTGCCGAATCGGCACGTCGATGGCGCACGCCGTCGTCGCTCCCGGTGTTCCGAGAGGTTCCGACGTCAGCGGGAGACAACGGACCCGAGATTCGAACGCATGGCCGACGTGT
>DLVV01000148.1:11978-13157 GCA_003445035.1 Planctomycetaceae bacterium | reverse complement strand
GGATGCTCGACAAGCTGCACACCGTGCAGTCGGAGTGCCGTCACCTGGAGGAAATTCTCGACGCGTTTCTGCAGTTTGCCCGGGTCAGTTCACTTGAACTTGTCCCCGTCGACCTCAACAACCTCGTCACCTCTTTTCTCGACTTCTACCGTCCGCAGGCCGATGACACCGGAATCGACATCAGCCCCCACCTGGAACCGGGTCTGCCAACCGTCGGTGGTGATGATCCGCTGCTCCGACAGATGTTGATGAACCTCTGCCGCAATGCCACCGAGGCGATGCCCGACGGAGGCCGGCTGGAGATTCAGACGGCCGTCGACGGGGACCATGTGGCCCTGGTCGTGATCGACAACGGCCACGGCATCGATGCCACGGCCCGGGAGAAGATGTTTGACACGTTTTTCTCGACCCGGCCCTCCGGCAGTGGCCTCGGCCTGCCCACGGTCCGTAAAATCGCACAGGCACACCACGGGACAATCGCCTGCGAAAGCGAACCCGGCCAGGGAACCAAGTTCACCATCCGGCTGCCGATTGACACCCCGTCCGACCAGTTGCCCGACGACCCCGGTGACAACCAGATCGACTCATGACCGACTCCGCACGCGATCACGCCGTTCCCGATGACCTCGAACCGTCGGGGCCACCAATTCGGGTGCTGGTCGTCGATGACGACGAACCCCACGCCCACGCGGTCGCCGAGAGTCTCGAGCGAGTCGGCTACGAGTGCAAAACGGCGATCTCCGGAGAAGATGGCGCGACACGCATCGAGAGCGACAGCTTCGACGTGGTCGTCACCGACCTGATGATGGGTGACCTCGATGGACTGGCACTGCTGCAAAAAACCAAGGAGGAGTTGCCCAACGCCGAGGTGATTCTGCTGACCGGACACGCCTCGGTCCAGTCGGCCCTGGCCGCCGGGCAGGCCGGGGCATCGATGTACCTCACCAAGCCGCTGGACATCAACGAACTGCGGTCCGCCGTCGAAAAGGCTTCGACGAGGCTCCGCCTGCTCCGTCGAAATGCCGAACTCGCCCGCCGCCTCGACGAGCGGTTCGGATTCGAGGGAGTCATCGGCAACAGCCCGTCAATGAACCGCGTCCTCGAACAACTCAAGCACGTCGCCCCCACCAGCAGTACCGTGTTGATCGAAGGAGAAAGCGGCACCGGCAAGGAACTGGT
>DLVV01000148.1:9311-11662 GCA_003445035.1 Planctomycetaceae bacterium | reverse complement strand
GCCCGGGCCCTGCACCAGAACAGCGATCGCAAGTCCAAGCCCTTCGTCCCGCTGAACATCTCGGCGTTGCCCGAAAGTATCCTCGAGAGTGAACTGTTCGGACACGAGGCCGGGGCCTTCACCGGAGCGGTGGGTCGGAGAATCGGGAAATTCGAATTCGCCAACGGCGGCACGTTGTTCCTCGACGAGGTCGGCGAGATGCCGACGGAGACACAGATCAAGCTGCTCAGGGTGCTCGAAGACCGCAAGGTGGCCCGGATCGGGGCGAACGAGGAGATCGAGGTCAACGTCAGGGTCGTCGCGGCCACCAACGCCGATCTTGAGAATTCCGTCCGCGAAGGTCGCTTCCGGGAAGATCTCTACTACCGGATCGCCGTCGTCACCATCGGCCTGCCACCACTGAGAGAACGGCGGGCGGACATGCCGTTGTTGATCGATCATTTCCGGAAGGAATTCGCCGAGTCCTACGGGCGTGATGTGCCGGACGTCTCGAGGGCCGCCCGTCAGGCGTTGATTGCTCACGACTGGCCCGGCAACATCCGGCAACTCCGCAACACCATCGAACGCATGCTCGTGCTCGACGCCGACGGACTGCTCGATGTCGACGATCTGCCCGATGACATCGTTCCCACCGCCGACGGCGACGGGGAACCCGGCCGCAGTCCCAGCGGAGCTGATGGACTGGTCGGACGTCCGCTGGTCGAGGTCGAACGCTTCTACATCGAACAGGCACTTGAACTGGTCGACGGCAAACGCGAGGACGCTGCGGCACTGCTTGGTATTGGTGAACGGACGTTGTACCGTAAAATCAAGGAGTACGGGCTGAACCAGTGAGAACCGTGACGGGTTCTCGACGGAAATACCGGAACCCCGCTCCCGCTCCGGTGTTCATTCTGGGCCAGTCCCTGTTGGCGGGCCAGTTCGGAGAGATCGATGTGCACGCGTCCCACGCTTCCCCTGTTGGCACTCGCCCTGGGCATCCCGCTCCTGGTCGGCCCCTCCGCCGCAGCCGAACCGGTGCGGACATCGGCGGTTTCGGCCGAAGTTGACCGCCTGATCGAAGCCGAGATTCAGGCTTCAGGGGGAACACCGGCTCCGCTGGCCTCCAACGGAGACTTCCTGCGGCGTGCCACGCTCGATCTCACCGATCGACTCCCCCCGTCGAACAGCGTCACCCTGTTCGAACTCGATCCCGATTCGAACAAGCGATCCCGACTGGTCAACCGGCTGATCAATTCGACAGAATTCTCGGCCTCCCAGGCCCGTTATTGGCGAGATGTCATTTTCTCCCGGGCCACCGAGATGCGCAGCCGGCAGATGAGTCCCCCGGTCTTTCAGGCCTGGATGACCGAGCAGTTCGAACAGAAACACAGCTGGGACAAGATCGTCGAGAACCTGCTGACGGCCACCGGAGACGTCCGTGAAAACGGGGCCACGGCCCTGCTGTTCGCCCACGGAGGTGAGGCCGCCGAATTGGCCGCCGAAACGTCACGGATCTTCCTGGGAATCCAGATCCAGTGTGCCAATTGTCACGATCATCCCACCGACCGCTGGAAGAGAATCCAGTTTCACCAACTGGCCGCTTTCTTTCCCCGTGTCCGTGTGCGGCCGAAGCGGGACGCGACCCCGCGGTCCTTCGAGGTGGTATCACAGGACGCCAGCCGTCGCGGCCGACGGAGTCCATCACCCCAGGCACTGGGGCTCATGTTCCGTCGCCTGGATCGCAACCGTGACGGAAAACTGGTCAAGTCCGAGGTCGCCGATTCCCGCCTGGCCAGGAGCTTCGACCGGTTTCTGCAACGGGGTGACGCGGACAAGGACGGCGGCCTCAGTCTCAAGGAATTCCAGAAACTGCCTCCACCCGGCAACAACAATCGTCGCAACGACACCGAACACTACATGCCGAATCTCGATGAGCCGGGCAATCGTGGCGACGCGATCCGTCCGGTGTTCTTCGCCACCGGGGGCCGTGCCGCCGAGGGACTGGATGACGTTGAGCGACGGCAACTGCTGGCCAACCATGTGACTTCCACCCGCAACCGGTGGTTCGCCCGCGCCTACGTCAATCGCACCTGGTCGGTACTGCTCGGCGAGGGATTTTCCATGCCGATCGACGACATGGGTCCCGAACGCGAGGTGACACATCCGCAGGTCTTCGATCTGCTTTGCCGGGACTTCACCGATAGTGGCTACGACACGCGACGGCTTTTCGAGATCATCGCCGGAACACGGGCCTACCAGCGGCAGATCCGACCTCGCGATCCAACCGAACCCACGCCGCCATTCGCATCGGCTCAGCCAAGCCGGCTGCGGGCCGACCAGGTCTACAACGCGCTGCTGGAAGTCCTCGG
>DLVV01000148.1:0-8944 GCA_003445035.1 Planctomycetaceae bacterium | reverse complement strand
TCCAACAACATGATGTCTCGCCGACGTTCGGCCGGACGCACGCTCTTCCTCGCCCTGTTCGGATTCGACCCGTCGACTCCACAGGAAGACATCAAGGGCAATGTCCCCCAGGCTCTGTACCTGATGAACTCGCCGTTGATCCACGCCATGATCCGGGCCGGAGGAAACACCCGGCTGGCCACAATCCTCCGGAAACATCCCGGCGACGACGATGCGATCGCCGAGGTTTACCTGCTGGTCCTCTCTCGCGAACCCTCGGCATCTGAACGGAAGATCTGCCGGGAGTACATCACCGAGGTCGGACACCGCGGCGAAGCGTTCGAGGACCTGATGTGGAGCCTGGTCAACTCCAGCGAGTTCCTCTCTCGGAGATGAACCTTTACCCGACCTCGACAGCCATGTGACATCATCCTGCGGGCCGCAGGAGCCAATCCATCATGACCGATTTCTCCCCCGACACTCCCTCGACGCTTTCCCGGCGACGAGTTCTCAAAGCCGTACCCGCCACCGCCCTGGCAGCCGGCACCGTTGGCCTGGCCGATGTCGTACAGGTGGAGGCCGAGGAACTCAAGAAGCAGGGGCGGTCCATGATCCTGCTGTGGATGGCCGGCGGACCCAGCCAGTTCGAGACTCTGGACCCCAAACCGGGCATCGACAACGGCGGACCCACCAAGGCCATTTCCACCGCCGTCCCGGGCATTCAGGTTGCCGAGTACTGGCCCCGCGTCGCCAAAACCATCGACCGGTTCTCGTTGATCCGGTCGATGACCAACAAGGAAGGCAACCACCAGCGAGCCAGCTACCAGTTGCACACCGGCTACGTGCCCTCCGGCAGCGTCAAGCACCCCAGCCTCAGTGCCAGCATCGCCGAGCAGCTGGCCAACCCGGACTTCGAACTGCCGGCGGTCGTCTCGGTCGGCCGCACCACCGGCTCGGGTTTCCTCGGCGTCGACTACGAACCGTTCACCGTCAACAACCCGGGACAGCTTCCACAGAACGTGGCCGTCCCGGTGCCCGCCCGGCGGTACCGTCGCCGGCTGGGACTGCTGGGTCGGCTGGAACAGGAATTCTCCGGGCGCGGCGGAAAAACCGTCGTCGCGAACCACCAGAAGCTCTACAAGAAATCCTCCCGCATGGTGCTCAGCAAGAATGTCTCCGCTTTTGACATCTCGGAGGAATCCGACTCGTTGAAGCAGAAGTACGGCGAGACGAGCTTCGGTCGCGGATGCTTGTTGGCCAGGCGACTGGTCGAAAGCGGTGTGACGTTCGTCGAGGTCGTCTCGAGGGGATGGGACACCCACTTCGACATCTTCGAACGCATCACCGCACTGTCCGAACAGGTCGACCCGGCCGTCGCCGCACTGGTCGAGGATCTCGAAACTCGTGGGTTGCTCGAAAAGACACTGGTAGTCTGGATGGGAGAATTCGGCCGGACACCACGAGTCAACTCCCGGACCGGCCGCGACCACTACCCCCGCGTCTTCTCGGCCGCCGTCGCTGGTGGCGGTGTGAAGGGTGGGCAGGTGATCGGCGGCAGTTCGGCCAACGGCACGGCGGTGGCCGATCATCCCGTCAGTGTCCCCGACCTGTTCTGCTCGATCTGCCACTCGCTGCAGGTCGACCCTCGCAAGGAACACCTCAGCCCGCTCGGCCGACCGATGAAAGTCGTCGACGGTGGCAAGGTGGTGCAGGACCTGTTCGCCTGACCGATCCGCCTATGGCGCATCCCCGGCTTCGGTCGACCGCGGACGGAAGTACTTCATCGTCTGGGTGACAACCGTCTTCCGCGTGGCGATCCGCGGTGCCAGTGACCTCAGGTAGTTCCAGATCCCGGTCACCAGGTAACCGCGACGCTTTTCCAAGCCGTCCAGGGCCTCGTTGACCACCTGCCGGGCCGTTTGCGAACGTTGTTTCTTGAGCCATCCGGGCACGCCCGCGACATCAAAGAACTCGGTCTCGGTCGTTCCCGGACACAGGGCCATCACCGTCACACCGCGGTCACGGGCCTCGGCCCACAGCGCTTCACTGAAATGCAGCACGAAGGCCTTCGACGCCGAGTAGACCGGCATGTAGGCCACCGGCTGCATGCCGGTGACGCTCGCCACGTTGATAATGGCACCGTGGCCTCGTTCGAGCATTTTCGGCAGCACGCGGTAGGTCAGCTCAGTCAGCACGCCGATGTTCAACTGCACCATCGACAGCATCGTCTCGACGTCGGTCCCGTCGATATCACCGACGTACCCGAAGCCGGCATTGTTGATCAGCAATTCCAGGGTGATCTGCTCGGCGTCGATCCGTTCGATCAACGCCGTCGCCGCGCCCGGATCGCACAGGTCGGAAGGAACGATCAGCGTCTGCACCATGTGCTGCTGGCGCAGTTCCTCGGCCAGTTCCTCGAGACGATCGCCACGGCGGGCCGTCAGCACCAGGTGCATGCCGTTGCCAGCCAGCACGCGCGCAAACTCGGCACCGATTCCACTCGAGGCCCCGGTCACCAGGGCCCATCGTTCGGTATAAGCCTCCAACACCCCAGGCGCTCCCAGCTGGCCCGAGTCGAAAGCACTGTCCAACTCGCGTTGTCGATCGGAATCGTACCAGAAACGGTCTCAAATGAAACCCGGCTCCACGGCCCGTCAGTCCCCCACCTTCCGGCTTGCGGAGACAAGTGCCGCCAAAGCCAACGCCGCCGTCTCGATCCGCAGGGTGTGCCGGCCCACTCCGATCAGGGTCGCTTTTGCCTCGCGTGCCGCATCCAGTTCCTCGTCGGTCCATCCTCCCTCCGGACCGACACAAAGCACCAGGGGTGTGTTCGGGTCGGCCAGCAGCCGATCGATCGCCTGACCGGAATCCTCCGCTCCCCGCTGCCCAATCACCAGCGACTGGTTTTCGACAGCCAGCAACTCGTCCCACGCCATCAACGGATCGATCCGCATCAAGCGGTTGCGGCCACACTGCTTGCACGCAGCGAGCACCGCCTGTTGCATCTTCTTCTGCTTCCCCACCCGGGGATGCACGACACTGCGGTGTGTCTTCAGTGGCACCAACCGGTCGATCCCCAGCTCGGTCGCCTTCTCGACCAGGGACCGAATTCGATCACCCTTGGGCACAGCCGTTGCCAGCACCACCTCGGGACCCCGCTGGGGACCGTCAACTTCCAGCTCGATGACCGACAACTCGATCTCCCGTTTGTCACCCCCGATGATCTCGGCACGTGCCCCGCTGCCGCGACCGTCAAACAGCTCGACCAGGTCGCCGGGCCCGAGTCGCAGGACGCTCGTGAGGTGCTTGGCCTCCGCACCTTTCAGCACAACCCGTCCCCCATCGGCCTCGTTCGACAATGCGTCGCAGAAGAACCGGTGCTTCATCTCAACACCTCCTCGCGAAGCGATCGAGGAATCCCGATGTCGACCACGTGGATCGCACCGACCCACTCCGACGCTCCGTCTTCCACCAGGCCTCTCTTCGGAGCAACGAACGTGGCCGTGTGGTCGGCGCGAACACATCGGCCCAGCCGTGATCCCGAATCACAATCCAGGCCACTCGGCAGGTCGACCGACAACACCCGTCCAGCCGACCCATCGCTCGTCCGGTTGATCGCATCGATCGCGACATCGAACGGCGGCCGCACCTCACCACGCGTTCCGGTTCCCAGCAACGCGTCGACGATCCAGGCGGCTCCCGACAACATGTCGTCCCACCCACCGGCTTCCACGACATCGACGGCGCCGTTACCCGAAACCCACGCCATGTGATTGACCGCCGCATCGCCGGTCAGAACCGACGGATCGACCGCCGAACCAACGTGAACGGTGAAACCGGCATTGTCCAGGTGGCGGGCAATCACGTAGCCGTCGCCCCCGTTGTTGCCCTTCCCCACGCAGATGCGGATCGGACCGTCGATGCCCAGCCGTTGCAACAATTCAGCGCAACCTCGACCGGCATTCTCCATCAATACCAGGCCGGTCAGCCCATGTTCGCGCAGCGCCCGCGAGTCGATCTCACGGGCCTGTTCACCGGACAGGACGGGCAACGAACCGGACATGCCATCTAGACCGAATAAGTCAGGAACCCCCGCACCGCCGCCAGGAACGCTTCGGGTTCGTCTCCGGCGATGTTGTGGGCACTCTTGGAAAACACCTTCATGTGGGCACGGGGGATCCGCTCGGCGATCTCCCGCGAGTGATTCGGTGGACAGATCCAGTCGTGAGCTCCGGCGAGCACCAGTGTCGGGCAGGCAATTGAGCTCAACTGATCGGTGTAATCGAATTCTCTCAGGAACTCGCGAAATCCCAGGTTCAGTTGTTCGAAGTTCCGCTTTCCCCGCCCCCACGACTCGGCCGCCTTCTCCGCCTCGTGGGTCGTCGAGTACATCGGGCCCATCGCCTGGTAGTACTCCTTGACCTGTTCGAGTGATTCGAACGACCCGGCCCACAGCCGCTCGCACGCTGCCTGCTGTTCGGGCGTGCCCCGTTCGGCCACGATCCGCCGGGCATCATCCAGGAACCGGTGACTGGGTGCGGTCGCACACAACACCAGGTTCGAAACCCTCTGCGGGTACCGAATCGCGTACCCCTGCGCCACCATTCCACCGTAGGAGGAACCCAGCAGGCAGATCGACTCGAGGCCCAGGTAGTCCCGGAGCGCGTCGACGTCGTCGATGTTCTCTTCCAGTGTGTAGGTGGCCGGATCGGCCGGGGTGCTGCGACCCGAACCCCGGTGATCGATGTACACCAGCTGCGCCACGTCGACCAGCCGTGCCACTGTCGACTTGAACCCGGCGTGGTCGCCTCCGGGACCACCGTGAAGCAGGAACAGCACGGGCCGGTCCACCATCCGGTCCCCGTCCGGCACCAGCCCGGCGCCGTCGACATCGAAATAGATCTCGGTCCCGCGAACACTCGCCTTCATCTGGATTTCTCCACCACGTCCACCACGCCCGGCGAATCCGTTCAGTCGTCTCGGTCAAACCGATGTGTCGGTACCGGCCGCCCCGGCCGAAAACTCTGCACCTGTCGGAACTCCACCGACGCACCACGAGAATCAACCGCTCCGACCACCTCGGCCCTCACCACCTGTTCCAGCCACTCCGGATCACAGGCCACCCGCGCGTTGACGATCATTTCCACGGTCCGGACCTGGCAGTTCGACGGCAGCGACAACTCGGGCCGATCCTCACTGGAAACCAGGTTCGCCACACCAAAGAAACCCTCCCACAACCCGATCACTTTCAGGTGAGCCGCCTCGGCCTGTTGCTCCTCGAGCCGTCCCGCCAGGCGGGTGACCACGTCGAGCAACAACTCGTCGAGATCAAACGGCTCGTCGGCGGCCAGTTGCAGGCTGCTGTTGAGCCACCCCAACTCGGCTTCGCCCTCCGCGTACGTGTCGTAGTCGATGTCGAGCACCCGGCGGCCAAAGTCACCGGTCTGTCCAAGAAGTTCGATGAGCTGATCAAAACCCTCACCGGTCTTCGCCGAAATTCGCAGCACCGGCACATCCGGACAGTGCTCGCCGACCAGTTCGACCAGTTCGTCGACCCGATCAGAACCAAGTTCGTCGACGCGGTTGACCAGGATCGCATCGGCCTCCTCGAGTTGCTTCTTGAGAATGTAAGCGGCCTTGGGCGAAAAGCCTCGTGTATCGCCCCGCAGCACTCGCCGCCCGTGACTGGGCTTGAGGATGACCGAATAGGGAGCGATCTGGAAATCGCTCTCGAACAGCCTCTTGATCGGCTGGATGACCGTGGCGACCAGGTCGGTGCAACTGCCAACCGGTTCGGCCAGGATCACATCCGGCCGCTCGTCCGCACCCAACTTCTCCATCGTGCTCATCAATTCGTCGAAGTTGCAACAGAAGCAGGCTCCAGCCACCTCACCCACATCGAAACCCTGCGAGCGAAAGGTGTTGGTGTCGACCAGGTCGGTGGCCTGGTCGTTGGTGACCACACCGACGTTCTGTCCCTGGTCGGTGAAGTGCCGGGCCAGTCGACCGAGCGTGGTCGTCTTGCCGGCCCCGAGAAAGCCGCCGACCATGATGTAACGAATCGTGTGCATCCACGTGTCCTGGCTGGCGCCGCTTGTCTTGTCGTCCGCAAACTGCGACAAACGAGACAGGCGGCACGAACCAGCCATCGTAGAGGGTTTCTGCGACGGCCATCAACCCAGCCCCTTTTTGACCGCTCCAAATGCCCAACGACGCTGTACCCGCCGTCCTGGGCGGTACGCCAATCCGACCCCAGGGCCCCCCCGTCTGGCCACCCGACGACCCGGAAATCGTAGAGGTCCTGCATCGGGCGGCCCGCGACGGCAGCTGGGGCCAATACCACGGACCGCATTCCGAAACCCTCGCCGAATCTCTGGCCACCCTTCACGGTTTCGATCACGTGCGACTGTGTGCCAGCGGCACGGTGGCTGTCGAGCTGGCCCTGAGAGGCCTGAAGATCGGACCCGGCGACGAGGTGATCCTGGCCGCCTACGACTTCCGCGGCAACATGCAGGACGTGCTGTGTGTCGGGGCCACCCCGGTCCTGGTCGACATCCGCCCCGAGAACTGGAATCTGGACGTCGACCGGGTCGAAGAGGCACTGACAGACGCCACGCGAGCGGTACTCGTCTCGCATCTCCATGGCGGCCAGGTCGATATGCCGGCACTGCGGGACCTGGCCGACCGACGTGGCGTGCCGATCATCGAAGACGCCTGCCAGGTTCCCGGCGCCCGGGTCGCCGGACGTGTGGCCGGAAGCTGGGGTGAGGTGGCCGTGCTGTCGTTCGGCGGCAGCAAGTTGCTGTCGGCCGGTCGGGGGGGGGCGTTGTTGACCAGCGATGACGGCGTCCAGCAGAGAGTAAAAACGTACACGCAACGAGGCAACGAGGCCTACCCGCTCTCGGAACTCCAGGCCGCGCTGCTGCAACCTCAACTCGACACCCTGGCCAACAGAAACCGGCAGCGGGCCACCGCGGCCACCCGGGTGATACGGTCACTGGCCGATCATCCCGCGCTGATCCCGTTCGCCCTGCCCGGCGATTCCGAATCGCAGCCCGGTCTCTACAAGCTGGGATTGCAGTACAACCCCGATGCCTGTGCCGGACTCTCACGAGACGCATTCGCCAGGGCAGTTCGGGCCGAGGGCGTGGCGATCGATCCGGGGTTCCGTTCTCTGCACAAGTCTCACAGTCAGCGCCGGTTCAGCACATCGGGCGAACTGGCCGAGGCCGACAGGGCCGACGCCAACGTGCTGGTGCTACACCACCCGGTGCTGCTGGAATCCGACGCGGACCTGGACCAGGTCCGCACGGCCGTAGAGCGGGTGACCGCCCACGCCGAGGACATCGGTCGCGAACTGGGATTCGCGTGCTGAACCGTTCGGCGGTCCGGTCAAGACCCGCCGCCGACGTTCTCAGTCCCCGTGCAACTGGCGCAAACGGCCGGAAGTCCGCATCATCAGCTGCATGCGTTCGAATTCGTTGAGCCACTCGCCGGTGGCCTGTTCGAGCAGCGTGCGGCCACCATCGTCGGCCACCGGCACCAGCGACGCGTCGATGTCGGCAGCCATCGCCCGGTACTTGGCCAGAGTGCGATCTCCGAAAATTCCGCAAAGGTGATCGTCCTCGCTCAGGAACACCACGACCGGCACCCGGTGGCCGCCGTTGACCGACAACCGCTCGGTCAATTCGGGATTCTCGTCCCGATCGAGGTAGCGAACCCGGATCAGTGAACACGACTGGCTGAACCGTTCCCAGATCGGACACTGGTTCACGCAGTCGCCACACCAGGCCCCCGCCAGCACCAGCACCTTCATCTCCCGTGCGAAGGATGCCAGCACCGCCTGCTGAGACTCGGTCAACGTCACGCGGTCGTAGATCGTCTGCCAACGCTCCCGGTCCTCATCGGACGCATGACGTTCGAGGAAATCTCCGTAGTCGTGTCCCCTGGCGTGTTCAGCGGCAAAGTCTGTCATCGACGTCGTGCCTCGCGGAAACCGGAAACGAGGCATCACGATACGTCCCGGTCGATCCCGTGGCAACCGGTCGCCTTTCCGCCTCACCGGCTGCGACGCGGGGCCGACGATTGCCTAGGATGACACCCCCGACCTGCACCGACCAAGGATCCCGCCGTGGACGCACTCGAAATCCTCAAGACGCTGGTTTCCATTCCCAGCGTCAATCCCATGGGCCGCGACCTCTCCGGCCCCGAGTACTACGAAACACGAGTTTCGGACTGGTTGTGCGGGTTCTTCGCCGAGCGAGACATCGCGCACGAGCGGATCGAGGTCGTGCCCGGACGATCCAATGTCGTGGCCCGGGTGGACGCCGGTGCCGACCGCCCGACCGTCATTCTCGATGCTCACCAGGACACGGTTCCCGTCGACGGGATGACCATCGATCCGTTCGACCCGGTCGTCCGTGACGGGAAAATCTACGGTCGCGGTTCCTGCGACGTGAAGGGGGGCATGGCGGCGATGCTGCACGCGGTGGCTCGGCTGGCCAGCGAACGTCCCGAGGGGGCCGCCAACGTGGTGATGAGCTGCACGTGTGACGAAGAATCCAACGTGCAGGGAATCACCGACCTGGTCCGGTTGTGGACCGACGACGACCGACACTGCGACCTGATCCCCAAACGACCCGACGTCGCTCTCGTGGCCGAACCGACGCTGCTGGATATCGTTGTCGCCCACCGCGGCGCGACACGCTGGAAAGTCCGCACCACCGGCCGCGCCTGTCACAGTTCCCAGCCCGAACAGGGTGTCAACGCGATCTACCGCATGGCCCGGGTCGTTCACGCTCTCGAGGACTACGCCGACACGCTGGCCGATCGTGTTACGCCCCATCCGCTGTGTGGGGAGGCCACGTTGTCGGTCGGACTGGTCAGCGGTGGCGTCAGTGTCAACACGGTGCCCGACGAGTGCCTGATCGAGGTCGACCGACGGGTGATTCCGGGAGAAAACGGG
>DLVV01000037.1:21341-23323 GCA_003445035.1 Planctomycetaceae bacterium | reverse complement strand
GTGGCCTCTTCTTCGGTGGCCTCTGTCGCCTCCTCGGCAGCCTCGTCAGAGGTTTCCGGAGTGTCGTCGTCGAAGATCATCTTGAGGTCTCTCGTGTCCCCGCCCCAACAGACGGAGAACAGGAAATGGTGACTTGTCGGAATCCGGGACTAACCGGGCAACAGGTACTCCGGAAACGACTGCGGGTTCTGAGCCTGGTGGGGGTGCTCATCACCACAGTAGATTTTGAGTTTGTCGAGCATCTTGCGGCCAAGCTTGCTCTTGGGCAGCATCCGACGCACGGCCTCGTGCAGGATCCTCTCGGGAGCCTTCTCGAGCACCTCCGCAGCGGTCGTCAACTTGCGGCCGCTCGGGTATCCGGTGTAACGCTCGTAGGTTTTCCTGAGCATCTTCTTGGTGAACTGCGGGTGCGACTGGTGAGCCATGCTCTTGCCGCTGAACCGAACCCGGTGAGCGTTCAACACGACGACGTAATCGCCGGTATCGACGTGAGGCGTGTAGTCGGGACGGTGTTTGCCCATCAACACGGTGGCGATCTGAGTCGCCAGGCGGCCCACGATGTGGCCTCCGGCATCAACGACGAACCAGTTGTGAGTGACCGTCTCGTTGCGAGCCATTGTCGAACGAGCCGGACCAATTGGTACCGGGGACACGGTGTTGCCCTCGATCAAAGAACTGTTGGAAAAGTGGAGTGAGTCAACCTGCGGGTGCCATCGGGGCAGGCAGGTGAGCAAACATCCCAGCGTAGCGAACCGGCCAACCGGCATCAACGCCCAGCCCCACGCGTCGGACCCGGGACGCGGCCATCCGCCGAACAAAAAAACGGGGCAACCCCCGGCACCCGGAAGCACCAGCCGCCAATCTCCGTACCGGCCCACGGCGCTGTCGCCGATGCCTGAGCATGCGGCGGGGTCAGGCGACCGGGGTGGCCCTCCGTGTTGGCTCCGACTGGTGCAAGTCCGGATGAGTCGGGTGAAGTATCCGACGGTCCAGGGATGTCCCCGCACCCGCCTCGGGAACTCCTAAGAACTCCTCGAGACGGAAGATTCGAGTCCGGCTTGAGCCCGGCGAACCGGGTCAAAACGACCCGAACTCGAACAGGAATCGCAACAGCCTACTCCCTCTCGCAGAGAATTCAACCGACCCCAAGCCGATATTCTCACCAGTCGGAAAATCCACCCAGTGGAGGTCGCTGATGCGAAAATCAGAGCGAGCCCTTCGACGAGGGCACCCCATGCTGGCGAGGGTCGATGGCCACGGCTTGACGCAAAGTTCGGGCCGTTCCCTTGAACAGTGCCTCGGCGATGTGATGAGAATTGTCGCCGTGGTGCAACACCTGGTGCAGGTTGATCCGCGCATTGGCCGCCACCGCCTGCCAGAAGACCTCGACCAACTGGGTGTCGAACTCGCCGATCTTCTCGGTCGGGTAGGTCACGCGCTGCACGAACCACGCTCGACCCGAGAGGTCCACGGCCACCGTCACCAGCGTCTCCTCCATCGGCAACGCCAGCCCGCCGTAACGACAGATGCCCTCCTTGTCTCCCAGCGCTTCTGCCAGGGCCTGCCCCAGGCAGATCCCCACGTCCTCGACCGTGTGGTGTCCATCGACTTCGATGTCACCATCGGCAGCGACCTCGAGATCGAACAGGCCGTGACGGGCCAGCAGGGTCAGCATGTGATCGAAGAAGCCGATCCCGGTACGCACCTCCGACGCACCACTTCCGTCCAAATCCAGCGACAGCCGGATGTCGGTTTCGTGCGTCTTCCGCGAAATCTCGGCGCGTCGGGCCATCGTCTGCCTTCCTCTCCAGGACCCCTCCATCATAGGACTGGCCCAACCCTCGGCAATCACTGCCGGTGCGGTTCGTCCGGCCCAGGCCGGTCGGCACCGTTTTCGACCCTCACAACCGCTACGACCCGACACCATCGAGTGCCTCGAAGAACCGATCGACCTGTTCGTCGGTCCCCACCGTGACTCTCAA
>DLVV01000037.1:1083-20973 GCA_003445035.1 Planctomycetaceae bacterium | reverse complement strand
CTCTTCAGCGCCTCGAACCGCCGCCGGTGCTCTCCATCCGGATGTGTGGCCCAGACGAAGTTGGCCTGGCTGGGAACCACGTCGAACCCCCGGGTGGCCAGACCCTCGACAAGCCGAACCCGTGTCCGGCGAATCCTCGCAGCGTTTTCACACATCCAATCGCTGTCCTCCAATGCCGCCACACCGGCAGCCAGCGACAGCGTGTCACAGTTGTAACTGTCCTTGACCTTTTTCATTCCCGCCACCAGATCGGGGTGTGCCACGCCGAACCCCAATCGCAGCCCCGCCAGGCTGTACGATTTGCTCAGTGTCCGCGTCACCACCATCCGTCCCGCCGCCTCCTGCGAACTCAGCAATTCGCCGGAGTGCGGTTCGTCACAGAAGTCCCCGTACGCCTCGTCGAGCACCAGCACACCGTCATCGGGCACCAGTTGCAGCAGGTCCTCGTCGGGGAACCGGTTTCCCGAAGGTGAGTTCGGGTTGGGCACAAACAGCAGACGGCAGTCCGCCAACCGCCCCCCGGCCTCCTCAAGCGGCCACGACCAGTCGTCCCGCAAAGCGATCCGGTCAACCACCGCTCCCTGGATCTGGCCCAGGGTCTCGTACAGCACGTAACTGGGATAGGGATAGGCGATCTTCTGCCCCGGATCGACAAAGGTCCTCAACAGGATCGTCAGGATCTCGTCGCTCCCGTTGCCCGGAATAATCCACTCGGGATCAACGTCGAACAACCGGGCGGCCGCCCGGCAGAAATCCCGTCCGAGCGGATCGGGATAGAGATTCAGACGCCCCTCGGCCGCTTGCCGGATCGCCTCGACCACCTTCGGTGACGGAGGATAGGGGTTCTCGTTGGTGTTCAGTTTCACCCACCCCTCCTCCTGGGGCTGCTCGCCGGGCAGATACCCGGCCAACCGGGCCACGTCGGGGCGAAAGGGAGGTGACGGGGAAGACATGAGACCGCCGGGTCGAGGAGAATCGGATGAGACCAAACGGCGATTCTCGGCACCATTCCGGATGTCGTCAACCACTCACGCACGATAGCCACCGCTCCGGGCTGCTTGACCCTTTGCCGGAGCGGCGCGAGGATGAGAGGCACGAGTGACATTCCTGGGTCATGACGGGAGATGCCGCTGATGAGTCGACAACCTGGGCTGGTGGTCCTGGCCACCCTCGCCATACTGAATCTCGGCCGAGTCCACTCGGCCGAGCCGCTGCCGCCAGGCACCCACGACCGGGTCACCGTCGCCAATCCCACTCGTCTCGACTGGGTCTTCGCACTCTCAAACCAGAGTCCGGCGAAGCCCCCGGCCGAGTGGACCAAGGGGTACGTCTCGACCGAACAGACCTACCGCCTGGTCGTCCCGGCCAAGGTGACCACCAAGCTGGTGCCGCTCGTGTTGTTCATCTCCCCCGGCGACAACCCCTCGGGGTTCTCGGCCTTCACGTCAACCTGTCGCAGGCAAGGAGTGCTGTTGGCGAGCCCGCGGGGCGCGGGAAACCGCTGCCCGTTCCCGCGGCGGGTCAATATCGTGCTCGATGTCCTTGATGACCTCCGCCGCAGATACCCGATCGATCCCGAACGCACCTACCTGGCGGGTTTCTCGGGAGGCGGCCGAGTGGCCTGCACGATCGGGTTCGCCTTGCCCGAGATGTTCGGAGGAATCGTCAGCTTCTGTGCGGCCGGGGACCTGAGACCGGAATCCTGGTTGCGGCACAGGGTGATGGACCGACTGAGCGTGGCGCTGGTGACCGGAGAAACCGATTTCAATCGTGGCGAGGTCGAACGATTCCGCGGTCCCCAGTTGAAGGAAGTGGGAGTCCGCACGAGAGTGTGGGTCGAACCGGGTGCGGGACACTCGGTGCCGGCGGGGCCGGTCCCCGCGGTCTTCGAATGGCTCGAGCAGGACCAACCACGGCGAAAGAAACTGGCCACCGCCTGGCCCGCATCGCGACTGGCTCCCGGCACAGCGCCAGACCGCCAGGCCACTGCACGGGCGGTGTTGGCCGAAGCCAACAAGCGGCTCACCGATCCTGGCACGCTCTACTCGGGATTGATGCAACTGAAGGGAATCCGTGTCCGCTGGACCGGACTGCCCGAGGCCGCAACAGCCGAAAACACCCTGTTGAAATACGAGGCACGGGACCAACGGCCGTGGGAAAAACAGGACATCGCTGAACAACGGCGGATCCTGATCGCCCGCGCACGCGGCATCGACGCTTACGGCAGTGGACCGCTGCCCAAGCAGTACGCCCCAGGTCGAGCCGACATGCTGAAGTTCGCCGTCACGCTCTGGTCTCGCATCCTGCAGGACGGGCAGGATGCCGACGCGGTCCAACAGGCCCGGAAGCGTATCCCGGCACTCCGCAAGAGACTGGCCGAACTCGATAACGGCAAGAAGAAGGCGAAGGACGACCGATGACGGTCGAACTGATCAGGACCCGCACCGACGACAACGTCCGCCTGGACGGGGCACTGCTCCGGCCAGCCGCTGCCCCGTCCGGCCCGCGGGCCTGGCCGGCCGACCTGGTGATCCTGGTTCACGGCACGGGGAACAATTTCTACTCGCCCGGAATCCTCGAACACGCCGCCGCAACCGTCGCCGCAGCGGGAACGCCGGCGTTGAGAATCAACACGCGAGGTCACGACGGGCTGGCGGGAGGCCGGGGGGGAGCGGCTCTCGAGCAGATCGACGACTGCCAACTCGACCTGGCCGCGTGGTGCGCCTGGGGTCGGGAACGTGACTGGGAACGCATCGTGCTGGTCGGCCACAGCATGGGCGGGGTCAAGTCGATCTACGCCACGGCGGCCGGGGCCGTCGACCCCGCCGCGATCATCGCCATCTCCCCGCCACGCTTCTGTCACCGGATGTTCCAACAGCATCCGGCAGCCGAACCGTTTCGTGAGGACTATGCTCGGGCCTGTGAGATGGTCGAAGCGGATCGTGGCGACGAGTTGATCCCGGTTCGACAACCGTTGCCAATGTGGATTCGTGCCGCGGGTTACATCGAGAAATATGGTCCCGAGGACCGTTACGACCTGGTCCGGCACCTGCCACAGGTCTCCTGCCCGGTCCTGGTGCTCGTCGGCGGTGACAGCGTCGAACGCTCACCGGCCTTCGGCAGCCTTCCCGTTGACCTGGCCGCGCTGGAAATCCCCGCCGAACGACTGGCCGTCGAGTTGATCGCAGGGGCGGACATGCACTACACCAACGATCCTGACGAGCCGCTTCGACGAGCCGTGGAGTGGTTGGGCACCGGCTGAGCCAGATCACAGCGAAGACGTACGGGTTGGTCGCGGCTTCTTGAACGTGTCGTGACAATCCGTTTCAATCCCTCCACGATCCGTTGTTACAGGGAAACTTCCCCGCCATGCACCGCCTCCGCTGTTGCGTCGCTCTCTCGGTCTTTGGTGACCAGTTGAAATCCGCTCTCAAGCGAGCCGCCAGGACCGGGGCCGAGGGCGTTCTGGTCGACACGCGATACGGGATCAAGCCGTCCGAGTTCTCTTCGACCTCCATCCGGCACTTCCGCAAGCACCTCGATGAACTCGGGCTCGCCCTCGCCGCGACCAGTTTCCCCACCCGACGGGGATTCGCCGACCGACGCGACCTCGATGCCCGCGTCGAGGCAGTGCGGTCCGCGTTAACTTTCGCCAGGGCACTGGGAACCGATGTGGTCACGCTGGGAATCGGACCGATTCCGTCCGACGAGGTGAACGAGGCGGGTCGCAACGACCGGGACCTGCTGGTCGAAGTCCTCAACGACCTCGCTCGACACGGCAACCACGTCGGTGCCATCCCCGTCATCGATGTCGCCGCCTCCGACCTCGAGAAATTCAAGGGGTTGCTCGACGATGTCGACGCGGGCCCGATCGGTGTCGACTTCAATCCCGCCGCCTGGAGCGGCCGAGGAATCAATCCGGTCGAGACGTTCCGCGAGCTGTTCGACGTGGTGAAACACGTGTGGGCACGGGATGCGGTCCGCGCTTCTGACGGGTCGTTTCGCGAGGTGCCGGTCGGGCGAGGCGAGGTGGTCTGGGACGAGATGCTGGCGGTTCTGGCCGAGGCTGAATACCCCGGCTGGCTGACCGCCGGGGCCTCCGGCGGCGATGACCCCGCCGACGATGCCACTCGTGCCGTTTCCATACTGCGGACGATCGCGGCGGGTTAGCAGAACCGGACGAACACGGAGGGGAAAGTCGCGATGTCGACCGCCACACAACACGACGGGGGAGAAACGGCACGAACGGTCTCGGAACTGACCCGCCAGATCAAGGACCAGCTCGAAAGCCACTACCCCGACGTCTGGGTCACCGGCGAAATCTCCAACTGCCGTCCCGCCCGCTCCGGACACGTCTACCTCACGCTCAAGGACGACGAGTCCCAGATCTCGGCGGTGATCTGGAGAAGCACCGCCGCGCGGCTCAAGTTCGACCTCGCCGACGGACTCGAGGTTGTCGCCCGCGGCGGTGTCGAGGTCTACCTGCCGCGGGGGCAGTACCAGCTGGTCATCAAGCAACTGACTCCCAAGGGGGTCGGCGCCCTGGAACTGGCCTTCCGCCAGTTGCAGGAACGCCTGTCTGCCGAGGGACTGTTCGACGCCGAACGCAAGCAGCCCATCCCGCGATTCCCGCGTCGAATCGCCCTGGTCACCAGCCCCACCGGAGCCGCAGTCCGCGACATGCTGCAGGTGATCACCCGCCGGTGGCCGGCCGTCGAGATCGTCCTGTTGCCTGTCCGGGTCCAGGGGGCGGGAGCGGCCGAGGAAATCGCCGGGGCGATCGAGCTGGTCCCCACACTGCCGGGAGTCGACGTGGTGATCGCCGGTCGGGGTGGCGGCAGCCTGGAGGACCTCTGGGCGTTCAACGAGGAGATCGTGGCACGGGCGATTGCCGAGTGCCCCATCCCACTGGTCAGTGCCGTCGGGCACGAAATCGATGTGAGCATCGCCGACCTGGTTGCCGATGTGCGGGCGCTGACTCCCAGCGAAGCCGGTGAACTGGTCGTCCCGCACCGCGACGAATTCACGGCCTCGCTGGCCGCCGTGCGGACACGGCTGACCGGAGCACTCCAGCAACGGGCCCAACGCGCTCGCGGGCTGCTGACGGGACTCGCCTCCAGGCCGGTGCTGGTCCGTCCCCACGGACGGATCCGTGAACTCGCCGGCCGTGTCGACGAACTGCAACGACGCATCGACCACGCCGTCCGCGGCGTGACCCGATCGAACCGTGACCGGCTGGGCACTGCCGCCGCGGCCCTGCAGGCCCTGAGCCCGCTGGAAGTGCTCGGCCGAGGTTACTCGGTGACACACACCACCGACGGCGATGTCGTCCGCAATACCGGGCAGTTGGAGATCGGCACCCAGATCTCGACCACCCTGGCCGACGGACGGGTCACCAGCCGGGTCGAGACAATCGAGGAGACCGGGTAGGCACCGGAAAGCAGAAAAGCCAACCAGACTCACAAGGCAACAGGAACCAGACGATGGCCAAGGACAATTCCGCAGGCGAAACCACACCCGACGTGTCATTCGAAGAGGCGTTGCAGACGCTTCAGGAGATCGTCGAGTCGCTCGAATCCGGCTCGCTGGGTCTCGAGGAATCCCTGTCACGATTCGAGCAGGGCATTGGACTGCTGAAGACCTGCAACGATGTGCTCGAGCAGGCTGAACAGAGGATCGAGACGCTGACCGGATTCGACGCCGACGGCAACCCGAAAACCGAACCGCTCGAAAACGAAGCGACCATCGACAAGGAATCGGACGCCGGTGGCCAGGACGATGACTCTGACGACAAGTCGTTGTTCTAGTGACCGGCCGAAGGCAGCCGTATTGCCCGAGTCTGCCCCTCGACAATCACCAGTTCACCACCCGCAGCAACATCTGTGAATTTCGTGGATTCCCCCGACGGCCACTCGACCAACAGGCTCTTGACCCGTTTCCGGGCCCCCAGCCCGATGACCAGTTGCCGTTGGTTGGAGGCCATGTAGCCGTCTCCGGCAGTCAGGAAGTGCACCCGCCGCCACTCTCCGTCGGCCACCGTCACGCGGGCCCCGATCGCTTCTCTGGCTGTCGATGTCGCCACCAGGCGAACCGCCAGCCAGCCGCCGCGCTTTTGTGTCCGGTTGTACAACAACGACGCCGGCTGTTCGAGATGCGAGACCACGAAGTCCTCGCGGCCATCCCGATCCAGGTCCGCACGGGCCAGGCCCCGTCCCAGCAGTTCCCTGGCGAAATAATCCCCCAGCCCCCTGGCCGGCAACTCGACAAACCGGCCGCCTCCCACGTTCCGATAGAACTGCGGCCGCATCCGGTACGGCTGATTCAGTTTCTGCAGGTCGTCGACGTGTCCGTTGGCGACCACCAGATCGAGCTCTCCGTCGAGATCGGCGTCGAGGAACTGGGTCCCGAAACCGAGCATTCTCCAGCCCGGTTCCCGCAGTCCGGCCTTGCGTGTCGCATCACTGAAAACCAGATCGCCCACCTGCCGGTAAAGCGCATTGGGCTCGTCGAAGTAATTCGTCACGAACAGGTCCAGGCGTCCGTCACCGTCAGCATCTCCGGCAGCCACACCCATGCAGGCCTGTGACCGCCCTTCACGATCCACCGCGAGGCCACCGACCATCGCCCGCTGCCGGAACAGCGACCGACCCTTCGAGACCTTGTCGGCAGATCGAGCGAACAGGAAATTGGGCACCGAATCGTTGGCGACAAACACCTCGACTCGCTCCGGTCGCGAGAACCCGCCGACGACGATGCCCAGCCCCTTGCCGTCCTCCGCGGAGAATCCTCCCGCACGAGTCGCATCGACGAACCCCCCCTGGCCGTCTCCCTTCCACCAGCGATCCTCGGCAGCGGGGAACTCGTGCGGATGGCACGCCATCTTCACTCCGCTCGATTCGCAGATCGTCGAGAACAACCGACGCCCGCCGAGATAGTTGACATCGTAGAGATCGACGCGACCGTCGCCATCGATGTCGGCCACCAGACAACTGGTCGTCCATCCCGTCCCGGGTATCCCCAGGCCGGGGGTGACATCCTGGAACGTCCCGTCGCCGTTGTTCCGGTACAGCCGGTTGCGACCGATGTTGGCCACGTAGAGATCGGGCCAGCCATCCTGGTCGATGTCGCCAACCGCGGCCCCCTGGCTGAACCGGCCGTCACCCAGGCCGGTCGTCTCGGTCACGTCGGCAAACGTGCCGTCGCCCTGGTTGCGAAAGAGCCGATCGTGGTAGTCCGGGTCACCACCCTCGATCACCGGCCACGGGCAGCCCTGGGGGAAATACAGGTCGGGCCAGCCGTCGCGATCGTAATCGAGCACCGCGACCCCTCCCCCGGTGTACTCGAACATCAGCGCACCCGGTGTCGAGGGGTCGGGACTGTTGAAATAGGTGAAGTCGACCCCCGCGGCAGCGGCCCGGTCGTCAAACCGGATCTCATCGGCCCCCGTTCCACCAGGCCCCGCAACCACTTCCCTGGACTTCAGGTCCAGGAAGTCGAGACGGGGAAATTCCGAGAGATCGATCGAGTGGGCTGGATTGCGTTCGGCCTGCGTCTGTGGGGCGTCGCGGTCGGCGGCCAGCCGCTGCTTGACCCGACCAACCAGTTCACCGGCCCACGCCACCTGCGGCTCATGCACCTGGGCCTCACTGGCCCACCCGAAGGCCTCCCACAACCGCCCCATCCCCTCGCATTGCTCGGCCGCCTTCCTCAGCAAGCCCACGTCGTTCCAGTCCGATTCCAGGTTCAGGCGGGTCTCGATCAACCCGAGTGTCCGTTCGAATGCTCCGAGTTGACGGGCCCGTTCGCGAAATCGCCCGGCGTCATCCGACCTGTCCAGTTGCACCAGGACCTGGGACAGCTGGTAGTTGGCCGCCCGCAGGTCAGGTTCCAGCCGAATCGCCTCCCACAGGCACCGGGCCGCCTGGCGGTCCAGACCGTTCAACCGGGCCCACCGCGCATCGGCCAGCCACAGCCGGGGATGTTCCAGCAACCTCTCGTCGACCAGCAATTTCCGTCGACCGACATAGTCCTCCGACGCATCGGAACTCCCGCGTTCCAACACGGTCACCAGCACCCGCGCGTGCGCCTCGGCCAGGTCGCGCCGCGCCGCAGACACCGACTCGAACCTGCCCAGGGCTCCCGCGAAGTCCCTGCGTTCCACGTCGATCAACCCCAACCCCAGGTTGGCCAGGTGTTCGTTCGGATCCTGCTGCAGGCAGGCCTCCAGCATCACCGGATCGGCCAGCACGTTCTCGAATTCACCAAGCAGCAGCAGGTGCCGCTTGGTGAAGCGGCCACGCCGCAACAACTGCAACAGCGGCCGGCGGGCCTCCCAGCGGCGACCCGAGATGGTCAGAATGAAGGCCAGGTGATCGTTGGCCATCGCGTGACGGGGCTCGTCGCCAATCCGCTTTTCGAGTTGCCCGGCCAACCTGGACAACGACCTGAGACTGTCCATCCGGTCACCCGGTCCCAGCATCCCCGTGAGCCGTTCGGGTTGCTCGGCGTCAGGCAATTGGCACAGGTACGCCACGCTTCGATCGTAGTCACCCCGCTCGATCGACAGCTCGCCGGCCAGTCTCAAGGCTTCACGGTGGCCCGGCGACCGGGCAATCACGCGGTCGGCCAGTTCGAGTGCCGTTTCGAGATGCCGCAACCGATAGGCCCGCCGGGCCCGCTTCACCAACTCGTCGTCGGATTCCCCGCCCGACCCCAGCCACCTCCAGCCGACCGCCACCACGACCACCACGACCAGTACCGCGGCCAGTCGTGACAACAGCGATCCTCGCGTTTCCGCCGACATCCTATCGTCCCGCCCGATCGGTCGTTTCCCCTTCGCCGATCATCTTCACCGACCGCCACCTCGTCTCGACCAGTTCGGGTTGTCCCTCGCGACACTCGACCATCCGATCGACACCAATCCCGGTGAACCGATCCGTGGTTCCCGATGTCGGCCAGTGGATCTCGATCCGGTCCACCCGGGTGGCCGACCCCAGTCCAACATGCGCAGTGAAGGGATTGCCGCCGAAGCTGCCGCCACTGCCGATCCGCTGATGCACCACCCGCCGGCGATCCCCCTCGTGAAATTCGATCCGCAAACGTGCCCCGATACCCAGCCGGTTGGAGGTGTGACCGCGAAGCCGCACCGCCAACCAGTGACGGTCAAAGCCGGGGTTCTCGAAGAGCGCGTTGCCGAACGCGTCACCGGGATACCAGCCGCCGATCTGCTGAAACACGTCCAGGTCACCGTCGTGGTCGAAATCGGCCAGCGACACGCCGTGGCCCTTCTGCAGGTGGCCGAAACCGGCCGCGAATGTCACGTCGGCAAACCGCTTTCCGCCCTGGTTGTGGAACAACAGGTTGGGCATGATCCCGGCGTACTCCGGATAGCCGGTCCCCAGGTAGAAGTCGGGCCAGCCGTCGTTGTCCAGATCCCCGAAGTTGCACCCCATCGGCTGGGTCACGCGGACCAGCCCGAATTCGGCCGAGACCTCGCGGAATCCGCCGCGGCCGTCACCCAGGTACAACGCGTCAGATTCGGACTCGTGAGCCTGTCCCAGGTAGTCACGGGCAACCTGCTCCACTCCCTCGCGGTAGCTGGCCACGTACAGGTCCAGGGCCCCATCGTTGTTGCAGTCCCAGAACCAGACCGGAAAACTCCGCCGGGGTCCCGCAACGCCCAGTTTCTCGGCCACGTCCTCGAAACGACCCTGGCCATCGTTGCGGTACAACCGGTTGGCTCCCCCGCGAACCGACACGTACAGGTCCTCGTCGCCGTCGTTGTCAAAGTCACCCCAGGCGGTGCCCTTGACCACACCCCCTCCGTCGACACCGGCGTCGACGGCCACATCGGTGAACCGGCCGTTGTCATTGCGGAACAACTGTGCCGCGAAGCCCTCGTTGCCCACGTAGAGATCCAGGTCGCCGTCGTTGTCGTAGTCGGCCCAGGCGGCCGTCTGCGTCGGGAAGTTCAGCCCGTCGCCGGCCAGCCCGACCTCGAAGGTCACATCGAGGAAATTCCCCTCGCCGTCGTTCTGCAGCAACGAGTTGGGATGGTCGAGACCGTCGGCCTGCAACCACCCGCCACGGAGCACCAGCAGGTCGACATCACCGTCGCCGTCGTAGTCGGCCGGCACCAGGTTCAATCCGCCCAGGATCCCTGACAGCCCCGCCCGCTCGGTCCGCTCGGTAAACGTACCGTCGCCGTTGTTGCGGTAGACCCGGACCGGGCCGGCCGTGTCCCAGGTGCTGGTCGCGATGTCGACCCATCCGTCACCATCGAAGTCCTCGGACACGCTGCCGCCACTGAGATTGACCTCGTTGAGACCCATCCGGGCGGCGATGTTGGTGAAGCGGGGAAACCTGGTCGACGACCGGAACACTTCCGGTGCGATCCGGAACCGCTCGGGCACCTTGTCGGGGTATCCGCCGACGGCCATCGTCGAGATGTTCAGCAGCCAGCGGCCGGCGGCGTGATCGGGACTGGCTTCCAGCAGCCGACCGAGCACCGCGATCGCGCGGCGGGCGGATTCGGGATGCTGGTGTACCCCACCACCCTGAATCGGCAACAGGCAACTCTCGGCCGTGTGACACTCTATGCAGTTCTCTGTCTCTCCACGCCTCAACCAGGCCACCGCCACCTGGAACAGCACGTCGTCCCGTTCGGCATTCGACAAGGGGGGATCGAGTCGGGACAACAGCTCGATCGCTTCACCGAGCCGCTCGGTCGCCAGCCGGTTCTCTCCCAGCCGCAGGTGGTGGTGCCCGACCGACCACAACAGGCCGAAACGGGTCCGCGACGACGCGTCCGGTGGCAACGATTCCAGTTCTCGCCGGGCGGTTTCCAGTGGCCGACGACCCAGGTACGGGTCGGCGTCGGCCATCCGGTCCCTGAGTGCCGCCAGCACGGCAACCATTCCCGAGTCCCCGGGCACACCGGCGGCGGGCCCGACTTCCACGAGTGACGGTGGCCAGCCCCACCAGGTGGCGACAACCGCCACGGCGATGACACCGAGAACGACCTGCGGCCGTCGGCTTCCGACGGCCGAACTGCCCTCGTGTTCAGTCACCAGCACCCCCGTATCCACCGTGCTGCCCGTCGGTCCCGGGAGCTTCCCGGCCCAGCATTTCGTTGAACGCCCCCCCGGTGTCGCGGAACCAGTCGAAGAGAATGCTGACATCGGTGCCGACACAGAAGTGCTTGACCCCCATCTCGAGATACTTCTCGGCCTGTTCTGGCGTGTTGATCTCCGCTCGCGGGGCGACTCCCATCTTCAACGAGGTTTCGATCACGTGCTTCTCGGCCTCGACCACCTCGGGGTGCTGCCACTCGCCGGGGCGATCGATGCTGTTGGAGAAGTCGGCCGGTCCGAACTGGGTCATGTCGACACCGGGAACCGAAAGCAGGGCTTCCAGATCCTCCACGGCCGACTTCTTTTCGATCATCAGCGCCACCACCGACTGGTCCAGAGCCTGGGCAAACGCCGGCGAGCCGCCCTCGAGCACAAACCGCACGTCCCGACGCATCCCCACGCCATGGATGCCACCGTTGGCGGGGGTCTCGGCCCGCACCGCCTTGACGCATTCCTGGACATCCTCGACCGTCCGCGGGTCGGCGAACAACACGTTCTGGATTCCCGACCCGATGGCACGAATGGTGAGATAGGTCCGGGGCTCCTGCTCGATCTTCATCATCCCGCTCATGTGCGGGAACAGGTCGATGGCCCGGCCGATGTTCTCCAGCGCGTAGAGATCGTAGGGAGCGTACTCGGCGACGAACTCGACGTAATCGAACATCCCGCTGTGCCCGACCAGCTCGGTGATCGAGGGCCAGGACGAGTGCAGGTGAGTGCCCAGGCTGGGGAGATCGGCGTCGAGAAGTTCACGCAGTCGGTTGTGCCGCATGGCGTCGGGGACTTTCTGAAAAAAGTAACAGGGGCTGGCTCACCCACCGCCGGCCGGGGATGCCTGCCTCCGATTCTATGACAACAGGTAAATCACAACCACCAGCACCACGGCGGCGGCGTAGACAATCGCCCAGGCCCGACCGGTGGCCAACCGCCGGGCCAGCCAGGTGCGTTCGATCGGAGCCTCCTCGCCGACGTCCTCCGCGGGCACCGGCAACAGGGCATCGGAAGCGAAGATCATCCCGGCGACGAACAGCGTCAGCACCACCAGGTACCCGACCACGTTCCACGGCCGAAAGCTGGCAGGCAGGCGGTGGTCGACAAACCCGAATCCGATCAACAGGACGAGTCCCGCCGCCGCGACGACTGCCCCGGCCCGGCTGACCGGCGACCAGCCGGCCCGGCGGAACTGCATCTGGTCGAAGATCTCCTTCGTGGCCGCCGTCTCGCCCTTGCCCGTGGCCAGGCTGACCACGACCAGGACCACCGCGGCCAGCGGCATCCCGACCAGCGAGCGGGTCGCTGGCAGGGTGTGATCCCAAGCGAAGAATTGACGCAGCAGAGGAACCGAATCAAGCCCCGACTCGTTCCCGATCCACTGCCACGTTCCCAGTGCACCGCACAGCGTGTAGCCGATGCCCACCCCCAGGCAGGCCAGCCCGCCGGCTTTCGTCGCCCGACGGAAGTACAGTGCCCCGGCCACGACGACGAACAGCGCCGGCTGGAAAATACTGCCGATCAACCAGGCCGCGTCGAGCAGGCCCAGCTTGGCGTGATGGCTGTAGATCGCATACAGCATCCCTGCCAGCCCGGCCACGATGGTGACCCGTCGGCCGACGGACAGGTAATGACGGTCGCCCTTGCCGGGACGCAACGGTCGATAGATGTCTCGTTCGAAAAGCGTGGCGAGGCTGTTGAGATAACTCGAGGCGGTCGAGTTCGACGCGGCGATCAGCGCGGCCAGGAACAGGCCTCCCAGGCCGATCGGCATCACCGTCTGGGCCAGGAAGGGCAGGATCGTGTCCTTGCCCCCGGCGGGATTCTGCAGCTCGACGCCGGCGACCATCACCGGCACGATGTAGCACAACGTCAGCGGCCCGGTCAGCACCGCCGCCCACAGCAGCCCCTTGCTCGCCTCGTGCACGTTCTTGCCCGCGAAGCTCCGCTGGAGCATGTACTGCGAGGTGAACCAGTAGGGCAGGCCGAGCACGAACAGCATCAGGATCGTCATGTAATCGGACTCGACACCCTCCCCGCTGGGCCGCCACATGACCCATCTCTCCGAGGCGATCTTGGTCGAATCGAACAGCACCTCGATCCCGCCCCCGGCCTGGATCCCCAGCGGCAGCAGGATCACCGCCCCGGCGATGATCAGGAAACTCTGCAACAAGTCGGTGTAGACCACCGCCAGCAGCCCGCTGGCCAGGCAGTACACGACCACCACGCCGGCAATCAGGATGGTGATTGTGTCGAACGAATCGAGCCACGGCAGGTGGAACGACTCGGGCGTCCCGAAGGCCCCGGTGATCACCGTGGCGCAGGTCATCATCGTCACACCCGAGAACAGCGAGTAGAAGATGATCCAGACGACCGAGACACTGATCGAGACGGGGCGTTGGTACCGCCGCTCGAGCAGTTCGGTGATCGTGGTCAGCCCCAGTTGGCGGAAACGGGGCAGGAAGGTGACCGCGGAGATCGCAGCGAGCATGTTGCCGCTCCAGGCCATCAACAGCAGCGGCGTGCCTTCGTTCAGCGCCCGGCCGGCCGGGCCGACCAGGTACACCGCCGCGACGTTGGTCGCCATGATGCTGCCGCAGATCACCCAGCGGTTCAGCGACCGCCCGGCGATGAAGTAGTCCGCCCCGCTCTTGACGAAGCGGGACAGCCACAGCCCGAGTCCGAGCATGCCCGCCAGGTAGACCACCACGACGGCTAGGTTGACGGCGATCTTGGTGCTCATCGGGCCGGTGTCCCTGCTGGCTGCGGCAGGTCGTAGGGTATCAGAGCTGACATCGCGTTCCCACGCGGCGCGATGCGGCCTCACAGAGCCCCGCTGGGAATCACCGTGAGCTGACCCTATTCTGGCTCTCCTCCCTACTCTTGATCCTCCCCCATGACCCGCACCGCCTTTCGCCTGATCCTGCTCATTTCGTGTGCCCACGCACTGGTGCACGTCTTCGAACTGGCACTGCCCAGCGTCGAGCAGATGATCGGCGAGGACCTGGTGGGCAAGACGGCCGCCGAGAACAAGGCGGCAACCGGAACGCTGGGAATGGCATGGCGACTGCCGTTCGGGTTGTTGGCGATGGTGGCCGGCTGGATGGCCGACCGATACGGATCCCGGCGGCTGCTGATCGTCTACCTGGGAGGCTGCATCGTCACGGCTGTCGCCGCCGCGAACTCTCACAGCATGACTCCACTGTTCGTCTCGATGCTCGTCATGGGTTGCTTCGCCAGCATCTACCACCCGGCCGGACTCTCGTTGATCTCCCGTGTGACCACGCCGGAAACCCGTGGCCGGGCCCTGGGCTGGCACGGCATCTTCGGTTCGATCGGCATCACCGCGGCACCGATGGGAGCCGCCATACTGTTCGGAACCGGGTGGCTGGGCTGGCGAGGTTACTACGTGGCCCTGTGCATTCCGGCGGCGGTGATCGCGTTGCTGATCCTGGTGTCGATCCGCCGCATCGGTTCGACCCGTGAACCCGGTTCCCAGGTGGGCCCGGTCGCCGAAGAGAACGTGCCGTTCCAGCGAGGACCCTACATGCTGCTGGTCGCCTCGGGAGCTCTCTCGGGATTCGTCTACGGAGCATTCCTTCACTTCCTGCAAAGGTACCTCGACGGATCCGGCGTTCGCCCCGAATCGGTTTCGGCCGAGAGTTTCCGCAACCTGCTGGCGGCGGTGACACTGTCGTTCGCCGTCGGGGGCCAGTGGCTGGCCGGGCGACTGGCTCGACCGGGTCGACTCGAATGGCTGCAGGTGGCCATCCTCGCGGCCAGCGCCCCCTGCCTGGTCCTGATGGGACTGGCCACCGGCTGGTTCTGCCTGGTCGCTGCCTGTTCGTTCGCCTTCATCCACTTCATGACCCAACCGGTCTACAACAGCCTGATCGCCCAACTGGTGCCGTCCCGCCGCAGGAGCACCGGGTACGGATTCAGCAACATGATCTGTTTCGGCATCGGCGGGCTGGGTCCCCTGATCGTCGGGCGGTCGACCGACAACCTGTTGATCTACTGTGGCCTGGCCGCCGTGGTTGGTCTCTCGACACTGCTGGCCGCGATCCTGTGGTGGAACACTCGCAGTGTCTCTACCGGTGCCCCGCCCCTTTCACCCGAGAACGAGTGATGACGAGTCTCGTCCCAGAGAACCCGACGACCCTGGTCGAGGCGGCCGCAGCCGTGCGAACCGGAGACACCACCGCCACCGAACTGGTCTCGGAGTGCCTGGAGCGGATCGAAACCTCCGACGGAGACCTGCAGGCGTTCGTCTCGGTGCAGGCTTCCGACGCCCTGGCACGAGCGGCCGAGCTGGACGCCTCGGCCGCCGCGGGACGCTTCGCGGGGCCACTGCACGGGATCCCGGTGGCGATCAAGGATATCGTCGATGTGGCGGGACTGCCGACGGCGGCCGGGATGTCGGTCGAAGCGGTCGAGGCAACCACCGGACGTTCGCAACCGGCAGCCTGTGACGCCCCGCTGGTCACAAGACTCAGGCAAGCCGGCGCGGTGCTGATCGGCAAGACGGTCACAACGGCATTCGCCTGCTTCGACCCACCGCCGACCAGAAATCCCCACAACCTGGAGCGGACACCGGGAGGATCGTCGAGCGGTTCTGCCGCGGCGGTGGCCGCGGGCATGTGCCTGGCCGCCATCGGCTCGCAGACCGGGGGATCAATCACCCGGCCGGCCGCCTTCTGCGGAGTGGCCGGCGCCAAGCCGTCCCTGGGCCGAGTGCCGTGTGCCGGCGTGGTGCCGATCAGCGAGCACCTGGATCATCCCGGCCCGATCGCCCGCTGCGTGGCCGACCTGGCCGTGATGCTCGACGTGCTCGTCTCCTACCACCCCGCCGATCCCACCTCCAGGAACACCCCCGCGCCCGGACTGACCGCCTCGCTGCCCGGTCCCGGCCGTCCCCCGCAACTGGGACGCCTGGGAGGAATTTTCTCCGAACGTGCCGATTCCGAGGCGATCTCAGCCGTCGACGCCGCCATGTCCGCCTGGGAATCGGCCGGGGCCGAAACCGGAAACTCCCAACTGCCCGCGGGCTTCGAGGAGGTGCTGGACCATCACCGGATCGTGCTGGTCTCCGGCCTGGCCGCCAACCACCGGGACCACTACCCCGACAACGCCGATCGGTACCCCCAGGGGCTGGGTGGGCTGATTGCCGAGGGCCTGGATTTTCGGATGACACGCTTCATCGAAGCCCGACGACACCAGATGCAGCTGAAGGCCGAGATCCTGCAATGCTTCGACAACTTCGACGTGCTGGTCTGCCCGGCGGCGGTCGGTGGAGCCCCCGACACATCGACCACCGGTGACCCGTCGATGAACGCACCCTGGAGCTACACCGGCCTGCCGACGGTCTCGTTTCCGATCGGTCGCACCGCCGACGGCCTGCCACTGTCGGTGCAACTGATCGGTCGGCCGGACGGGGAAACGGGGTTGTTTCGCGCCGCGGCCTGGTGCGAGGACACCTGGTCGGCCGCACAAACCTCTTGACCCATCGGCCACTGTTCCCGATGATCCCGCCCCGCTCGGATCTCCCATGAGGGACGAATCCGCGGCCGGCTGGCAGAGACTTCAGGAGAGACCACGGCGTGGGCAGTTTTGCGCGACTGTTGCCCTACGTCCTGCCACACCGACGGCTGTTCATTGTCAGCGCCGTCTTCGGCCTGGGCGTGGCCCTGCTGTGGGGCGCGAACCTCTCGGTCGCCTTCCCCGTCGTCAAGGTCCTGCTGCAGGGCCAGTCGCTGCAGCAGTACGCCGACCAGGAGGCCAACTGGTACGGCGACGAGATCGCGGCCACCACCAGTGAACTGGACAGCCTGCCAGCCAGAAGGCTCAAGGAGCGAGCACGCCTCCAGGGAAAGATCGCCGAAAAGACCAGCAAGCTCAGGCGGCTCAACTGGGCCCGCGAACAACTGCTGCCCCATCTGCCTCGTGATGCCTTCGACAGCATGGCACTGGTGATGGGACTGCTGATGATCGGCACGCTGCTGAAGGGGATCGGCATCTTCATCCAGGACGTGCTGATCGGCAGCGCGGTCGAGAAATCGGTGCGGGGCGTCCGCGAGGCCTGTTTTGACCACTGCCTGTCGCTGGACTACCAGACGCTGTCCCAGGACGGTACCGCACCGCTGATGGCCCGCTTCACCAACGACATCAACGTGATGTCCAATGGGCTGAAACTGATGGGCGGCAAGGTGGTCCGCGAACCGCTCAAGGCCATCACCTGCGTCGTGATGGCCTTCTGGGTCAACTGGCAGCTGACCCTGTTGTCTCTTTTGTTCGTCCCGATCTTCGCGGCGGTCTTCTACCGGTACGGCAAGGCGCTCAAGACGGCCAGCCACCGGATGATGGAGAGCATGTCGAGGATCTACGAGACGCTCGAGGAGTCCTTTCATGCCGTGAAGGTGATCATCGCCTTCAACGGCACCATCCGACAGAAGACGAAGTTCCGCAACGAGAACCGCGAGTACTACCACAAGGCGATGCAGGTGGTGCGGGTCGACTCGCTGACCAATCCCACCACCGAGTTGCTGGGACTGGCGGCCGTCAGCATCGCGTTGTTGCCCGGCGCGTACCTGGTGCTGCGGAGCACTCGGGAGATCTGGGACATCCGGTTGACGACCGAGGTGATGGACGTGGCGAGACTGTCGCTGCTGTACGCGTTCCTGGCCGGCACCATCGACCCCATCCGGAAACTCTCCAGCGTCTACTCCCGACTGAAACGGGCCTCCGCCGCCACCGATCGCATCTTCGAGCTCATCGATCGTGTCCCGCAGGTCACCGCCCCCGAGTTGCCCCAGCAGATCGAACGACATCACCGCTCGATCGAGTTCCACAACGTCTCGTTCCGTTACGACGGCCAGGTCGTCGAGGCCCCCGAGGCCCTCTCGAAAGTCAACCTGCTCGTCGAAGCGGGCGAGGTGCTGGCCCTGGTGGGGGGCAACGGTTCGGGCAAAACGACCCTGGTCCACATGCTGCCCCGGCTGTTTGATCCCACCGAGGGGTCCGTGAGAATCGACGGGATCGACGTCCGCGAGGTCAATCCGATCGAGTTGCGGAAGCAGATCGGGATCGTCACACAGGAACCACTGCTGTTCAACGATACCGTCTTCGAGAACATCCAGTTCGGACGACTCGACGCGACACCCGAGGAGGTTCACGCGGCGGCACGCCAGGCGCTGGTGACCGAATTCGTGGAACAGTTCCCCGACGGATTCGAGACCCTCGTCGGAGAACGAGGTGGACGACTCTCCGGTGGTCAGCGACAGAGGGTCACCCTGGCCAGGGCGATCCTCCGCGACCCGGCCATCCTGATTCTCGACGAGGCCACCTCGGCGATCGATGCCAGCAGCGAGGACAAGATCCACGAGGTGCTGCAAGAATTTGTCTGCGACCGCACGGTGCTGATGATCACTCACTCGATGCCGCCCGGCGTGCTCAAACTGGTCACCCGCGTGGCGGTGATGGACAACGGCCGCATCATCGCCACCGGCCGCCACGAGGACCTGCTGCAGTCGTGCCCGATCTACCGGCAGGCGTACTACGCCCGCATCCACGTCAACACCGACGCCGCCTAAGCCACCTCCCCACCCTCCTCGTCGGCGCGGTACAGTGGACCGACGCCCATGAGTTCCCCACAGACCTCCCCCGCATCCGGATCTCCACCCACTTCGTCACGGCGGGCCGTCCCCGTCGTGATCCCCGTCGTGGTCATCGGGGTGCTGGTGTTGATGCTCGCCTTCGGCCGCGTCAAACACCGTGACCCGGGCCTGACCGAAAAGCAGGCCCGTTACCTGCAGGACGTCGAACACCTCGGGGGGTTCGTGCTGGGAGACCTCTGCCTGCCGAAGCTGGCCGGGGCGATCGCCGCTGATGATGCCGACGAGCTTTCCGCCGCTTTCGCCAAGATCGCAGGAGCCTGGGTCCCACCTGGGATCGACCGAATCGCCTCACGGCAGCACGGCGCGGTGACGGTGACCACCTGGCAACGGATCGAGCAGAAACCCGCGGACGTCGTCGACGGGGAGCAACTGGTGTCGTGGTTGCGAGACCAGCGGCACCGGTTTGCCTCGATCGATGCGGTGAGGCTGAAGGTCAAGCGGATGCAGCCGGAAACCGCCGGCCGCCTGGACGGTCCCTGGAACGGCACCCTGCAGCTGAACATCACCGGCCAGGCGCCCGAGGGGCGACCCCGGTCGAGCACCTTCGAACTGTCCTGCCGACTTGGTTCGCTCGACGATCAACTGCCCGAACGCGACGACTGGTTTCTCGAACTGGTGGTCGATCGGGCTGACATCACCGAGAGCTCCCGGCCGCTGATGGAGGAAATGACCGACGAGACCGGCATCGACGTGGCACGACTGCACGACAACTGGCGGGACGTCAGCGGCCCGCAAACGCCCGCCCTGACCGGGGGCATCTACCTGGCCGATTACGACGGCGACCGGCACGTCGACTGCCTGGTCACCGACATCTCGGGACCGGTCCTCTACCGCGGAACCGGCAGGGGACAGTTCCGGGAAGTGACCGACCTGGTGGGATTGCCGAAGTCGTTCAACGAGTTGCCGGCCGCCTGGGGCGACTTCGACAACGACGGCGACCCCGACCTGGTGCTCGGCCGACGCTTCTACCGCAACGATCCCGCCGAAGCGGACGGCAATTCCGGCCGCCTGTTCACTCGCCTGCCCAGCCTCGACACCGGCCTCGAACTCGAAGACGCCGTCGGCTACGCCGTGGCGGATGTCGATCTCGACGG
>DLVV01000037.1:0-671 GCA_003445035.1 Planctomycetaceae bacterium | reverse complement strand
TGTGGCACAACGACGGCGAATTGCGGTTCGCCGACATCACCGCATCCAGCGGCACCGCGGGTCGCGGAACCAGCACCTTTGCGGCGGTCTTCTTCGATGCCAACAACGACGGCCACCCCGACCTGATGACCGCCTGCGAGTTCGGCAAGAACGACTTCTGGCTGGGTCGGGGTGACGGGTCATTCGAGCCCGCCCCCTTGCCGGAGATTTACGGCGGATTCTCGATGGGACTGACCGTCGGAGACATCGACAACGACGGCTACGCGGATCCCTACCTGGCCAACATGTATTCGAAGGCCGGAGAACGGGTCGTCGCCAACCTGCCCCCCGACGTCTACGCTCCCGATGTCGACAGCCAACTCCGCGACTTCGTCGCCGGAAGCGACCTGTACCGGAACACCGGCGGCAAAGGATTCCAGCGGATCGGCCGCGCGGCGGGTGTCGCCGACGTGGGATGGGCCTACGGACCCGCCTACGTCGATCTCGACAACGACGGACGACTCGATCTCTACGCCCCGTGTGGTTTCCAGAGCGTCACCAGGAAGCGGCCCGACGGATGACGCTGTGTCTGGCTGGCTGTCGTGTCACAGCCGTTCGACTGCCATGCGGTGACGCCGGCACTGCGGGAGGTGGACCGCAGGAGCGGAGAGTTCTGGGTGCCCAACCCGTGG
>DLVV01000310.1 GCA_003445035.1 Planctomycetaceae bacterium | reverse complement strand
CCGTTTCTGCTCACGGATCTTGCGGACCGGCACCGGCCCCGGTTTGTCGGTCGACAGGCCAATCGCCTGGACCAGGTTCTTACGGACGGTTGTCCTCAGGTCCTTCCAGTGATCCAGTGTCTTCGGGATCGCCTCACCGTTTCTCAGCTCGCGAGCCGACCGACGAATGAACTCGAGAAATTCTCCCGATCGCGCTGCACCAGTCTCTGCCATGACAACTGTATCCCGTCAAAAAGAATCTCACCGACATCGACCGTTCGCCGCTCAGGCTTCCGATCGTGTGAAGACGTATTCGACATCCGAAGACCGCTCGCCGTCAAACCGGTAGCCCTCGAGATCAAACGATTTCATCTCCGCGGGGTCGATCAGCCTGTTGCGGATCACGAACGAGGCCATCAACCCGCGAGCTTTCTTGGCAAAGGCCGAGACCGGCCGCACGCGGCCATCCCGGTCCTCGAGAAAGGAAGCGGTGACCATTTCGGCTCCCAGGGCCGAGAAATCAACCGCCTTGGAATACTCACCCGAGGCCAGGTTGACCAGCACTCCGTCACCACCGCGTTTCAATTGTCGGGCCAGCGCACGAGTGACCGTCTCGGTCCAGAAGTCGTAAAGTGTCGCTCCGACGGAGGTCTCGAGTTTCATGGCCATCTCGAGCCGATAAGGCTGGATCAGGTCCAGTGGCTTCAGAATTCCGTAGAGTCCCGAGAGGATTCTCAACGAGTCCTGGGCGAACGCGAAGTCGTCGTCGGAAAACGCCGATGCGGCCAACCCGACATACGCATTGCCACGGTAGGCCAGAGCCGCCGGCCGGGCGTTGTGGACCGTCGGCCGCTGCTGCCAATCTGAGTATTGCCGATGGGTCGTTTCGGCCAGTTCCGGCTTCAACTTCATGCGACCGGCAAGTTCCGTTCGGGACAGTTTCAGCAGCGATGCGATCACCTCCGACGACTGCTTGCTGAAGGCCGGGGTCGAACGCCGCCGGGTCGGCAGGGGTGACTCGAAATCGAGCGTCTTGGCCGGCGAAAGGATCATCAGCATCGGTCGAGTCCTTCCGAGAGTGTGCTGCTTACGTTGGAGAAATTCACGGGCCGTCGGATGTCAGCACCTCGAGAATCCCACGACAAAAGTCGGGGAGATCATCGGGTTTGCGACTCGAGACGAAATTCCTGTCGACGACCACCGCGGCGTCCTCCCAGATGGCTCCCGCGTTGACAAGATCGTCCTTGATCCCCGGCGATCCTGTCACCCGCACCCCGTCGTACACGCCGGCCGAGATCGGGATCCAACCACCGTGGCAGACCGCGGCAACCAGTTTTTCGGCCGCGGCGAACTCCCGCACGATCTCCAGCACAGCCGGATCGCGACGCAGCTTGTCGGGCATGAATCCGCCGGGGACAACCAGTCCGTCGAAGTCCCCGGCCGACATCTCACCAATGGCAGTATCCGCCACGCAGGGGTACCCGTTCTTTCCGGCATAAGTTTCGCCGGAGACAGGACCGGCCACCACCACTTCGGCTCCCGCTTCGACCAGCCTCAACCGCGGGTACCACAGTTCGAGGTCCTCGTAGATGTCTCCGACAAATATCAGGATCCGTCGGCCGGAAAGCGGTTGATTCATCTTCGGACTCCCTCGGATTGGTCAGGCCAGGATCGGCCTGACCACCCGCGCCGGCAACACACCGGTCAGCCGCTGGTCGAGTCCCTGGTACTTGACGCTCAGTCGCCGGTGATCGATCCCCAGCAAGTGCAGTATCGTGGCGTTCAGGTCGCGGATGTGGACCGGATTTTCGACGATGTTGTAGCTGAAATCGTCGGTCTGTCCGTGAGACACTCCCCCGGCGGTCCCGCCGCCGGCGAACCACATACTGTAGCACCGCGGATGATGATCACGTCCGTAATCCGACCTGGTCAGGGTGCCCTGGCTGTAGACGGTGCGGCCGAATTCCCCACCCCAGATCACCAGGGTGTCATCGAGCAGACCGCGTTGTTTCAGGTCCTGGACCAGGGCCCAGGCCGGCTGATCGACCTCGGCCGCCTGACGCCGGATGCTCTTGGGCAGGCTGCCATGATGGTCCCAACCCCGGTGGAACACCTGGATGAACCTCACGTCGCGTTCGGCCATCCGCCGCGCCAGCAAGCAGTTGGCCGCGAACGTCCCCGGTTGAGTGGCCTGCTTGCCGTACATCTCCAGCGTCCGTTTCGTCTCACCCGAGATATCGACCAGTTCGGGCACCGAGGCCTGCATGCGGAACGCCATCTCGTACTGGGCGATCCGTGCCCGCGTCTCGGGGTCTCCTCCCCGGGCCAGTACCGCCTCGTTCATCAACTTCAATCGCTCGATCATCACCCGCCGCACCTCTCGGCTGACTCCGGCCGGATTGGAGAGGTACAGCACCGGATCTCCCTGCGACCGGAAAGCGACTCCCGCATGCCGCGACGGCAGGTACCCGCTGCCCCAGAGTCTCGAGTAGAGAGCCTGGCCGCGAGGCTCACAGTTGAGCACAACGAAACTGGGCAGGTTTCGGTTCATCGTCCCCAGCCCGTAGTTCAGCCAGCTTCCGAGGCAGGGATGGCCGGCCGCCTGGTTGCCCGTCTGGATCAGCGTGATCGCCGGGTCATGGTTGATCGCATCGGTGTGGATCGTGTGCACATAGGCCAGGTCGTCGGCCATCGACCCCACCCGAGGAAACAGTTCACTGATCGGTTTTCCGCACTCGCCGTGGCGAGGAAACCGGAACACCGAGGGAGCAATCGGAAACCGCGGCTGCGACGACGTCATCGTGGTCAGCCGCTGGGCCCCCCGAATCGAATCCGGCAGGTCCGTGTCGAACAGTTTCTGCAGCCCCGGCTTGTGGTCCAGCGTATCCAACTGCGAAGGGGCTCCGGCCATGAACAGCCAGATCACGCGGCGGGCCCGCGGTGGAAAGTGAGTCGGCTGATCGGCCAGCGCGTCCTCGGCCAGCATCGTCGACACGGCGGCCGCCCCCAGGCCCGCGCCGGCGAGGAAAGTCCGCCTGGATGCGGCGAGATTGTCACACATCAGCCCGGCCATGGCTCATTCCACGTTGAGGAAATCGTCTCGGTTCATCAGCAGGTTGGCCACCATCGTCCAACTGGCACACTCGATGGCATCCAGATCCTTGGGTTTCGGACTGGCCCCAACACCCAGCAGTTTTTCGGCCGCCTTCGGGTCCGCGTTGAACTGCCCGCGGAACACTTTCGACGCAGCCACCAGTTGCTCGACATCGGCATCAGAGGCCCTGCGGGACAGTGCCCGCCGGAACATCCACCTCGCGCGTTTCGTATCCGTTCCGCCCAGCCTCACCGCCTGCTGCGCCAGTCCCCTGGCCGCTTCGACGTACTGCGGGTCGTTCATCAGCACCAGCGCCTGCAGCGGCGTGTTGGTCCGCTCTCGCCGGACCGTACACTGCTCCCGGGTCGGAGCATCAAACGTGGCCATGGCCGGAGGCGGGGATGTCCGTTTCCAGAACGTGTAAAGGGTGCGACGATACAGGGCCGCACCGCTGTCGGCCGTGTACTCTCGCGTGTTGCTGCCGGCAAACGCGACATCCTTCCAGACCCCCTTGGGCTGGTAAGGGCGTACGCCCGGCCCGCCGACCCGCCGCTGCAGCAGCCCACCCACGGCCAACGCCTGGTCCCGCAGCACTTCCGCATCCAGACGGTGCCGGGGCCCCCGAGACATCAACCGGTTGGCCGGGTCGGCCATCCGCTTGACGAGGGGAATTCGGCTGTCCTGTCGATAGGCGGCCGAGTTGACCATCAGTTTCAACACGTGCCGCACATCCCAGCCCGATTCGATGAACTCGACAGCCAGCCAGTCGAGCAGCCCACGATGTGTCGGCCGCTCACCCATCACCCCGAAGTCCTCGGTCGTCTTGACCAGTCCCACGCCGAAGACCGATTGCCAGAGCCGGTTGACCGTCACCCGCGCGGTCAGCGGATGCCGGCGATCGACCAGCCAACGCGCCAGTGCCAGCCGGTTGGCCGGGACCCCAGCTTCCAACCCGGGGAACATCTCCGGAACGCCGGGTTTCACCTGTTCGCGGCGCTGATCGTATTCGCCCCGTTCCAGCACCCACGCCCGGGGCGTGCGGTCCGGGCGTTCCTGCATCACCAGCGTGGTGATCGAACGGGCGTAGATGAAATCGCGGCGAGTCTCCGTCCGGCCCAGCGCGGCCGACACCAGTTGCTGCGATTTGTCGGCAACCGATCCGTACCAGTCCGCGACCAGGTCACGGTCGTCCTCGCGAAGCGCGTCCCAGGCCGGCCTGTCGGCGGCCAGGTTCCGCAGGCGAAATTCCGAGGCCAGGAGCCTCGCCTCATCGTTGCTCAACCACCGGGACCAGACACGGATGTCGCTGATCCCTCCGGTGGGCAGGCTGCCGCCGATGACCAGCGGACCGTCAGGCAAACCGGTCGCATCGATCAACTGCTCGTTGGAGTTCCGCAACCGCCGCACCTGCCCGTCGACCAGCATGCTGATCGACGAGTTGGACCGACCTCCCGAGTACCTCACGCAGACGTGCTGCCACGCCGCGGGCGCCAGCGCCTGATCACCGGGAATCAGCCCTTTGACCGAGGCCCCCCGGGCATCAGAGAGTTCAAACGACAGCGATCCACGGGGACTGCTGGTGATCCGCCAGCCCGACGTCTTCTTGTCCTTCCCGGTGTGCCGGTGTTCGAGAATCGTCGTGCTGACCACCTTCTCGGGAGTCCTCAACCAGAAACTGATCGAGATCGCTCGACCGGTGTCCAGGCCCTGCAACGGCCGCGTCAAACCCCCGGCACCGTCGCCGAACCGCACCCCACGATCTCCACCCGGATGAGCCTGGGCCGACCGGACACCCTCGGGCCACGCGGCCCCCCCGCCCTTGCTGCCGGCGGGGCGTCGGAGCGAGTCCGAAAAAATCTGACCGGTCGACGAGACGACCTCGAGAGAACGTCCGTCTGTGGACTTCCACCACTCGCGGACTTCGGCGGGGGGTCGTCGCCGTTTTTCGGCCAGCAGCCTGCGCCGCAGACCCTGCAGCGCCATCCACTCGGCCTCATGTTCTGCCGAGGGCAGCACGGCCACCGGAGGCGCGTCCTTCTGGTTGCCGTCGTTGGGCGGCTGAGTCGTATTGTTGAAGAACGCAGCCAGTCGATAGAAGTCCCGCTGTTTCAGCGGATCGTACTTGTGGTCGTGACACCCGGCACACCGCGCCGTCAAACCCATGAAGACCGTCGACACCGTCTCGACCCGGTCGACCATGTAACGGACGTTCATCTCCTCGGGTATCAGGCCACCCTCGGCTGTCGACACGTTGCAGCGGCCAAACCCGGTGGCAACTCGCTGGTCAAGCGTGGCTCGGGGCAACAGGTCTCCGGCAATCTGTTCGATGACGAACCGGTCGAACGGCATGTTCGCTGCGAAGGCGCGAATCACCCAGTCCCGGTAGGGCCAGATCTCGCGGTAATTGTCCAGGTGCATGCCGTGGGTGTCGCCGTACCGGGCGGCGTCCAGCCAGAACCGGGTCCTGTGTTCGGCGGCGGCCGGGGAGGCCAGCAACCGGTCGACCAGCCTCTGGTAGGCCCCCGGCCGTTTGTCAGCCAGGAACGCGGCCAACATCCCCGGACGCGGCGGCAGGCCGGTCAGGTGCAAGGCGACACGACGGGCCAGCGTCGAGCGACGGGCTGGCGGATTGGGCTGTAAACCACGGTGGCCCAACCCACGGGCCACGAAAAAATCGATCGGTGTCCTGGCCCATGCGGCGTGTCCGGCGTTGACGGGTACCGGCGGCCGCTCCGGCGTCACGAAGGCCCAGTGTCGTTCCCAGCGGGCTCCCGCCCGGACCCATTCGGCCAGGATCTGGCGTTGGTCGGCATTCGGACGTTTTTTGTGCTCAGGAGGCGGCATCCGTTGTTCGGGGTCGTCGCTCTGGATCCGTTGCACCAGCTTCGATTTCGCCGGTTGACCGGCGACCAGAATGCCCGACCGAGTCAGCCCCGCCTCCGTATCCAGCCGGAGATCCCCCTTGCGGGCCTGCTTGTCCGGTCCGTGGCAGGCGAAACAGAACTCCGAGAGAATCGGACGGACGTCACGATTGAAATCGATGTCGTCGGCGGACACCTCCCGGGCAACGCCCGTGCACCACGCCAGGACGCTCAGCACAACGATTGTTCGACGCCGGTTCATCATCGTCTCGACCACGTTCCCGCAAAGACCGCTTCCGCGGCCCACATTGTACCAGCGCGGTCGGTCGAAGCGACTTTCAGGCGAACAACCCGTCGATGACCTGGCCCTCGGCGATCTTCGTCGGCCTGGGCAGTCTCGGGAAGTAGGTCGTTTCCGGGTCGATCCCCAGGGCGTGATAGATCGACGCACCGAAGTCGACGGGTGTCCAGGGCCGTGTCGCCGGGGCGGCTCCGTTGGGATCGGTCGCACCGATCACCACGCCGCCCTTCACTCCCGCTCCGGCCAACAGCACATTGCCGGCGCGGGGATAGTGGTCACGGCCGGCGGTCTTGTTGATCTTCGGGGTCCGCCCGAACTCGCCCATCGCCACCACCAGGGTCGTGTCCAGCAGTCCCCGTTCCTCGAGGTCGGTCAGCAGCGAGGTCAGTGACATGTCCAGTTGCGGCAGGTTGCCGGGGCCCTTGTATTCGTGCCACGTCTGGTCCTTGCCGACGGCGGCCGGCCGCGAGCCGAACGACATCATCGAATCAAACAGCCAGCCGTGGTTGTCCCACGTCCCGTTGGTCAAACCCTTCCCGAACAGGCCGCCCTGCACGGCGTGATTGACCGTCACGAACCGGGCACCGGCTTCAATCATCCGGCGGGCCAGCAGCACTCGCTGGCCGTAGATGTTCATGCCGTACCGCTGACGCACCGCCAGGGATTCCTCGTCCAGCTTCGCCGCCTTCTGAATGGCACCGCTGGTCAGAGTGGTCACAGCTTCCTCGAACAGATTGTCGTGGACCGAGAGCGTGTTATTTCCCGAGGACGCCAGGCGTCCAAGATTGTCGACCTGGTCGAGCAGGCTTCGTCGTGTTTCGAACCGTCCCCGCGGCAACCGCAGGCCATCGATCTGGAAATCCTTCGCACTGGGGTCGCCGTCGACATCGAAGGCCGAGTAGGCCGGACCGAGATATCCGGAGGGCGTCGTGTATCGAGCCGCAACGGGAACACCGACGTAGGACGGGATGCCCGGCTGCCGGGTTCCCAGCACCGTGCTGGCGATGCACCCGAAGTTCGGGAAGTACTGCTGATTGCGGGACCGGGGCAACACGCCGCTCATGGCGTGCTTGGAGGCATCGCCATGACTTCCGCTGGCGCCTTTCCACGACCGGACGACGGCCACCTTGTCCATCATCCGAGCCAGCAACGGCATCTTTTCGGTGATGAACGTGCCGGGCACGTTGGTCGACTGCGGACTCCAGAGACCCCGGATGCCGACGGG
>DLVV01000250.1 GCA_003445035.1 Planctomycetaceae bacterium | reverse complement strand
GGTCTCGTCGCTGTAGGTCCCGTCGCCGTTGTTGATCAGCAGGCGGTTGCCTCCAACATTGGCCACGTGGATGTCGTCAAAACCGTCACTGTTGACGTCCCCGACACTCACCCCCTGTCCATAGGCCGTTTGGAGCACGCCGGCCTGGCTGGTGACATCCTCGAACCGGCCGTCGGCGGTGTTCCGGAAGAGACGGTCACGCGGCGGGGTTTGCGGGGCTTTCACCAGCGGCCGCGTGGTCGGCTGATTCGGGTCGACCGGCTTGTGGCTGCCCTGGGCCAGGTAGAGATCGGGCCAACCATCGCCGTCGAAGTCGATCACTCCCACACCGCCCCCGATCGTCTCGGGCAATCGGCTCTTCTCGATCGGATCGGCTGCGTCGCTGTAGTAGAGGAAGTCGAGTCCGGTTGCCCGGGCGTCTTCTCGGAAGGTGATTGGACCAAAGGCGGTCTTCTCGGGGCCGGTGTCCGGCTTTGCGGCCGTGGTGTCGTCGGTCCACTGGGGGGCAGGAAGATCCGAGAGGTCGACACGGGACAGCGGGGTGAAGAGCTTGATGGTTCGCGGGGTGCCCTTCTTTTCGATGTAGGGCCGAAGGTCTTCGAGGTGTTTTTTGGGCCACTGGAGGTCCTGGTTGTTGCGCAACACGAACATCGACCACGCCACCGCTTCCCAGGCCCGTCCCATCTGCCGATTCAACTCGACGAGTCGCTGAACTCGCTGCTCGGTCCGTGCCTCGCCGAAACGCGGATCGCCTGCCAGGCCACGGAGTAGCGTGACCAGTTCCGAGAGGTCGGCGGCACGGCGGCGGAAGTGATTGGCATCGCCGGAGCGGCCAAGCCGATCCAGGGACTGGGCCAGCTGGAGATTGGCGGCCAGGTGGTTGGGGTCCCGGTTGAGACATTCCCACAGGCAGCGTGCCGCCACGCGGTCCTCATCCTGGTGTTTCGCCCAGGTGGCTCGAGCGAACCAGGTCCGTGCGTCCTGTTCGGCTGATTCGGGCACACGGGAATTCCAGTCGAGAAACCGGCGGGCGTTTCCGGTGCGAGCCAGCAGTTGCCCGAGCATGGCCCAGGCCTCGGTCTGATCGGGGTCGGTGGCCAACACGCCTTCCAGGAGTTCGATGGCCCGGGCTGACTGGTTCTTGACGTCAGCCAGGCGCGCCAGCCCGATTACCGGGACCGGGTCGTCAGGGACGGCTTGCCTGGCTTGCTCGAGGAACTTGTGACGCTGGACCTTCTTTTCTCCCTCGCGAGTCTTGAACGACAGCGAGTTGATGACCCATTCTGAGTTGCCCAGCAGAAACAGATGCTGTTCAGTGGCCTTGGCGTCACGGATCACGCTCAGCAGGATCTCCTCGGCCGCCTGCCGTCGCCCCTCGGCGGCCAGCAGGGTGATAAGTCCGCGTCGCGCGTTGTCCTGGTTGGGGTCCAGCTCCAGGGCCTGCCGGTAGTGTTTTTCGGCTTCACCCAAACGGTGCAATCGTCGGGCGAGCACATCGCCGGCCAGCGCGTGGGCCATCGCCTGGCGGTCCGGCTGCTTGCTCAGCTTCACCACCTGTAGGAAACACTCGACCGCCTCCTCGAATCGCCCCTGTTGCACGATGGCCTCGCCGCTGACGATCCAGGCTCCTCCCTGGATTGTCGTGCCTTTGTCCAGGGCGTCGCGGGCCAGTTTCTCGGCTTCGCGAAAGTCGCGACGGTCGAGTGCCTTCTTGGCCCTGGCCAGCACGCTGTCGGCGTCGCTGAGGACCGGCTTTCGCTCGACCAGCCCCGCACACATCAGCACGACCAGCACGCCACCGGCCAGCACCAGTGAAGTGACGATCAGAGGTCCCCGGAAACGGCCGGCCATCTAGTTGTGCTCCGTGGCTTGTGATGGTTGTCGTTCGGTCGACGGCATTCGTCGGACGGCAGGAGAGTGATGTCCGTGACCGGGGCAGTGACCTTGCTGGAAATCTCGTCTCCATCGCGACATGATTTCACGATAATGTCGGTCCCCCGCTCACGCAATCGGTGTCGAGCGGATCCCGGTGTTGATGCAACGACTCCCACCGATCCCCGGCGCCCCGGATTCCGGGGGATCTGAACGGTTCGGTGGGATCGCCGACCGAGAAAAGCTGTTGACGAACAACTGACACCACAGACTGTTTTGCTCACCTGGAGAGATCATCGAGATGACGACTGAAAACGAAAACACCGCCGGCACCGTGGGACAGGGCGACTACCGTTACGAACCTCTCCCCGGGTGGGACCAGTTGCCCGAGGGGTGGAATTACGGGGAGGTGGTCGGAGCAGCCACCGATTCGGCTGGGAACCTCTACGCCTTCAATCGCAGCGAACATCCCGTCATCGTCTACTCCTCGGACGGCAGCTTTGTGGGCAGTTGGGGTGAGGGCCAGTTCGAGCGGCCACACGGAATCTGGATCACCGACGACGACCGGATCTGGCTGACCGATGATCACGGTCACGTGATCCATCGTTATACCACCGATGGCCGTCGTGAACAGACGCTGGGAATTGCCGGTGAGGGCAGTGACACGGGCGTCGAAAACATGGACTACCTGACGATCCGGCAGCCGGCCGGTCCGTTCAACCTGCCGACGAATCTCGCAGTGGCGCCCGACGGCCGCCTGTTCATCACCGACGGGTACGGCAACTGTCGGGTCCACAGGTTCTCGGCTGAGGGCGAGTACGAGATCAGCTGGGGGACGCCCGGTGATGGTGACGGTGAATTTCACTTGCCGCACGGGATCGACGTTTCCAGCGACGGGACGGTTTTTGCCTGCGATCGTGAAAACAGCCGGATCCAGCTGTTCGACGCTGACGGGGGGTTCATCGAGGCCTGGACCGACGTGGCCCGTCCCTGCGAGGTGTTCATTGACGGCGACGACGTGGTCTATGTCGCCGAACTGGGATGGCACGCGGGACTCAACGACCAGCGTTTCGACGACACCGGCGGGCGGGTCAGCATCTTCAGCCGATCGGGGGAATTGCTGTCACGATTCGGGGGCGGGGCGAACCCGTACGAACCGGGCGATTTTGCCGCTCCTCACGACATCTGGGTCGATGCCAACGGGGACATTTACACCTCTGAGGTGATTGCCTCGGCCGCTGTTCCGAAAGGCCTGGTCGAAGCCGACTGTCCGACGCTGCAGAAGTTTCGTCGCGTCTGAGACCGTCAGCGGGGCGACACGACCCCTGACTCATCGATCTCCAAAACCATCCGGAAATACTCGGCCATGGAACACCAGTTTACACCGACTCACTACTTCACCACCCTGGGGCCTCACGAGCCGGTGTTGACGGTTCAGCCCGGTGATTCGATCGTCACGACGACCGTCGATGCCCGTGGCCGAGATGCCAACCGCGACCAGGTCACACCTCGTGGCAATCCTCAGACGGGTCCGTTCTTTGTCGACGGGGCCGAGCCGGGTGACACGCTGGTCGTGAAGCTCGACTCGATCGTTCCCAACCGCGACTGGGCCTTCTGCGGAACCAGCGTGGCAGCCAACGTTGTGCGGCCCGATTTTGTCCGCGAGCTGCCCGAGGCGGGGATGGCCGAGTGGGATGTTGATGTCGATCAGGGGACCGCCACGCTGACGACCCCCGAATCGAAACTCGGCCACATCACCCTGCCGCTGGATCCGATGATCGGCTGCTTTGGCGTGGCGGCCAAGGGGACGCAGGCCATCTCGACGGCCACTTCCGCCGAACACGGCGGGAACATGGACTACCGTGGTTTTCGTCAGGGTGTGACCGTCTACTTCCCGGTCTTCGAGTCCGGGGGGCTGTTCTTCCTGGGGGACGGGCACGCCCTGCAGGGTGATGGCGAAATTGTCGGTTCGGGGCTGGAGATTTCGATGGACGTTCGAGTGACGCTCGACTTGATCAAAGACCACGAAATCGGCTGGCCGCGGGGCGAAAACGACGACGAGATATTCACCGCGGGCAATGCCAGGCCGTTGGACGAAGCGACCCAGAACGCGACGACCGAGATGCTGAGGTGGTTGGTGCAGGACTACGGACTCGACCCGCTGGGGGCCAACCTGCTGTTGGCCCAGTGCGTCAGATACGACCTGGGCAACATGTTCGACCCCGCTTATACGATGGTCTGCAAGGTGCCCAGGGAGTTCCTGCCGGCTCCAACGACCTCAGGGGACTGAGTCGGGTTGTTCCTGATCCCGCAGCAGTGTTTCCAACCGCTGGGTGATCACCCCGGCGGTGAACTTGTGTGCGATTTCGTTGGGATGCATGTCGGTCGGATGGACCCACAGCTCCGGCGTGTTGTTGCCGGCACGACGGGCCAGGGTTTCCCAGGGATCGATGATCTCGGCCTGTGAACAGGCGTCGGTGATCTCAAGATGCACCGGGCGGAATGGGTGAGTTGCCAAATCGAACAGCATGGGAAATACCACGACCACCGGCGTTGGCTCGACCAGTTGCAGGGCCTCGAGTTGTTCACGACAGGTGTGCCAGTGCGGGGAATCCGACGCGTTCAACTCGCGGTAATACCCGAGCGTTTTGCGGTCCAGTTTCCAGCCGGCCTGGAGTTTCCATGCCAGGCGGGCCAATCGCGATCCGGTCCACCAGCCTTCGGGTTGGCTGGTCCATTCTGTCCACCGGGCTTCGAACGAACGGGGAATGCGAGTGGGTTGTCCGGATGGCTGCTCGAGCCGAAACAGCCGTGGTTCAGCGTCGTTGAGTACGAAGGTGTAGACGACCAGGTCGGGATCGAGATGGTGGGCGTATCGTTGCCAGACCCATCGGGCGTCGGATGTGTTGTGACCGCCGACACCGAAGTTGTAGACCTCGACGGGGCAATCCAACCGGGTGCTCAGTCGCCGGCCCACTCGCTCGACAAATGTGTCAGAATCGTGCACGCCCTCACCAAATGTCACCGAGTCGCCGAGAAACACAATTCGCAGCACACCGTCGGGTTTTTCGCCGATGGCTTCGATTTTTCCGTCGCGTGTTTCCACCAGCGGAAATTCTCCGCCGCGAAAACCCAGTGAGTTGGTGGTGTGACCGACGGTCCGGTCGGTGCCGAAATATCCTCGCGGGTCCGATTCGTAGCGGAATCGGATTGTCGTCGATGGCTTGTTGACGTGGCGAATCCACCCCTCGGCGTCGGGTTCACCGACCAGCATGAACTGGGGCGGGAAAGTGTGTGGTACGGGGAAGCGGGGCTGGTTGGTCAGCCACAACGTTGTCTCGGCGACCAGCACCGCAACGATCAGGCCGATGGCGGTGGCCAACAGTCGCGGCCGCCGACCGGCAGGAGCCGCCGGTCGGTTCGAATCGCTGCGGGCCCCGTTTGTCATTCCGGTGATCCCCCCCCACCGAGCACCGGTTCCAGGGTCTCGATCACCCGGCCGGCGATTCGCGAGTGCGTGGCCGGTGTGGCGTGGACGATATCCAGAAACTGTGGCGTCTGGCCCGGCTCGTCGGCCCACCGTTGCAGCAGTGGGACCAGGTCCAGCATCGGAACCCGGTGCCGTCGGGCAAATCGGTCGAGTTCCTGTTGCCAGGGTGTTCGTTCGTCGCGATCGTCGGTCACCTGGAAGCGTTCGCACCACGAGATCAGCGCCAGGCGGGCGCCGAGTTGCCGGGTGCGGGTCCGGATGCGGGTCAACAGGCCGCGAAATTCGTCGGGAGAAACCCGTGGTCTTCGAGCAGAAGTCCTGTGAGCCGAAGGCGGATGGGCCAAACGCCACAGACGGCCGGCCAGGCGGCAGCCGGACATCCAGCCCGGGGGTGCCAGGGCGGCGTGTTGCAGATCACTCATGCCATCCCATTCGGAACGGTCATTGAATCCGAAACAGGCGACCACCACGTCCGGTCTCACCCGAGGGCCCTCGTCATCGAGCACCTGCAAGCCCTGGTACAGCGAATAGCCAGGGACACCCGCATTGATGCACTCGAACCGCCGGTCCTCGGATCGTTTGTTGAGACGGTCTTCGCACACGGCCACGTACGTCTGGTCCCAATCCACTCCGTAGCCGAAGGTGCAGGAGTCGCCCAGGAACAGGATGCGGGTTTCCCCGCCAGGCTTCCCGGGTGCGATTTCGTGATTCTCGCGAAAGCCCTGCCCGTTGGAGATCACTCCGAAAAATGGCCCGTCGCTTTCGGATCCGGATTCGGGCAGCTGGCTGTGGGGCGCCAGCTGCCAGAACCGAACGGGATCGTTGACCAACACGTCACCGAATCGGTCCAGTTGGAGTTGTTGCAGTTCCTGGGTGTCCTGGGCGAAACGGATGGTGGTGGGTTCGGGAACGGCGATGCGGAGGATCACTTCGGCGACAACGAGCATGCCGACGACAGTGGCAGCGGCCAGCAGCAGGCGTTTGCCCAGTGGCGTGCGCCGAGCGGGCCGGGGGGGCGAGTTGACAGTCACGCGGGTGAGTCTAATGCAAGCTCGGCGATCGCGCCGAGAGCGGTGGGCGAGGGCGTCGAACCCGGTGACACGGTCTTGGTTGCCCTGGCGTTGATGGCGTATGCTCGAACCGACCAGTTCCCATCGGCAACAGGACTTCCGGGTGGCCAAGAACGGCGAATCGCTGCGAGTCAACCCACGAGTGGCCACCGGGTTGCTGATCGGATTGTCCGTGGTGGCCCACTTGCCTGGCTTCGGTGGTGCGTTCATATGGGATGACGACGCCCACGTTACCGAGAGTCGCGCGGTGGTTGATCCGGGGGGGCTCCCGACGATCTGGTTCGAACCCGGAAGCGTTCCCCAGTACTATCCGCTGACCCACTCCAGCTTCTGGCTCGAGTACCGTCTCTGGGGTGACAACCCCACTGGCTACCACGCGGTCAACATCCTGTTGCACGTCGCTTCGGTGGTTGTGTTGTGGAGGTTGCTGGCGGGACTGGGGGTCTCGGGAGCGTGGCTGGCAGCGGCCCTGTTCGCCGTGCACCCGGTCCATGTCGAGAGCGTGGCATGGATCAGTGAACGCAAGAATGTGCTCTCGGGACTGTTCGCCCTGTTGTCGACAGTTGCCTGGCTGAGTTGGTGGCGTGCGGAACCGGGGACGGCCGGTCGCCGGTGGTGGCTGGCTGTTGGGTTCTTCGCCGCGGCACTGTTCTCCAAGACGGTCACCGTCACACTGCCGGCGGCGTGGCTGGTGATCTGTTGGTGGCAGGGGGGGCGGGTCGGTCGCCGCGAGTGGCTGAGCGTGTTGCCAATGCTGTTGCTTGCGGTGCCGATGGGATTGGTGACGGTTTGGAGCGAGCAACGCCACATCGGGGCGGGACACCTCGATCTGGGCCTCTCGGCACTCGATCGGATTTTGGTCGCCGGGCGGGCGATCTGGTTCTACGCCGGAAAGCTGTTCTGGCCGACCGAACTGGCCTTCATTTATCCCCGCTGGACGATCGACTCGGCCTCAATCCTCCAGTGGATTTACCCGCTGGCCGCGGTGCTGGTGCTGTTCGCGCTATGGTGTCAGAGATCTCGGGTCGGCCGCGGTCCACTGGCGGCGGGATTGCTGTTTGTCGGTACGCTGGCTCCCGCCCTCGGCTTTGTTGACATCTACCCCATGCAGTTCTCGTTTGTCGCCGATCACTTCCAGTACCTGGCCAGTATTCCGCTGTTGGTTGCGGCCGCCTGGCTGATGGTCACTCGCCGGTACCCCACTCTTGGTGGCGCGGCGTTGTTGATCCTGCTGGGCCTGGCCTGGGTTCGCGGTCCGGTGTTTCTGGACAACGCGAACCTCTGGACCGACACCGTCGCCAAGAACCCCCGGTCTCCGCTGGCGCTGACCAGCCTGGGCAACGAGCTGGGTGCGGCGGGAAGCCACAAGCTCGCCGAGCGTCGGCACCGCGAGGCGATTGCCGTCGACAACGAATTCCCCGACGCCTGGGTCAACCTGTCGGTCGAATTGCAGGTCCAGGCGAAACACGACGAGGCGTTCGATGCGGCACGACAGGCGGTGCGTCTGGCTCCCTGGTTGCCGCGGGCCCGGGTCAACCTGGCGTTGGGGCTGACAGATCGAGAACGTTACGATGAGGCGGTTGAACAGCTCGAGGCGGCCGTCGCAACCGACAGCCGGTTCTCCGCCGCGTGGTTTCACCTGGCCCGTGTCGAGTTGCTCAGGAACAACCAATCCGGATTTGACACCGCCGTCGAGCAACTCCGACGTCTTGACCCTCGTCTCGCACGGGACTTCGAGCCGAGTCCATGAACCAGGCGACCGATCCGTTGACCGAAGAGACCGGTCCTGAACCGGGCCGCCGAGGTTCCCGGCGGATGAAACTGCTGGCGGTCTCGTTGCCTTTCCTGCTGCTGCTGGTGCTGGAACTGGCGTTTCGTGTCACCGGGCTGTTTCCTGACACAAGCACCCGGTTGAACCCTGTCGGCTTCGCAGCTGGGACCAGCTTCTTTTCCGAGTGGGATAACGAGATCGAGCAGCCCAAGCCGGAGGGCACACTGCGGATCTTCGCCCTGGGCGGATCGTGCACGTACGGCTTTCGTGTCCACCGGTCGTTCCCTGATCTGATGGCCGAGTCACTCGGTGAGAATGGCAGGCGGGTCGAGGTGATCAATGGGGGTTACCCGGCCTTCGGCAGCCATCGCGTGCTGGCCATCGCGCGTCGCGCGGCGGAGTTCTCACCGGACTGGTTTCTGGTCTACATGGGGCACAACGAGTTTCTCGAAAACGTCTTCTACGATCCCGAGGGATTGGTGGCGAGGATGGAGCAGGCGGGTGAACTGGCCCGCAGCCTGCGGGTGATCAACGGGGCGAGGGCCTTGCTGGGGGAGCCGGCCAACATGGTCCGCAGCCAGTTGCCGGCCGAGTTCTTCGGGAACAATAACTACCCGTTGATCAAGTCGGAGGCCGAAGTGTCGTTGCGGATGACGTTGCTGCGCGAGCACGTGATGCGGATCGTCGAAGTGGGCCGACGGGCCGGAGCCCGCGTGGTGATCGTGCCGGCGGTGCCCAACCTGTTGTCCCCGCCGGGCGATTCGGTCCACGGCTCGGAGGCCGACGTGGGATCCGGTCAATGGGGTCAACTGGACCACGACGCCGAACGGCAGTTCAAGGGCCGGGACTGGCAGGGGCTGGGTGAGACGGCCGAGACGATGATCGCACTGGACGAGCACTATGCGCTGGCCCATTTCTGGAATGGCCTGAGCCTGCTGGGTCGTGGTCGAATCGAAGAGGGGAGAGCGGCGCTGGTCGAAGCCAACCGTCGGGATCGCCGGGGTACGCGGTCCAATCCGGCGGTGATCGAGACGATCAGACGGGCGACGGCCGATGCCGGAGGCACGCTGGTGAGCGTGGCCGAGTTATTCCAGGGTCCGCTGGAGACCGAGTTCCGGCGGATGGCCGCGGGAGGAGTGCGAGAGCTGTTCGTCGACCACTGCCACCCGACGGTCAAGGGGCACGCCCTGATCGCCGCGGCACTGGTGGAGGTGGTGACAGCTCGCGAGTCGGGCCGTCCGTCTACAAGCTCTCCAGGAACCGCACCAGATCCCGTCGTTCCCCGTCGGTGATCTTTCTGGGCAACTGGTGTTCGAATCGCTCCAGGACTTCCTCGATCGACTTGGCGCGGTTGTCGTGGAACAGCCGCCGTCGCTGGGAGACTCCTCGCAGTGACGGCGGGTTGGCCTTGGGGCCGCCCAGGCCGACGTCGTAGGTGTCCGGAGAGGTGTACAGTGGAGGAGTGTGACAGCGGCGGCAGTCGAGCGTGTCAAACAGCCGACGGCCCCGGGCTATCGACAGCCGTTGACCCGGCGAACCGGCGGCCCGGCCCGGTGCGGGGCGTTCGAGTCCGCTGATGTAGGTGACCAGGTCGTTGACCTGGACGGGTGTCGGGCGGGTGCCGCGCATGGTCGTCGTCACCGAGTGCACGGTCTGGTCGCGGAGGGTGCCCATTCGGCCGTCCCACGCCCAGGGACCGGTGTCCAGGGTGCCCAGCAGCGAAAGCACCCGCTTGGCGTTGCCGTAGTGACCGTCACCGAGCGTGTCGGCCAGCAGTCCGTTGGTGTGGCCGTCGATGTGGCAACTGTGGCAGCTCATCCACCCGTCCCGTGACAGGCCGGCGTCGAAAAACAGTCGCTCGCCGCGTTCGAATGACGTCTGTTCGGGTTGCGGACCCAGCGAAATGCCGGCCAGGGGTCGGGCGTGTTCGAGGTCGATGAGGTCGAGACGGTCGTCGAGTGTCGAGGTCACGACGGCCCGCCGCGCGTCGGGAGACAGCCACAGGGCGGTCGGACGCCGTCCTGTCGAGATCCGGGTCAGTTCGAATCGCCCGGGATGCCCGATGCCGACCTGGTGCACACCCGACAGGGCCACCACGAACGAACCGTCCGGTCGAATCGACAGTCCCGAAGGGTCACCGGCGGCGTGACCGGCCTGGCCGAGCATCACGACCGATTGACGTCGAATGGGCAAAGGATCATTCGAAAGCAGTTCCTTTGTCGGGATGCGACGGAGATTGTTGGTCATCAACAGGCCCCAGAACACGTCGTTGTTGGTCGTGCGAGCGGCCGAGTTGAGGACCTGGTGGGAGATGATCAGGCGGCGACCGTCGGGCGAGAGTGCCAGGCCACCGATGTTGTGGCCCGAAAGGCGGTGGACGAATTGCACCCGGGTGGCCGCGGCGTCAACAACGGCCAGTTGTCCGCCGAAAGCGTCAGCGACCACCACCGAGTCAGTTCCCGGAAGCCAAAGCAGGTGCCGTCCGGGCACCGGCAGCGGCAACAGGCGGGGTTTCGATGAGGGAGTGATCGGGAGATCGAACAGGACCAGTCGTCGGGCCCACTTGGATGTCACTGCCACGCGTCGGCCGTCGCGATCGATGGCCAATCGGGTGGGTTCCACCGGCAGGTCGATGCGGATCGAGGGTTGCGGAGGCCCGTTCCCGAGACGGCAGAGAATCAACTGACGTCCACCGGCATCGGCAACCAGGACGTGGTCTCCGCCAGGCACCAGGACCAGGTCCGCCAGGCGTTTGCCGACGTGCGTTTCGTCGAGGACTCGCCTGGCCGGGATATCGACACGGCTGATCGTTCCACTGTCGCGGTTGGCGACCAGGAACTGTCGTCCGTTGTCGACGGTGGCCAGGGCGATCGGGCGGCGGAAGCGTGTCGCGAGTGGTTTCGCCTGCGGATCGGCCGCGGATGCCCGGCCCGGACCGGTCAACAGAAAAATGGCCAGCAGTGGCCAGTGAGTTCGGCGAAGCATGGTCCGTTGAGTCTATCAGATCCCACATCAGTTCCCGGCTCCGGTTTGACACCC
>DLVV01000168.1 GCA_003445035.1 Planctomycetaceae bacterium | reverse complement strand
GACCTCTGGAGGGTGGCATGTCGCTGGCATCCATCTTAGCCGCTGGCCGAAGTGGTTCCCACGCTCGGATGATCCGCCAGGTGGAGGATCAGTAGAGCAGGGTGGCCAATTTGCGGCGGGCCTGGCTGACCAGTTCGGGGTTGGCCGTGGGCATCCCAAAACAGACGACCAGTGCATCGCGGGCCCGCTGGCCGGCGCCGTCACGGTCGCGTGCGACAATGTCCAGGCAGATTTCGAACGCCTCCTCGAACTGCCGCTCCGCTGCAAGGGCTTCGGCCAGTTTCAATTGCAGGTCCAGGTCATCGGGGGATTCCTCGGAGGCCTCCCGCGCCTGGCTGACTCCACCGGATTCGCTGGCCGAGGTGCTGATGTCGAGCTGGTCCTTCAGCGACTGGGCTTCGGGTTCGAGGAAGCCTCTTTGCTCAAGGTCTGCGATCAGCGAGGCCGCGCCGGCGTTGTCGCCCAGGGTGATTGCCGCGCGGGACAGGTGGATCTTCAAAGCGGCGTTGTCCGGTTCGAGCACCAGCGCCTCGCGGTACTTCGCTGCCGCTCCGGCCGGGTCCTCGGACTCCAGTTCCTCGCCGTCGGCCATCAGGACCGAGACCTCCGAGGGGACGAATCGGGACAGCCATTCGCGGAGCTGCTCTTCGGTCGGAACTCCCGGCACACTGTCGACTGGTTGACCTCCCAGAAATGAGACCAGCAACGGGATCGACTCGACCTGGAAGGCCGTGGCCAGGTCCTGGCAATCTTCGATGTTGACCTTCACCAGGTGCCAGCGGCCGGCCGCTTCAGTGACGAGTTTCTCGAGCAACGGCGCCAACTGGCGACAGGGATCGCACCACGGGGCCCAGAAGTCGACCACCACGGGGGCCTGCTGAGATCGCACCATCACGTCCTGCTCGAACGACTCGGCCGTCGTCTCGTGGATCCACGGGGAATCGTGGTTGCCGGCTTGGCCGGAGGATGCGGATGCGTCGTCGGAGGGGTTCAGCAGGGGGGAGTCGTTCATCGGTGTCGGTCCGGTGGAGTGAACTGCTCGGGGGCGGGGACGATGATGGGGGAGGGAGATCGTGACGATCAGTCCCACCACCATGGGTGTTGGCGAGGGGGCATGGTTTTGAGAGCCTTCAGGCGGCGCTGGTCGAACTGGTCATCGTCGGAGATCTTTGTCGGGATGCGGTTGATGGCCTGTTGCGGGCGGAGCACCACTCCGCCGGAAACCAGCCCCAGGACCACTCGGCCTCGAATATTGCGGGTGTTGTAGATGGACGAGATCTGTTTGGGTATTGAGCCCTTGGCCACCTTGGCCCGGTCAGCCGCCAGGAAGAACGTCATTGCCCAACCGACCCGTTGCGGCAGTCGTTCCTTGCGGAGCAGTGCTGCGAGAATGCTGAGATCGATCAGGTTCTGCAATTCGGCAAAGACCGGTGACTGTTTGGCCAACTGCGAGAACTTGTCTGTGAAGATCCTGGCGAATTGGCGTGTCGTGACCCGCGTGGTGGCCGCATCGATTCGGCGACCACCGGCCCCGTGCAATTCTTCCTGGGAGAGAATCTGGGCGCGTTGACCGGTCAGTTGAAATGCGAGCCGATCGTCGGTGGTGTAGATGGCCTCATAGAGTGGAGTGGCCCACCACCTTTGCATCGAGTTTCCCTGTGGCTTGATCAGCGAGAGATGGCTGCGCAGTCCGGCGACCTTCGGCCGCTGTAGTCCCAGGGCGATGTACTTCATCTGGACATCGGCATCGACCATGGCCTGTGCGAAGTGCGAGTCGGGTGGCACGCCCCAGACCCGGATGGACTGGGGGCCGAGGATCTTGGCCAATTGCTTGAACCGACGACGGATGGCCGACACCGACGCGGCTGAGCTGTTGCGCTGCAGGTAGCGCCGGGCCTGCTCGAGTCGATCGGGAACCGGGTCGATCGAGACACCCAGGTCCCGGGTCGAGTTGATCGTCCGCAAGGCGACCATCAGGTCGTCGATCCTCAATGGCGGGCGTCCGGTCGTGACACCGACCACGCGTCCTTCGGCGTCGGGTGCGAAACCCTCGGCCGGTCCGGCAATCACGAGGTCCTTTCCGTCGGGATCGACGAACAGGTAGTCGATTCGCTGCAGCCCGGCCAGGAACTGGATATCCAGTGGAACGGGCGTCTTCTTCCCCTCGAACCGGGCACAGGCCCGTTCAAGCCGGACCAGGGAAATCTTGCGCAGCGGACTCTGCCGGTTGATGTCACCGGCGAGATGTTTCTTGGCCAGGGCCTTGGCCTTCTTGTGAGCCAGCAGGTGGGCACGGCTGGTCGCAAACCGCGTCGAAACGACGCCCGCGGCGTCGACTTTGACACCACCGGCAAAACCTCCACCTCCTCCTCCGCCCTGGCCCCCGCCGCCAAAACCTCCTCCGCCCATTCCTCCGCCACCGCCAAAACCGAACTGGGCGGGGCAGGGTGGTGTTGCGGCGACGACCGCCAGGGTGGCGGCGGCGAGCACGAGCCACGGCAATCGCAGATGGTGCATGAGGAGGGATTCCTTGGCCCGCAGTTCGGGTGACGGCAGATCATCTCCATCATAGACCTCTCGGGTGGACGTGCCCAGAGGCTGGCCGTGCG
>DLVV01000100.1 GCA_003445035.1 Planctomycetaceae bacterium | reverse complement strand
GTGTTCCCCAGCCAGTTGACCGAAGCGGAGTTCGAGTCGTCTCGGTACGACGAACTCGACGACATGGTCACCACCACCGGGGTCGCCTTCCTGGGACTTTCGATCGGCTGCGCACGGTGTCATGACCACAAGTACGACCCGATCCCCTCGCAGGACTACTACCGCCTGGCGTCGGCCTTCACGACAACGATCCGCGGCGAGGTGTCCACTCGAGCCCCGTGGCACTCCACCGATCAGAAGGTGCTGGTCACCAGCGAGGGCCTCCCCAAGCTCAAGCATCATGCCGACAGCCGCGGGTTTCCTCACTTCTACAAGCAGACGTTCTTCCTCGCCCGTGGCGACGTTCACCAGAAACACGGTGCCGCCGATGCGGGGTATCTCCAGGTGCTGGTCCGACCCGGCACCAGGACTTCACATTGGCAGGTGAAGCCTCCGGCGGGCAGGAAACCGACGACCTCCTTTCGTCGCGCGTCACTGGCTCGCTGGATGACCGACACCGACAGCGGAGCCGGCCACCTGTTGGCCAGGGTCATCGTCAATCGCCTCTGGCATCACCACTTCGGTCGTGGCCTGGTTGCCACTCCCAATGATTTTGGGACACAGGGCGAGGATCCCACTCACCCGAAACTGCTCGATTGGCTGGCCCAGAGATTGCTCGACAGCGGCTGGCGACTGAAGCCGATTCATCGCCTGCTGTTGACCAGCAGTGTCTATTGCCAGGACGGTCGCGGCGATGACAGCCGTCGCGACCGGGATCTCGAGAACCGGTTCTGGTGGCATCGACCGCGAAGGCGGCTCGAGGCCGAGGCGATCCGCGACGCCTTGCTGAGCGTCTCGGGACGACTCGATTCCGGAATGTACGGCCCGGGTACGCTCGATGAGAACTCCCTGCGTCGCAGCGTCTTCCTGAAGGTCAAGCGGAGCCGACTGGTGCCGACGATGATGTTGTTTGACTGGCCCGAACACCTGGGCAGCATCGGCCGCCGAGCCAACACGACCACCGCTGCCCAGGCCCTGGCTTTCATGAACAGTCCGGCCGGTCGCGGATACGCCGGGAGCCTGGCCGATCGGTTGCCGGCCGATCCCGTGCGGGCGATCGGCCGTGCCTGGCAACTGTCGCTGGGGCGGATGCCTCGTCCTGACGAACAGGCCGCGGTGATGGTGTTCCTGGAACGGCAGGAACGCATTTATCGGGGGGCGGGGCGGACCGACCCGGTTCGCACAGCGCGGGTCGATCTGTGCCAGGCGCTGCTGGGGATGAACGAGTTCATTTACGTTGACTGAGATCGCCGGCTGTCCAGTCGACGGTTTGCAAGGAGCATCCGATGGAACCTGTCACCGACGACCGCAAGGCGGCCGCGCTGCTGTCGCGTCGCCACATCCTGGCGCGGGCCGGTGCCGGTTTCGGCGTGGTCGGGCTCTCGGGCCTCCTCCATTCCGAAGGGCTGCTGGGCCCGGAGGCACGGGCGGCATCCGGTTTGGGCCGACGGGGGCTGGCCCCGTTGGCTCCTCAGCAGACTCACTTCCCCGGTCGTGCCCGTCAGGTGATCTGGATTTTCGTCAACGGTGGCCCCAGCCAGGTCGACACCTGGGACTTCAAGCCCGGGCTTGTCCGCCGCGACGGGATGTCGATCAAGACATTCGACCCCAAGTTCGACAACACCACGGGGTTTTTCCGGAACTCGGTGGGCAACCTGATGGCGTCGCCATTTCCCTTCCACGCTCGGGGAGAATGTGGCAAGCGGATCTCATCGATCTTTCCGCACCTGGGGGATCACGTCGACCGGATGGCGTTTGTGCATTCTGTTCACACCGAGTCGAACAACCACTCGCCGGCTCTGTTCATGATGAACTGTGGCATGCCTCGGATGGGACTGCCGTGCGTGGGGTCGTGGGTCACCTACGGGCTGGGCAGCAGCAGCCAGGATCTGCCGGCGTTCGTGGTGATGAGTGACCCGAAGGGTCGGGGATTGCCCAAGGGGCACGCGGCAAACTGGAGCGCGGGGTTCCTGCCCGGAGTGTTCCAGGGGACACACCTGCGGCCCCAGGGGGCTCCGATCGACAATCTCCAACGCCCCCCTCTGATGACCGATCTCTCGCAACGCAACCAGTTGAACCTGCTGAGGCAACTCAACACGCTCGGAGACGGATCGCTTGCGGCCGGCGGTGAACTGGCGTCGAGGATTCAGAGTTTCGAGCTGGCCTATCGAATGCAGTCGGCGGCTCCCGAGGCGTTGGCGATCGAGACCGAGACCAAACAGGTGCAGGGCCTGTATGGCATCGGTGACAAGCGGTGCGATCACTTCGCCCGCCAGTGCCTGGTGGCTCGGCGACTGGTCGAGCGAGGCGTGAGATTCGTGCAACTGTATTCCGGCGGGAACGAGAATCAGCGGAGCTGGGACGGGCACAGTGACATCCGGGGAAACCACTCGCAGTTTGCCGGTGAGACCGATCGTCCGGTGGCCGGGCTGCTGGCGGACCTGGCCCAGCGGGGCTTGCTCGACGAGACACTGGTGGTGTGGTGTGGTGAGTTCGGTCGGTTGCCCGTGGCCCAGACGGGCAAGAAGCCCGGTCGCGATCACAACCCACACTGCCTGACGGCCTGGATGGCCGGAGGCGGGATCCGGGGCGGCACAACCTACGGGGCTTCGGATGACGTCGGTTTCCGGGCTGCTGAGAACCGTGTGCACATCAATGACCTGCACGCCACGATCCTGCACCTGCTGGGACTGGATCACGAACTGCTGACGTACAGCTACAACGGTCGCGATTTCCGGTTGACCGACGTCGCGGGCCGGGTCATCCGCGACGTGATCGCCTAGAGAGGCTCAGATCAACTCGGCGATCGGGCGGCCGCTGGGCAGCAGGGGGATCGGCCGGCCGGCGTTGTTGATCGTCTCGCCGCTCAGATCGATCCCCAGGTGGCGGTACATCGTCGCCAGCACGTCGGTGGGATGGATCGGCCGCTCGGAGGGCATTTCGCCCTTCGAGTTGGAGGCACCGATCACCTGGCCGACTTTCAGGCCGCCGCCGGCCACCAGGATGCTCATCAGGGCGCCCCAGTGGTCGCGACCACCGGTCTTGTTGACTCGCGGGGTCCGCCCGAATTCGCCCCAGACGACCAGCATCACCTTCTTGTCGATGCCGCGCTGGTAGATGTCGGTGAGCAGGGCACTGACCATCTGATCCAGGGGCGGGCCGTGGTGCTCCATGCCGCGGGACGGACCGTCCGAACCATCGGCGGGACGCTTGTCGTCGACGATGTTGAGGTGCCAGTCCCAGCAGAGGGAATCGGGGGCGGTGTTGATCGTGACGAAAGTCACTCCCGATTCGACCAGCCGACGGGCCAGCAACGCCATCTGGCCCCAGCGATGCGGGCCGTACAACTTGCGGACGTGGTCGGGTTCGCGGGACAGGTCGAATGCCGCGCGAGCTCGTCCACTGGTGACCATGTCCAGAGCGGCAACGGTGAACTTGTCGATGCCTTCCATCTGCCGGCTGGCATCGGCGTTGCGGGCGAAGCGGTCAAGTTGTTTCAGAAGGCTGCGTCGGTCACCGACGCGGTCGATCGTCAAGTCGTTGGCCAACGTCAGGTTCGACGTCGCCTCGGCCACCTTCTCGGGCTTGAATCCGTCGCGATAGGGGTCCTGCAACACGGTGAACGGCGCGTGCTGGACTCCCAGGTAACCGGTGCCCATCACCGCCCCGATCACCGGGTTGCGAGTCTGTTCGTGCGAGAGCAGGACGTAGGGAGGCAGTCCGGCGTCGTTGGCGCCGCGGAAGTGGCTGACAATCGATCCCGAGGAGGGGTGAGTCGGCGGGCTGATGTTGCCGGGGTAGCCGGTCGAAAGCCAGTGGGCGGCGACATAGTGACCGTTGGTGGTGTGAGTGATCGAGCGGATCAGCGCGGCCTTGTCGATCACCTGCGCGGTCCGTGGCAGCTTCTCGCAGAACGAGATGCCGGAGTGCCTGGTCGGAATCACTCCGTAGGGGCCGCGGTACTCGGCCGGCGCCTCGGGCTTGGGATCGAATGT
>DLVV01000356.1:8679-13410 GCA_003445035.1 Planctomycetaceae bacterium | reverse complement strand
GCCTCGGCCAGCCAACCGGCGGCCTTGCGGAACTTGTGCCGTTGCCCGTCAAGGATGCGTCCGACGATCCGGTCGATGTGAGCGAGGTAGGTGCGACCGAGTTGGCCTTCGTCGACCGGGCTGACGTTGAACGCGGGGACGAACTTGTAGTTGTTCAGCAGTGGCTGGTTGAAGACCTGGGGACTTTCATAGGTCACCGAGAGCAGGATTCCCGGCATCTTCCCGCGACGCAGGAACGCCCCGATCAACTCGGCCTCGAACGCCCACAGGTAGAGTCGGTTGGCGATGCTGCGACCCGAGCAGATCTTCTTCGGCCATCCCTTGACCGAGAGGATTCCGCCATCGGGAACGGTGTGCGTGATGGTCAGCAGGTTTTCACTGGCACCCACGGCCTTTGTCAGTCGAGCGGCTCCCTGGGCCGATCCGAAGAAGATGACCAGGGCCTTTTCAGCCAGCAGTTGGCGAGCCAGCGGCACCGCGTGCTTTTGTTCCTCGGTCTCGTTTTCGAAGCCCAGCAGCACGACGTCCTTGGCCGTGGCCTTCTTGACGGTGAAGTGTTCGACGAAGCCCTTGGTGCGGTAGTACGGCACCTTGTCCTCCGGCGAGTCGAGCTTCTTGAAGCCGGCGGCGGAACCCTCGGGGGTGTACTGCCTCGAGAAGCCGATTCCCCCGGCCCGCCAGACCGGTTCCAGCGAGAAGCTCTGGTCGCCGGCGGAGAGCAGGTTGCCGTCGAGATGCACGATGCGGTCGGCTGCGCGGTTGGCGGCCCGTGTGATCCCCGGCAGCCGCTTGGTGGCATTCTTGATTTCCTTCAACACGAAGTTGACGAAACGATCTCCGGCCTGCTGGACGTCGACGGGACCGCTGGTCCGCGGTTTGTCGGCGGGCATCACGCAGCGAAAACCGGTGTAGAGATTCAGGTTGCCGGCAGGGGCACCCTGGCGATCGGCACTGCGGAGATGCAGTGCGACATTGGCCCACGATCCGCCACGGCGAGAACGCAGCGTCGACTTCGTTGGCAGCGTGTCCGTCTGGTAGGGCAACTGGTAATCCAGACACCACTCCCAGGCATTGCCGGCCATGTCATCGATGCCGAAGGGGCTCCTGGACCTGGGGAACGAGCCGACCTTGGTCGTCAACGGATAGTTGACCTTCTGCTTGCCTTCGTACCACTTGGTCCATGCCTTGGCACTGAGCAGGTCGCTTCCGAAATGGTAGGACGAGTTGTTGCAGAGTGTGCGGTCCCAGTTGTTGCCCCAGGGAAAGGCGGGGCTGGGCTTGAGCTTGCCCTGGGCGTCCTTCTTGGCGGCCCCTCTCGCGGCGTATTCCCACTGGGCCTCGCTGGGCAGGCTGGTTCCCGCCCAGCGGCAGTAGGCGGTGGCGTCGTCCCAGGTGACCTCGACCACCGGGTGATCGGCCCTCCCCTTGAGATATTTCGGGCCCTTCCAGTGAGGCGGGGTGCGGTGGCCGGTGGCGGTGGTGAACTTGTGGTACTGAGAATTGGTGACCTCGTAACGGTACATGTAGAAGGCGTCGATGCTGCGGGTGTGCCGCGGGGCTTCGTCGTCGGTGTACTTTTTCCAGTCCACCGGCAGGCCCGTTTCGGTGAACTGCGGTCCGACGTCCTCGGGCGTCGATCCCATCAGGAACTGGCCGGCCGGCACCAGGACCATCTTGGCGCCGTCACGGCGGTTGGTCCTGGTCTTGTCATCAGCCACCGCGTGGGAACACCACGCCCAAACCAGGAGCAGGGTGAGAACCGTATGGACTGGTCTGTGCGGGAATGTCATGGGAGACCTCGGCGGTGGTGAGAGTGAGTTGAGAGTTGAGAGTTGAGCGCCGTACTGCGATCGTATCACGCTGTTTCCCGGCCGAACAACTGACAGGGCCTGTTGCCACACGTGGCGATTGGTCGAGAGGTGAAGATTCGAGTGTCCCGTCGGATCGCCACGTGGGATCGGTCGCTGCTGCCGGCAGCCGATTTCGAGTTTGTCGTCCTGGCAGACACCCATTACATGGTCGATCCCGGTGATGGGCCGGTCGAGTTTTCGTCGCGGCGTCTCCAGACTGAGAGGGCCGCGTCGGCCTGGGAACAGGTGGCGTCCCTGGAGTGTCCGCACGTCTTCCACCTGGGTGACCTGGTACAGGAATTCCCGGGCACAGGGGATTTCTCGCGAGCCATGACCTCGGCGATCGAACAGTTTTCCCGTCACGACATCTCGCCTCACGTCGTGGCAGGAAATCACGATGTCGGTGACAAGCCGGATCCGACGATGCCGACTCGTCCGGTGACCGCCGGGTCGCTGGAAGACTTTCACCGGGTCCTGGGACCCTCGTGGTACAGCCTCGACCTGGGTCCTCTTCATGTCGTGGTGCTCAATTCTCAGATCATGAACACCGACCTGCCCGAAGCCGATGTCCAGCGGCGTTGGGCCGAACAGGATCTCGCGGACCACTCGGGCCGGCGGCTGGTCGTGATGTTGCACCTGCCGCCCTACCTCGATGTGCCGGGTGAACCGGGCCTGGGTCACTACGACAACATCGCCGAGCCTGATCGCAGCTGGCTGACCGGACTGCTGTCCACACACGAGGTCGAGTTGCTGCTGGCCGCCCACGTGCATTTCCGCTTCTTCGACAGGGTCGGCCTGACCCGATTTCTCGTCCTGGGATCCACCTCGTTCACACGCCCGGGATTCTGCCACCTTTTCAACTCGGCTCCCCCTCCGGACCATGGTCGTGACGATGCTCCGAAACTGGGTTTCCTGCTGGCCCGTGTTCGCGACGAGGGGATTGACCTGCATTGGCTGCGAACCGATGGCCGCACCCTGGACGACCGGCCACCCGATTCGCACTGGCACACGCTGGTGACTCGAACGTCGGCCACGCTGCCTGCCTCGCCGCTCGGGCTCACGCTGGCTCATCCGTTGAGCACGCGAACCGAGATCCCTCGGGCCTGGCCGTCAGCGATCCGCCAGCGGGTCCGTAACGACTACCCCACACTGGCATGTCTCGAACTGGGAGCTCGTGCGGTGCGGGTGCCTGCCACCGATCTCGACGACCCGTTCCTGGCCAGGCGGCTGGAGATCTTGAGGAACGAACGGGTCGACATCATCGCCACGGCCTTGTGGGATGAGACCCTGGCTGCGGGAGAACTGGTCGGGCGTCACGAAGGAATGGCCGACACCTGGGAGTGGCAGCTACCGGGAATCGACCGGCCCACTGTGCCACAACTCGATGTGCTGCGGCAGTTGCAGGACGCTGGAGTCTCGCAGTCGCTTTCGGCCGTGGTCCCCGGCGAACAGGTTCCCGGCAAGCAGCATCCGCGGACCAGGACCGGTTTTCGCATCGAGGACCTCGAAGAACTTGACCGAACGTTGGCCGGTGCCGGCGTCGGACTCGATCGCGTGGCCTGCCGCCTGCCGCCGGGATGGTCGCCGGTCGATGGCCCGGGCGGAATCCGACGAGTCGACGATCTGGAGGCGATTCGGGGTGTCGACTGGCAGCTGGAGCTCGACGGTCAAGACGATCTCGAATCGGCCAAGTGGGCGGTGATGTCATTGATGGCAACCGTGGGGGTGGACAATTCCCGCCTGTTTGTCGGTCCCCTGGTCGACATGGACCGCACGATGGATGTCTGCAACGGCCTGCTCGATTCGCTCTGCAATCCTCGGCCAGTCTTCCATGCGCTGGGTTGCCTGAACACGGTTCTGTCGGCCGAGCGGGTGACGCACCTGGAGTGGTCGGAATCGGAGTCGGTCATCGTGGGGGAATCGGACACGATGATGCTGGTGGTCCCGCGAACTCCACCGGACGGCGACGGTTTGCCGGTTGTGGTCGAGGCCTGGACACAGAAAACCGGACGATTTCGCCTGTACGACCTGCTTGAGGGGCTCGTCACCGAGAGCAGCCGAGAGGACCTGGTTGGCTGTCTTGGTGCCCGGTGGTCTCGCCCGGTCCTGTTGGTCGGTTGACCGGGCTTTTGCCAAGTTGGGCTGTGATCAGCCGGGGTCGGTTCCCAGCAGCGGTGGCAGGGAGTCGTCGGATGGGACGAAGTGCATCGAGATCGAGTTGACGCAGTGGCGGGTGTTCTTGCCCGTGAAGCCCTCGCCGAGGAAGACGTGGCCAAGGTGTCCTCCGCAGCGGCGGCAGAGGATTTCGGTTCTCGTCCCGTCGGCATCGGTTTCGCGGACAACCGACTCGGGAATCTCATCATCGAAGCTCGGCCACCCGCAGTGACTCTCGAACTTGTCGTCCGACCGGTACAGCGGCGCGTGGCACTGGCGGCAGACGAATGTGCCCGGGTCCTTCAGTTCGGTGTATTCACCCGAGAACGGACGTTCGGTGCCCTTGCGGAGAATCACGTGTTCCTCGTCTGAGGACAGTTCATTCAGGGGAAGCGAATCCATGTGTCCGGCGGTCTCCGGTGAAATCCAGCTACGGTGTCTTGTCAGGCCAATCGAGGTGGCGTCGCAGGAATCGGTAGGTTCCGACCCCGTTGATTGTATGCGGTCCGTCAAAGAACTCGATCTCGGTGCGAGATCCGATTCCCAGCCTGTCGTAATGTCGTCGGAACCTGGCGAACTCGTCGGCGACCCACTCGGGAGGGGCTCCGCCGTCGCGCCGACCCTGCTCGACCATGAAGGGACGTGGCGTCATCAGCATTGCCAACTCGGCGTAGCCAGCCACATGACCCATGTTCCATTCCGGAATCTCGTACTCGCTCGTGAAGAT
>DLVV01000356.1:0-8296 GCA_003445035.1 Planctomycetaceae bacterium | reverse complement strand
GCCAGGGCGTATTGGCGGACAAAGGGGGGAACCCGCATCGCGGTCTTCCCGCCGTAGGAGAGTCCGTAGAAAGCGATCCGGTGTGGGTCGACCTGTGGCAGTGTCGCCAGCCACCGCAGTGTTTGTTCGTGCTGGGGAATGATGTAGCTGTAGAGCGTGCGGCCCAGGGGGTTCGACTTCCGCTGGATGACCCGGAATCGGTCACGGCCGTAGTAGGGGTTCTGAGGCGAGTAGACGACGAATCCCTGCAGGCAGAGTTCTTCGGCAAAGGCCTTGTAGAACCGGAACGCTTTTGGATCACGCGAGACGGTGTCCCTCGCGGTGCCCTCGAGTCCATGCTGACAGACGACCACCGGCCGTCTCTGGCCGGGTTTCTGGTCTCGTGGCAGTAGCAGCAATCCCGAGGCGATCACGTCGGGAAAGACGTCCAGCACCACCTCGTAGCCGCGGTATTTCGGATGGTCCAGGACGAGTCGCGTGCGGGGGTTGGCCGGCAGCGGGCGATCGGGCAATCTCCCGATCAGCTCGTCGTAGACTCTCTTGCGTTGCCTTTTGCCGGTCATGCTCCATGCCTTCACCGATGTCGCCGTGCTGGACCACGTCCGGTCCAGCTCCCGGGGACTCTGCCTCATCAGTGACTGGACCCGGTCCTGCAACTGGTCAAACTGCCGTTTTTGTCTGTTGCGTTGTTCGCCGGCTGTCGGCCGGTTCGCCACCGGTCCGAGTTGCCAGGCGGGTGGGGATTCTCCAAAAGTCGCCGCCAGTCCCAGTCCGGACGCAAACAACCTGATCGCCGCGGTTGATCCGGCGTCCCGTTCGGCAAAGCGGTCGTCCCGGACCAGGTGGATGGACGAATCGGCATCCCACTGTTTCGACAGTTTCCGCGACCGCTCGAATTCCGCACGCACCGACTCGTCCCGTTGCACGACAATCCGCCCCGGAGCGGCGGTGGTGCGTCGCCCTGGTCGCACAGCCGGTGGGCCGTCGACACCGGGGACCCGGCAGGGTTCGATCACCAGGTGGCGGGGCGCGATCAGGCCGGCGAGTTCGGCGTCGCCGAAATCCTCGAGCAGTCCGAACACGTTGCGGTAGATCGGTTCGCGCCAGATGGCTTCTCGCTGTTCGAAGTATCCGCAGACAAGGGTCGAGGCGATGCGGGGATCCAGCGCTGACGAGTGCAGTGCCAGCAGGCCCCCTTCCCCGACACCGGCGATGCCGATCGGCAGGCTCTTCAGTCGGCCACCGTCGAATCGGCTCACCAGGTCAACGGCCGCCAGTACCTTTTGCACCTCGTAGCCAATCACGTGCCGGCCCATCTCGAAGGCCTGGCGGTAGAGGAACTCGCGGTGTGGCTGGTTGGTGTAGGCCACCTTGGGGTTTCCGGAGAACTCGTCGTCTCGATTGATCAGCAGCGGGACCGCGACCAGGCAGCCGGCGGCGGCCAGGCGTCGGGGCAGTTGGGCCGACGCGGGCACTCCCTTGTCGATCCCGCAGAATTGTTCGGGTGTCCAATCGGCGTCGGGAATAGCCACGACACAGGCCCGGATCTTTCGAGGGATGATCAGTACTCCCTCTGCAGTGATCCCGTCGAGGACTTTCCAGCGGACCGTGTTGACCGAATAGTCATCGGTGTGTGCCAGGTCGCCTGAACGGGACGATCGCTGGAATTCGTGGTGTTGGTTTGGAGTGTCGGTCAGACGTCGATCGACGATGCCGATTCGCCGTTGCAGTCGGTTCCGCAGCTTGGTGAGTTTTCGTTGAATCGCCGCGGCCGATTCTCCGGCCACGGGGAACATCGCCGTCCATTTTCGACTTCGGCGAGCGGGCGAGGCGGCCAACTCGCGAAGAGAGAACCGGTTGATGCCCTTGACCATCACCTCGACCAGTGGCCGGGTCGTGGTCAGTGGCCGGGAACCCGGCAAGGTCTTCGGCCCGTCGGCGAATGCCGGTGGGGAAACCGAAGTCATCAGGATCAACCACAGGCTAACGAATGGATGGAGAACTCGGGGCATGTTCAACACACGGAGCCAACTGATCGGATTAGTCGGAAAAAAATCTTGGGACATTGTTTACATGCCGACGGTGTTGCCAATCAGCAACAACATGGTGAGGCCACCCCAGATGATGGTGAAGATCCCTCCCATGATGATGCCGATCCAGGCGTGCACCGAGCCCTTGACGATGGGGTTGTCTCGTCGTTTCTTCAGCCCGATGACGCCCAAGATTAGGGCGGGGACTGCCAGCAACAGGCCCACGCACGGAATCATCGAGAAGATCCCGAGATAATACGCGGCCAGGGCCGGGCCATTCTTGTACGGGATCACACCACCTGTGGCGTCGCCCTGTTCATGGACGACGGGTTGCCACTGGTCCAGTTGCCCGGTGTATTCGGGGGCCTCGGGCTGATTTCCGTGGTCCTGCGACATTGTCCGTGGTCCAGGTACGGCATTGGTGTGATCAGGCGATGATCTCGTCGATCGATTCTCCGAAGTCGATCTCCAGCCGTTTTCGTCCGGGGATTTCCAGCCGGCGGGCGTCGAGTCCCAGCAGACGGAACAGGGTGGCGTGGACATCGGTCACGTAGTGCCGGTTCTCGACGGCATGGAAACCCAGTTCGTCGGTTGCTCCGTGGACGACGCCACCCTTGATGCCGCCACCGGCCATCCAGACCGAGAACCCGTAGTTGTGGTGATCGCGGCCGTTCTTGCCCTGGACTCCGGGCGTCCGTCCGAATTCGCTGGTCCAGACCACGACGGTGTCTTCGAGCATCCCCCGCTGCTTGAGATCGCTTAGCAGACCGGCGATCGGCTTGTCGGCCTGGCCACACATGCGGTCGTGGTTTCCGATGAGGTTGGCGTGGGCGTCCCAGGCCCCGGCGGCCCCACCACCGTGAAACACCTGGACGAATCGTACGCCCTTCTCGACGAGTCTGCGGGTGGCCAGCAACTGCTGACCGAATCGGCGGGTGGCCGAGTTGTCCAGCCCGTACAACGAGTGCGTGTGCCTGGTCTCGCTGTCGAGGTTCATGATGTCGGGGATCGCCGTTTGCATACGGAACGCCAGGTCGTACGCCTTGATCCGGGCTCTCAGTTTCTCGTCGCCCGCGTACTCGCGAGCGGTCTGCGCCTGCAAGCGGGTGAGCAGGTCCTGCTTGATTGAGCGAACCGGGCCGCTGATGGCCTGGGCGCTGTTGGCATACGGGAGGGGATTTTTCGGATCGATGGTCAGCCAGATCCCCTCGTGCTCGGGTCCGAGGTACTGGGCATCGGTGCCGCCGGCACACTGTGACTCCATTCCCCGGTCGCCGATCGAGAGGAACTGCGGCAGGTTGTCACTGAGCGAGCCGAGGCCGTAGTGGATCCAGGCTCCGACGGTGGGAACACAGCCGTCGAGCAGGTGGCGACCCGAGAGAAACTGCAACTGGGCACCGTGGTTGTTGTCGGTGGTCCACATCGAACGGACCACGGCCATGTCGTCGACCAGCTTCCGAGTGTGAGGCCACCAGTCGCTGACCTCGATTCCGCTCTCACCGCACTTCTGATACCCCTTCTGCAGCGGCAGGATGCGGGCCTTGTCGGTCTTGATGACGTTGTTGAGCACCTGCTCTTTGACGTTGCGGTAATAAGGCGACTTGGTCACGTGGTCCAGGAAGGGCGTCTCATCCAGGGTCTTGCCGGCGTACCGGTCGAGTGCCGGCTTGGGATCGAATCCCTCGTGGTGACTGGCTCCACCTCGCATCATCAGCCAGATCACCGACTTGGCCCGCGGCGTGAAGTGCGGACGTCCCCTCGGGTCGGCTCCGTGCGGAGGGGGTCCGGTTTCGCCCTGCAGGTCGCGGCTGATCATCGCGTCCAGCGCGACACCGGCCAGGCTCATACCGCTCCAGCTCAACAACTCGCGTCGGGTTGCCTGGTTCGGGAAGGCTGACATCGGGAAGAGACCTCTTAGCGGATGATCAGGAAGTCGTTGTGCATGACCAGGACGTGAGCCACGTGGCCGTGTGCCCGTTCCCGGGCAGCGGTCGCTTCGAGTCCCTGCTTGACCAGTTGGCCGACCAGGGTTTCGCACGCCTCGATGGTAATCGACCGTTCGCTGTCCGAAGGAGCTCGCCCCAGAATTGTCTCGTAGGCGGCGTCGACGAATTCCGGGTGCGATTCGCCGGTCAGGCGTTTGCCGATGGCCCCGGCCAGGTCCTGGACCATCCGGCTGTTGGCCAGTGCCAGGGACTGCTGCGGCGCAATCGTCTCGTGTCGCCGGTAGCATTCCTCGACGCCGGCCGGGTCGAACGATTCGAGCATCTTGAACTTGTCATCACGGGCGTAACGGTAATAGATCGTCCGCCTCATGCCGCTCTGGGCCTTGTCACTCGGAAAGACCTTTCCGCCCACGGTGGTGTCGAGTTTTCCGGAGAGTGTCAATAGGCTGTCGCGCATCACCTCGCCCTCCATCCGTCGGACCGGCACGCGGCGGAAGAGCCGGTTGTCGGGATCGCTGGTTTCGGCGAGGTCGGTGGTCTCGATCTTTGACTCGCGTTGGTAGGTGCGAGAGGTGGTGATCGCTCGGTGGAGCTTCTTCATGCTCCAGCCATCGGCGATGAACTTGGTGACCAGGTGGTCGAGCAGTTCGAGGTGATCCGGGCGAGCGGTCCTCGTGCCGAAGTCGAACATCGAATCGACCAGTGGCTGACCGAAGTGCCGAGTCCAGATGTGATTGACCGCGACGCGTGCGGTGAGCGGATTGGTGGGACTGGTGATCCAGCGAGCCAAGGCTGTTCGGCGACCGGTCGATCGCCTGGGAAATTGTTTCCCGAGAGTTTTGTATTCTGTGCCGGGTTTGGCGGCACGCTTTTGTTCGAGTGCCTTGCGGGCCTGGTCCAGGGTTGTTTTGAGTGCCTGGGTCGTTTTGGTTTTGCTGTTTCCGGTGGCAGCGGCGAACTGGTTTTCAGCACGTTGCACCGTCAGCTCGGCAGCGGCGATCTCGTGCCGAAGCTGGTCGGCGGCCGCCGTGGTTGCCAGCGGTCCGACGTCGGCCTTGTCGAGCCCGTACCGGGCCCGCTCGGCGGCCACACGTGATTCCAGTGAACGAGATTCCAGTGCCAGGACGGCAAGGTCCTGCTCGAGGAGACCTTGCTGCTTCTTCAGGTCGTCGATCGACTTGACCAACGTGGCGCGCGTCAGCACGGTCCGGGGAGCCGAAGAATCCTGGCCGGATTTCAGGTCAGCAAACAGGGACGTGGTGGGGTCGAGAGCGGCAAACGAGAACCCGAGGAATTCGGCTGTTGCCTGGTAGGTCGAAATGCCCAGTCGCCCGGCGCGTCTGGGGATCGGCAGTTTGACGACCAGGCGAAATCGACCGTTGACCCAGGCGTTGACCAGCCGGTCCCGGACGGCGATCGTCACCTCGTAAATCTCTCCGTTCTTGATCTCCTGCTTGCCACGACCGGGGTAAGTGTTCTTTCCCTGGAACGTCTGCGCGAGCGAGATCTGTTGTCCGGAGGGACTGACGTAGACGTTGAACTGGCCCGGTTCTGAGATGTCAAAGCAGAGACCGATCGACCGCGTGTTTCCGTCGGTGATGCGGAATTTTGAGGTGGCTACGAAATCCCGAGGCGGCACCTGGCGACACTCGTAACGGGACTGCTTGCCGCCCTGGTCCTGGTTCTGGTTGTGGAGATGCCCGTCGACGATGGTCCAGGGGGATCCGATGGCCTGCCAGTCCTTGGGACGGGCTGCCCGGAAATTGTCGGAGAACAGCGCGCCGGGCACTTTCGTCGTTTCGAATGTCTCGAGACGGGCTTGTTGCGTCTTCAACCGTTCGCCGATTTCGGTGAAGCGTTTCCGGCTCGTAGCAGCTCGCGTGGCGATGGCCTTGTGCTGGGATTCCACGACGGTCGGTCTGAGTCCGGGGTACCAGGCTTCGGGCGGCAGGTCGATTGGTTTTGTCGGCTGGGGGAGAGACCCGAACAGCGAGGGAATCACCGGGGAGATCGTCCGGTTCTTGTCGATGTTCTTTTCGTCACCCCGGATGTAGAAGTTCGTCCTGGCGTCCAGGTCGGCGTCGTAGGCACGACTGACCGCCGGTGCGTCCGGTGAGGTGTTGGCGGTGAGCGAATCGAGGCGAACCTTGTAGGGCTCGAAGAACGCTCTCCACGAGTAGTACTCGTCCTGGCTCAACGGGTCGTATTTGTGGTCGTGACACCGACAGCAGTTCAACGTCAGTCCCAGGAACGCCTTGGCAGTGTGCTCGACCACGTCATCGAGCCAGTAGTTTCGGTTGAAGAGATTGAAGTTCCGCGTGAGGAAACCGGTGGCTCTCAGCCGCTGGATGTCGCTTGGGGCGATTTCGTCGGCAGCGAGCATGTCGACGACCATGCGGTCGTAACCGAGATCGTGGTTGAGGGATTCGACGATCCAATCTCGCCAGCGCCAGATGCTCTTCTGGCTGTAACGCACCTCCTTGCCCAGTCCAAACCAGTCGGTGTACCGCCAGATGTCCATCCAGTGACGTCCCCATCGCTCGCCGTGGTGGCGGCTCTTCAACAGGCGGTCAACGACCTTCGTGTAGGCGGCAGGGGATTTGTCTGAGAGGAACTGGTGGAGTTGTTTGCGGGTGGGCGGAAGGCCGACCAGGTCAAGCGAGACTCGGCGGAGCAGGTGGTCGCGGCGGGCTGTTGGTCGAGCCGCGACTTTTTTCTGCTTGTGGAGAGAGTCGAAGTAGAGATCGATGGCGTTGCCGTCGGCGGCCAATCGCCTGGATCGTCGGGGCGCTTTCCAGGCCCAGTGATCCTCGGGACCGGCGGGAATGGTCTCGTTTGCCGGCACTGCCGCCCCCTGGGCAATCCAGGCCTGGATGACGGCGATGTCTTTCTGTGAGAGTGGTTTTGCCTCGGCGGGCATTCGCAACTCGGGGTCTTTCGAGGTGATCCGCTGCAGCAACAGGCTCTTGGCCGGCTGCTTGGCGACCACCGCGGCTCCCGAATCGCCTCCCTTGTGGATCAGCGTTGCCGCATCCAGTCTCAGCTTGGCCTTCCGGCTGCGCGGTCCGTGGCAGGCCACACAGTGCTTGACCAGGATTGGTCGCACGTCCCGCTGGAACTCGACGCCGTCGCCGTAAATCGGCGTTGTCAGCAGTGTCCAGGTGGCCAACAAAAGGGCAGTGCGTGGCATGATGTTGCCGGCTGAGTAGAAAACGGAGTCCCCGATTCTATCACATCCGGCGGGGGGTGGACTCGTGTTGAACCTGGACGATGGTGAGCCGGCCATCGCACCACCACCGGCAGTGCGGGTTGATCGTTCGGGCAGTTTGTGCCCGACGAAGTCAACGGGTTAGTATCTTGGCGTTCGAATGGGTTCCCGGGAGAGCGATGCCATGGAGGTGTTCGTGGCCGAACTGGTTGGCACGGCGCTGTTGATCCTGCTGGGCAACGGCGTGGTGGCCAACGTGGTCCTGAAAGGGACCAAGGGACACGACGCGGGATGGATCGTGATCTGTGCCGGCTGGGGCTTTGCGGTGTTTGTTGCCGTGGCGTGCGTGGGGGAGATCAGTGGTGCGCACCTCAATCCTGCTGTCTCGATCGGGCTGGCAGCAGCGGGCGCCGGCGAAATGACCTGGTCCAGGCTGCCCGAATACGTCTCGGCCCAGATGATCGGTGCCGTGCTGGGTGCCTCGCTGGTCTTTCTGTTCTACCGGCCTCATTACTCGGTGACCGACGACGCCGACGCCAAGCTGGCGACGTTCTGTACCGGCCCGGCGATCCGCACGAAACCGACGAACTTCTTCTGCGAGGTGCTGGCGACGGCGGTGCTGGTGCTGGCCGTGCTGATGCACGTTCCGGCCGAATTCGCCACGAGCGATGGGTCGCCGGTCGAGGTCGGGCTGGGGTCGATCGGTGCACTGGAGGTGGGCCTGGTCGTGTTCGCCATCGGACTCTCGCTGGGTGGCACGACCGGCTACGCGATCAATCCGGCACGGGACCTGGGTCCGAGGATTGCTCACGCGGTGTTGCCCGTCCCCGGCAAGAGAGACAGCGACTGGAGCTATGCCGCGATTCCGGTGGCCGGCCCGGTCCTGGGCGCCCTGTTGGCGGTCGGAGTGTCCTGGCTGCTGAGGTCGAACTGACGACGGTTGGTCAGTCGATCTCCCTCAGTTTCGAATCCGCCTGCACCTGGAAGCGACGGGTCCGGCCGGCAGCGGTCTTGATCGCAGCGGTCGCTTTGTAACCGGACTCGGTCCGCTCGATCTTCGGTGGGGCGGCCAGGCCTTTCCACTTGGTTCCGGCCAGTCCCAGTTCCTCGAG
>DLVV01000245.1 GCA_003445035.1 Planctomycetaceae bacterium | reverse complement strand
CCAAGAAGCCGGCCGCCAAGAAGGGCAGCTAACCGAAAGTCACACGCCGCCCGACGGGCGACTGCTTGAAATGTCCTCGAGCAGCAGCTAGTTTTGCTTTCATGGCAGACACTTCTTCGTCTGGGGATTCCCCAGGACAACTGGGTTCCCTTGGCAAAAAGGCGAAATCCCTGCTGGGCGTTATCTTGAAGCGCCCGGCACCTCCGCCTCCACCACTTGAAACCGACAGTCCTTCCGACTCGTCATCGTCGGACGTCCCGCCTGACCCTGTCGCTGACTCCGGCCCGTCGTCGTCCGACCCGTCCGAGTCTCAAGAACCGGCCCTCGAGGAGTCGCGAAAGGAACCCGCCAAAGTGGACTCGTCTCAGACTTCCGATTCATCCCAGGCGGACGGCTACTGGGATGGCCTCGAGTCTCTGAAAGCCAGTTCACCGGCACGCATCCCCGGCGGGGGACGTGATACGAGACCCCAGGCTCGCGCTAAACCAGTCGAAGCCCCTACGGCACCCGAACCACCCAAACCACCTCCGGGTCCCGCCTTTGGCGCAGGCCTGCTTGGTGATCAGGAGCCCGCCAACCAACCAGTTGCCGAGCCAGTTGCCGAGCCAGTTGCCGAGCCAGTTGCCGAGCCAGTTGCCGAGCCAGTTGCCGAGCCAGTTGCCGAGCCACAACCAACTGGATCCTCATTCGGTGTCGGTCTGCTTGATGCAACACCGACCTCTCCAACAATCCAACCGGAGAACACCTCGGACCTGTCTTCCGACGAAACCGCTATTGAGGAAACTGTTACCGACAACCAATCCACGGCCGAGCTTTCTGCTGGTGAGGGTGACTCCGCTACGGAGTCCGGTGAGGCGCCGCCCAAAACGGGACGCAAACGGCGAAGACGGCGGCGAAGACGACGTCGAAGTAGTTCCGAAGGGGAGGCCGATTCCAGCGTCAACCAGCCGGACGAGACCGGCGATGCCGAACCGACCCAACCCGATCCTCTGGCGGCCTGGGGTGGTCCGGTCGACACAGCCGCGGAAACCTCTGGCGAATCGACCGTCGATGAAACGTCCAGTGAGCCCGGATCCGACGGAGACGGCCAACCGCCAAAAAGGCGACGACGACGTCGCAGACGACGTCGTGGAAATGCCGGTGCTGCGGGTGCCGAAACGTCATCCTCGAACCAGGACACCGCCAGTTCTGGATCGAACGAAACGGAATTGGATGATCCCCTGGCAGCATGGCAGCCACCCGGAGAAACAACCATCTCCGATTCCGGATCGGAAAGTGTGGACGGCCCGCCACCGGACGAGTCTGCCGGAGAGGCGATTCTCGAAGAGGCTCGAGATGCCGCAGTCGCCGGAGACGACGAATTGAGCATGGATCTCACCGAAGACGACGAGGGCAATCGGTCGACCAAAGACGTCCCCACCTGGGAAGACGCATTGTCCCAACTGCCCCGAAATCCGGGTGGGGGATCGGGCAACTCCGGTAAAAGCGGCTCCGGAGGGCGAAAGCGGAGGAGGCGCAGGCGGGGCCGGGGGGGCCAAAGTGACGGAGACGCAAATTCCGACAGTGGTGGGACAGCGGAAGGCGGAACCTCCGAAGGCCAGGGGAGCGAGTAACTTGCTGCCGGGAATCGGTCGCCGCCGATTCCAGCGGTGACTATACTGGCACACATGTTTGCCTCGCTCACCCAACCGACCTGTCGCCTGGTGACTCTTGGCTGCAAGGTCAACCAGTACGAGACGCAACTCGTCAGGGAGGCCCTTGTCTCGGGAGGCTACCGTGAAGCCGAGGAGGGCGAGGCAGCCGACATCTGCGTCGTCAACACCTGCACCGTCACGGCGACCGGTGACTCGAAGGGCCGCCAGTTGATCCGTCAACTGGCGCGACGGAACCCCGGCACGCGAACGATCGTGATGGGTTGTTACGCAACCCGCGACCCGAAGGCCGTGGCAGAACTGCCTGGAGTGTTCGAGGTGGTTCGCGACAAGCGGGAACTTCCCGATGTTCTCGACCGCCTCGGCATCGTGGAACTGCCCCGGGGGATCAGCCACTTTGACGGCCGTCAACGGGCCTACATCAAGGTCCAGGACGGCTGTATCCTGAAGTGCACTTATTGCATCATTCCCCAGGTCCGACCCGGTCTGCAGAGTCGTTCTCCTGAAGACATCGAGGAGGAAGTGAAGCGGCTGCTGGGGGCGGGATTCCGAGAAATCGTGCTCACCGGGATCCACGTCGGTCACTACGGCGTCGACACCACCCGGGGACGTTCCAACCGTCCCCCGTTTCGACTTCATCATCTCTTCCAACGACTCGACCGGATCCCCGGTCGCTGGAGAATGCGGCTTTCGAGCATCGAGGCCCGCGAGATCAACGACGACTTCATCCGTGCCGCAGCTGACTGCGAACATCTCTGCCCCCAGTTCCATCCGGCGCTGCAGAGCGGTTCGAACTCGGTGCTCAAACGAATGCGACGACGCTACACCTCCGAACAGTTCCTCGACACGATCGACGCGATGCGAACTCATTTCGATCGTCCGGCCTTCACCACTGATGCCATCGTGGGTTTCCCGGGGGAAACCGAAGAAGAATTCTCCGAGACGGTTTCGGTCTGCCGCCAAGTGGGATTCTCGAAAATCCACATCTTTCCCTTCAGCCCTCGAGCCGGAACTCCAGCGGCCGAATCGCCCGAACAAATCTCACCGGAAGTTCGCAAGGACCGGTTGCACCGACTCGAAGACATCGAACGCGAACTTGCCTGCGACTTTCATTCCTCGCTGATAGGACACACGCTCGAAGTCCTCGTGGAGCGCACCGCGGCCGATCGCCCCGGTTTCGTCCGCGGCACCGACCGCCGTTACGTTCCAGTGACCCTGCCGGGAGACGAGACAGATATCGGCCAACTGGTCGAGGTGCGTGCGATCTCGAGTGATGAAACAGGAATTCTCGGAGAACGGTAATGGGACTCGAGGACTTCAACTCGCGTTTCTTCCAGGCCGATACGTCGTCCGGGTCGGTCGTCGCCACGTTTTTTTCCGGGCGGCTTGACGAGGAACACAACGTGGAGGAAATGGGACAATCGCTGTTCCAGTTGATCGATCAATACGGCTTTCGCCGTGTGGCGCTCGACCTGTCACAGACCTCCTTCGTTACCAGTGCCGTTCTCGGCAAATTGATCACTTTGCACAGACGCCTCCACCGTGCCGACGGTCGACTGGTGCTCTGTGGACTGCAACAACCGGTGGAAACTGTGATGCGGCGAAGCAACCTGCTCAATTACTTCCAGGTCGTCGACTCCCGCGACGCCGCTCTCAACTGGCTCGATTCGACGGAATGACGCACCGATGGGCTTGCTAGTTGCAATCGAGGGCATCGACGGGTCGGGCAAGGGAACCCAAGCTCGTCAGCTAGTCGACCGGCTCAACTCCGACGGCATCTCGACCGGCCTGCTCAGCTTCCCGCGATACTCCGAGACGCTCTTCGGACGCGCTATCGGCGAATTCCTCAATGGAGCCTTCGGACCGCTCGAAGCCATCGCCCCTCAACTGTCCGCAACGCTTTACGCCGGCGACCGTTTTGAATCTCGTGACGTGTTGACCGAAGCCCTGGCCAACCAGCAAGTCGTCGTCTGCGACCGCTACGTCCCCTCAAACCTCGCTCATCAAGGATCTCGAGTGCCCGCTGCACGGCAGGCCGAATTGATCGAATGGATCGAGCGAATCGAATACGACGTTTTCGAGTTGCCCCGGCCCGACACGGTTGTCTGGCTAGACATTCCCCCGCATATCAGCCGCCGGCTGATCGCCTTGAAGGCCCCTCGGGAGTACACCGAGAAAGCTGCTGACCTCCAGGAGGCAGACCTCGACTACCAGATCGGTGTGCACCAGGCCTACCGAATGCTGGCCGCCGATCGTGATCACTGGTTCCGAGTCAACGGGTTGGTCGAGAACAGCGAGGACGTACGGCCGATCGAACGCATCGGCGACGATGTCCTGGACATTGTGCGGCGACAGCTCTGATCACCGCCCCACCCCGCCGCGACCGGCTTTATTCCTCGAGTTCCTCTCCAAGCTCGTCGTCAAGTTCCTCCCCGAACGCGTCGTCAAGTTCCTCTCCAA
>DLVV01000360.1 GCA_003445035.1 Planctomycetaceae bacterium | reverse complement strand
CCCGAATCGGGGGAGGCGTGGGGAGAACTGGCGATGGCGTTGCGGGCTCACGGTTTCGACCTGCAGTCGGATCGGGCGTTCCGCCGAGCCCAGGACCTGGATCGACAGGAGTTCCGCTGGCCGTACCTGTTGGGGGTCAGCCTGGAGAACGTGGATCCGGTGGAGGCCGAGGCGTGCATGCGGCGGGCGCTCGAACTGGCGCCCGGTCGCGCGTTGCCCCGCTTGCCACTGGCCGAACTGCTGGCAGCCTCGGGACGGAGCCAGGAGGCCGAGCTGATGTTCCAGGAGGCCAGCAAACTCGAACCGCTCAACACGCGTGCCATGTTGGGATTGGCCCGGCTGAAAGCGGATGCGGACGACTTTCCTGCCGCGGAACTCCTGTGCCGAAAGGCCGAGGAGATCGAGCCAGGCAGCCGGATGATTCAGGAATTGCTGGCAAGAGTATTGTTCGGGCAGGGAAAGCGTGACGAGGCCGAGCGTGTGCGACGACGACTTGAAATGATTCCTCAGATCGAGACCAGCGACGATCCGTATGTGGCCGAGGTCCTGATGTTGCGGCAGGACCCGAACTGGATTGGGGTCAAGGCCCAGACGATGCTCGAGCAGGGGCAGACCCAGCGAGCGGTCGAGTACCTGGAGAAAGTGATTGGCGAGCATCCCGGCCGGGTTCGCTTTCCACTGCAATTGGCCCGGGCCCTGGGAGGATCGGGGCAGGCGGCGCGTGCCCGCGATGTGCTCGAACGGGCGGCGGTGGATTTCCCCGAGTCGGCCGAGTTGAGGTTGGTGCTGGGCTTGATGCTTGGAGAGCTTGGAGAATTCGGACCGGCGCTGGAGAGTTTTCAGTCGGCGATCGAGCGAAAGCCGGACTTCGCCGAAGCGTGGCTCTGGCGGGGGCGCGTGTTGCGAGGCATGAAGAAAGCGAAGGAGGCCGAACGGTGTTTCCGGCAGGCGGTCCGATTTCGTCCGGACCTGCCCGATGGCCACGGAGAGTTGGGAGAACTGCTGCTGGCCGACGGGCGAGTGGTCGAGGCCGTGGCGGCGTTCGAAACGGCGCTGGACCTGGCACCTGGTACCGCCGCCTGGCGACGGAGGCTGGTCGAAGCCCGGCGGCGGGTGGATCGGAAGTGACCGGGGATGCCCCGTGGGGCGTCCCTCACCGACCCGGCTCGTCGGCCGGAGGCTCCTTCTCACGGATCGACGTTTCGATCGTCGACTGGGTTGTTCCCGATCGGCCGAGCACGACCGACGAGCCACCGGTTCGGTGGGCCTGCTTGGCGGCGATCTTCTTGCGGGCGATCTCGGCTCTCTGGACCAGTACCTTGTCGAACGAGAACTCGGCTCCACAGCGTTCAGAGAACGGCGAGAGAGCGCGGCAGACGTCCTGGGCCTCCTGGAACCGGGTTTCCGGACGCTTGGAGATCATCTTTTCGAGAATCGCGGGCACTTCCGGCGGCAGGTCTTCGACGAAGCTTGTCACCGGCCGGGGTTTGCGTGTCCTTTGAGCCTCGAGTTTCTGCTTGATTGACTTGAGCGGGAAGGGCAGTTTGCCGGTGAGCGTGGCGTAGAGCGTACAGCCCAGGCTGTAGATGTCGGCTCGGCCATCGACGGCGCTGCTGTTGAGAGTCTGTTCGGGTGCGATGTAGTCGGCGGTGCCCAGGCAATCGTGGCCAAAGATCATCTGCAGCGAGAATTCGTCGTCGGCTTCGGACTCGATCTTCGAGAGCCCGAAGTCGGCGATCTTGACGTGCCCGGTGGCGTCGATCAGCAGGTTGGCCGGTTTGATGTCCCGATGGATCGTGCCCTTGGAGTGGGCATGATGGAGTCCGGCTGCCGCCTGTCGGATCGTGTCACAGGCGGTCGGCCAGGGCAGTGGGCCGTTGCGGACGATGAGTTCCTCGAGACTGAGTCCGGGCACGATCTCCATCACGACGTAGTACACGTCGCCGTAGACCCCCTCGGTCCGCTGATACTCGTAGGTTCGGACGATGTTGGGGTGGTTCAGCAGCAGCCCCGCCTTGGCCTCGAGTTCGAAACGCGCGACCATGCCCGAGTCGCCTTCAAGTCGCTTGGGCAACATTTTTACGGCGACGGGGTTGCCGCTTTCGATATCGGTGGCGAGGTACAACCAGCCCATGCCGCCGGTACCGAGGATATGGTCGCAGCGGTAGTGATCGATGAAGAAGCCGCGGTGCCGGCCCTCGAGCAGGCGATCGGCCTGGAACCGTGTCAGCCGCCCGGATCGGACCAGCGAGGTGGCCACGTCGACCGGTGACGCGTCTTCGGCGAGTTCGAGTTGACCAAAGGCGTCGGAAATCTGGTCGTGGGTCAGCAGGCGGCTCTTCTCGAGCAACTCGACGAAGTCGTTGGTGACCTGTGGTGGAGGCATGGTCGTGTGGCTCGACAGGGAACGTCGGCGATTGTAGCAGGGGAATCCCCCTCGTTAAACGAAGCACGCCCGGGTGATCCTGTTGGATCGACCCGGGCGTGTTCTCAGAGCGTTCAACTCAAACGCGAGGTGCGTTTGTTAGTTGTTGAAGAGGCTGATACGACGGATCTGCGGGAGGCGGATCCGGGGCAGCAGCGTCGTCTTCTTCTCATACTCGCAACCCTTGGCGGTCTTCGGAGCGGCCGGCTTGGCACACTTCGGAGCAGCCGGCTTGGCGCACTTGGGCGCGGCGGGCTTGGCACACTTGGGGGCGGCGGGCTTGGCGCACTTGGGTGCGGCAGGCTTGGCGCACTTGGGCGCGGCCGGCTTGGCACACTTGGGCGCGGCGGGCTTGGCACACTTGGGCGCGGCGGGCTTGGCGCACTTGGGCGCGGCCGGCTTGGCGCACTTGGGCTTGGCCGTCTTGACTTCGCACTTGTTGCTGCGGTTCAAGCGGAGGAAGTCCAACAGACCGGCATCGGCGGTCTGGGTACCAACGAACAGAGCCGCAACAGCGGCGATCACAGTTGTCCACTTCATCGGAGTTCTCCTTCAGTGTCGTCTTGGTTTGTGACACGTGTGAGGTTTTGTCATTCGGGGTCCGTCTGCGACTCGCCCCGCCTCGGCCCAACCTTGTGGCTGGGCGTCACAGAGTGTGTTTTCGTCATGTGGGGAGAGTTCCTTCCCATGAATCCCATGTCCCAGGCCGCTAGTCTTGTAGCCGGGGACGGCGGTGGCGGTCGTATCAACTGCAAGGTGGAGGTGTGTCGGCTGTTCGGGAAATGACGGGTGCGGGGCCGGTTGTGTCGGCAGCTGTTCAGGTTCGGTTATGCATGTCGTGATGATCACAGCACTGGCCGCCGCCGCGTGGTGTTGGTGGCGAGGCCGCAGAATGGTGGCGGGGACGTCATTGCGGGCGGCCTGGCGGTGGGGTGTTGCCGCGGTGACCGTGTCATTGGTCGCAGCGGTGGCCGGGCTGGTCGACGGCGTCTCACCCGGTGCGGTTGATCACCTGTGGTACGCCGCGTGCGTCCTGTGGGTCGCTCCGACGGTGGCTGTGTTGGGGGCGAGGCGGCCTGGGTCGGGGGCCTGGAGCGGATTCGTGATGGTTCCGCTGCTGCTGGTCCTCGAATGGCCGGTGACCGGGGTCGCTTTGGCCGCCAGGCTGGGCGGAGTCGCCAGCGGGCCGTTGTTGGAAACCGTGCGATTGGACTGGCCCGAACTGGCCGGCTGGCTGGTTGTGCTCTTGCTGGGGATCGGAAACTACGTGATGACCCGCCGGGGTGTGATGGTGATCTCCGCAGCCGCCGGTGTGCTGGCGCTGCTGTGGCCGTTGACCGGGTCGGTTCCTGCTGGATCGTGGACCGAGGGGATTCGGGCGGTCGGCTGCCTGGTGCTCGCCACGGCGATGTGGCTGGCGAGTCGGCCGCAGTGGAAACGGGTGGAGGAAGCCGATGACCACGTCGGACAGCGGCTGGCCCGGGCCTGGGACGACTTTTACCAGACCTACGGATTGGTCTGGGCGGTTCGTGTCGAGGCACGGGTCAACCAGGACCTGGCCAGGCTCGAGGGGGGTGGAAGGCTGGGGCCGGGAGGAGTTGAGTTTCCTGAGGAATCCTTGGCGACAGCTGAGCAGAAGGAAATGGCCTTTCGGCGGGCCGAGACGACCCTGAGATGGCTGTGGAAGCGGTTCGTCGATGAGGCGTGGATCAGCTCGCGTCTGGGGCCATCGGCGCCCCTTGGCGCAAAAGAGCCGCCCGGACTATGATTGCCGCGGCCAGACGGTGGTGGTGACATCGCAGACGGGACCAGGGAGAGGTGACAGAG
>DLVV01000155.1:577-3007 GCA_003445035.1 Planctomycetaceae bacterium | reverse complement strand
AACGAATTCACTGACAAGCTCCAGTCGGGACAGATGACGCGCCGTAAGTTCAACAAGCTACTGGGCGCTGCCGGCATCAGTCTGGTCATGACCCCGATGCTGTCACGCACCGCGACAGCGGCGGCCGCAGACCAGGCAACCTATTTCACCTGGGGCGGCTACGATGTTCCCGAAATGTTCGGGTCCTACATCGCCAAGCACGGCGAGGCACCAAATTTCGCCGTTTTCGGTGGATCGGAAGAGGGACTCACCAAGATGCGGGCGGGCTACGTAGTCGACGTGGCGCATCCGTGCAACCAAGCGATCCCGCGCTGGGTGGCCTCCGGTCTGTTCCGCACCGTAGACACCGACAAGCTGTCGAACTGGGACGACCTCGTGCCGAGCCTCTGGAATTTGAAGGGCAACGTGGACAATGGCAAACCTTACATGGTGCCGTTCGATTGGGGACAGACCTCGATCACCTATCGGTCCGATTTGGTCGACTGGCAAGGCAAGGAGGAGTCGTGGGGTCTGCTCTGGGATGAGCGCTACAAGGGGCGCCTGGCGATGATCGGTGCTGCTGGCGATTCATGGTGGTGCGCGGCCATCTATGCAGGAGTGGACTTCAATGAAATCGCCACCAAGGAAAACATGGAGAAAGTCGCAGCACTGATGCGCAAACAGCGACCGCTCATTCGCATGTACACCGACGACATGACTACCCTGGAACAGGCACTCGCGTCCGGCGAGCTTGTGGCAGCAATGACCTGGAACAGCTCGCCTGTGTTACTCAAAAAACAAAATGTTGAGGTGAAGTTCGCAGCCCCCAAGGAAGGCGCCCTCACCTGGGTCTGTGGCGCCATGATGCACAAGGATGCACCGCACCCCGACAAGGCACACGACATCATAGACGCGATGATCAGCGTTGAGTCCGGCGTGTGGCTTATCAACGAGGGCTACGGGCACTCCAACGCCAAGGCGTTCGCGGAATTCACCGACGAACAGCTGGCGGCACAGGGATTGTCCAGGGACCCCTCGGTGATCCTCGATGCCGGCAAGTTCCAGGTCCCGCAGACCCAGGAATTCGAAACTGCCATGAATCAGGAATACGAGAAGATCAAGGCAGGTTTCTAGCCGATACCACCATTGTTCGGAAAAAGACGCGGCGGTCTTTAATCGCCGCGGCTTTTTTCCCGGGCGACCCACGACGCACAGTTACTGGTTACGAAAATAAGGTATGGTCCGAGACCCACGATTCGACGTGTTGTTCGAGCCTATAAAGATCGGCCCGGTCACCGCGAAGAACCGTTTCTATCAAGTACCGCATTGCTGTGGCATGGGCTTCAACTGGCCACAGTCGCACGCCAAGATGCGGGAAATGAAGGCGGAAGGCGGCTGGGCCGTGGTGTGCACCGAGGAGTGCATGATTCACCCGTCGTCGGACTACTCACCGGAACCGCAAGCGCGGCTGTGGGACGACCACGACGTCAAGTGTCTGGCCCTGATGGTCGACGCGGTGCACCGGCATGGCGCACTGGCCGGCGTGCAGCTCGCCCACAACGGCGTGGGTGCTCAGAACCTGTTCACGCGGATGACACCCATCGGTCCATCGGATCAAGCAAGCATCATCGGCAATCCTAGTCAGACGCGCGGCATGAGCAAGCGTGATATACGAGAATTTCGTCGCTGGCACCGCAAAGCCGCGCTCAGGGCAAAACGGGCTGACGCCGACATCATTTATGTCTACGCTGGTCACGACTCGACCTTGTTGATGCATTTTCTGTCGCGCCGTCGCAATTTACGCAGTGACGAATATGGGGGTTGTCTGGAGAACCGGGTCCGACTGCTTCGTGAGGTGCTCGAAGAAACCAAGGACGCGGTCGGGGATCGCTGCGCTGTCGCCATCCGCTTGGCAGTCGATGAGCTTCAAGGGACCGAGGGCATCAGCTGCGAAGATGAGGGACACGATATCGTCGAGCTGCTTGCCGAGCTCCCTGACTTGTGGGACGTCAACATCAGTGATTGGGAGAACGACTCTGTCAGCTCGCGCTTTGGCGAAGAGGGTCACCAGGAGCGCTATGTCGCTTTCGTCAAGCAGATTACTACAAAGCCCGTGGTCGGAGTGGGCTGGTTCACCTCACCAGATACCATGGTCAGCCAGATCCGACGCGGCGTGCTGGACATGATTGGCGCAGCACGGCCCTCGATTGCCGATCCGTTCCTGCCTGAAAAGATCGAACAGGGACGTCTCGACGAAATTCGCGAATGCATTGGCTGCAACATCTGCGTCTCGGGGCAGCTTACCTTTACACCGATGCGCTGCACCCAGAACCCGAGTGTGGGCGAGGAGTGGCGCCGGGGTTGGCATCCGGAACGGATTGAGCCAAAAGGTTCAGACGATACAGTGCTTGTGGTTGGAGCTGGACCAGCCGGGCTCGAGGCGGCGCGTGC
>DLVV01000155.1:0-194 GCA_003445035.1 Planctomycetaceae bacterium | reverse complement strand
GGCAGGGTCACACATGAGAGCCACCTGCCTGGCCTGAACGCCTGGGCACGGGTTCGCGATTGGCGGGTCGGGCGGATCCAGGAAATGGCCAACGTGGAAGTATTCCCCGGCAGCCGTCTTACCGCGGAAGACATTCTTGAATTCAGTGCCGATGACAAATTTGGATTTTCCCATGTCTTTCTGGCAACCGGAGC
>DLVV01000350.1:18965-23932 GCA_003445035.1 Planctomycetaceae bacterium | reverse complement strand
CAGCACCAGCGCGTCGTCGAATTCGCCGGGCTGGTTCGAGTCCTTGATCGAGGTGAGGATGGGGCGGAGGGTGTCCAGCACCATCCGGTCGTTGCCCAGTCGGCTGCCGACTCGGGCCAACTGGTACCGGGCCCGGTTGCGGATTGTCTCCGACCCGCCCTGGGCGATCGCGGTGCGAAAGAGCGTCTGGGCGGCCTTGAGGTTGGTATCCCCCCCGCGAGCCACCTTCAGTCGTCCGGCCTGCAAACGGTGCCGTGTCGCCAGCTGGCTCTTGGGGTACTCGCGTTCGAACCGGTCGATCAGTTTCTGGACCTGGTCGAGAGTCCGTTGCCTCGGTGCCGGTTCGCTGATGTCCTCGGCGGCCAGCAGCATCGCCTCGGTGGCGAACAGCAGCCCCTGGTCGGCGGCGGGGTGCCTGGGCCAGCGGGTGACGACGTCCTGGAAGCGGCTGGCCGCCAGGGAGTACCGGCCGGCACGGAACTCGGTGTCGGCCCACTGGAACTGGATGTCACGTGCCAGGTTCTTGCCGGGCTTGCCGGTCCCGGCCTGCCGGAATGCCTTGATCGCCTCGTCGGTCCGGTCCAACGCCTTGAGGCTCACGCCCCGCCAGTAATCCGCCTCGGCGGCCTGGTCCGTGCGGAGGCGGGCCGCCTGGAAGCTGGTGATCGCCTCGGCGTACTGCTGCAGCTGGAAATGGGCGTAGCCGGCATTGAGCTGTGCCGCGGGGGCTTCCGGGCTCCTGGGGTAGGTCCTGGCCAGCCGATTCCAGGCGGCAGCCGCTTCGGCGAACCGCCTGGCATTGAATTCGAGTGATCCGAGCTGCGAGAGCGCCTTGTCGGCGTGCCGGGAGGTCTTATCGGCGGCCAGGCGGTTGTAGATTTTTCGGGCCTCGTCGGTTTGTCCACCCCGCTCACAGCAGACGCCCAATCCGAACCGAATCTCGTTGACCAGGCTCCCCTTGGGGAACTCGGCCAGCGAACTCCGGTAGATGGCCCGGGCCTCGGTGAACTTCTTTTGCTGAACCAGCGTGTCCCCGAGGTAGAACTGGCCCCAATCGCGGAGCGGGTGTTTGGGCGAGTCCTTCAGATAGGTCTTCAGCCCTGTCGTTGCGGTGGCCCAGTCCTCCAGCAGGTAGCTGCACTCGGCGACCCGGAACAGGGCCTCCGGCCGGTTGGGGTCCTTGGGGAAGTCGACGACAAACCGCCTGAGCTCCGAGCGGGCCTCGGTGTACTTCTTGAGGTGGGTCAGCGAGACGCCCAGCAGCAGGCGGGCCGAGGCCACCTTGGAACCCTTGGGGCGGGCCTTGATGTAGGCCCGCAAGTGCTCGGCCGCCAGCGGCCATCTCTTCTGCTTGTAGTGCCCCAGCCCCAGCCGGTATTCGTCATCGGCGGTGGCCTGGGCGAAGACCGATCTGGGAGCCAGCGTGGCGGACGAAGCCAGAACCGCCACGAGCATGGCGAGAGTCAGTTTCGAGGCCAAGCGGGGGGGAGGGTGGCACATGAACGGTCGGTTCGACGGGGCGGAAGCTCGGACACAGCTGCGGTTTTCGGGAGCGGCCCACTGTCTCCCCGTCTCGCCCCGCAACCGGTCTCCACCGACATGGTAGCCGCCTCGCGGCAAACCCATCAAGCACAAGCCCGGCGAGAACGGTGTCTCGCCGGGCTTGTGCTTGATGAGTTGGTGTCCATTTTGCCCCAGGATCAACGCGGTGTCGGTGGCCCGGCACAACGGATCAGGTGGTCGTGGTCGACGTAGACCACGTCCTTGGTGGCATCGGTGTTGGTGAACGGCACCGGCCAGTGAGAACGGATTGTCTTGTCGTAGTACACCGTGGCCTTGTAGTGGCAGTGGTGCAGCTTGGCCGGACCGACCATCGGATAGAACCGGCACGGATCGACTCGGTCAACGATCAACTCGACGACGATCTTCACGTTGTTCCGGGTCGTCTCGGCCAGGAACGCGTAGCCTCCGGAGACCTGGTCGGGCAGCGACCGCATCACCTCGTCCTCGGATGGAGGATCCAGGCAGTACAGTGGCGCGTTTTCGCCCTCGACCGGGTCGAGCACCGGCACCTTGCCGTAACGCTCTTCCTCGTGATAGGTGTCTTCGATCATCTCGCTGAAGTACGGACTGACCGGGATGATCGGCGTGGTTACGAAGAACTTCGCTCCGTCGAGGACCACGCTCACGACGCCGTTGAAGATGTAACATCCGCTGCTCACCGAGCAGGCCAGGGCCAGCGTCATGAACAAGGCAAGTCGTTTGTTCCGTGTCATCTCTAGGTTCCCTGCACAGGGTCCGTTTCTCGGTCGAAGGCCCCCCCCCGGATCGGGGAGGAGGAAATACGTCGATCTCTGGTCAGTGACCCGCTCGCCTACCAGTTCTCGGGGTTGAGGAACCACCACCACTTGTCCGTCCGTGGACGGAAGTTGAGGCTCCAGTGGCCGTCATCCCATTCGAGTTGAGCCTGTCGCCAACCCATCGGGATCTGGGGGTAGGGGTAGAACGGTCCAATGTACGGCCAGGCACTGGCACTGTACTGTTCGGGATAGGCGACCTGGCTGTAGTTGGGGTAGGCCGCGTAACTGGGCCAGGCGTGGTTGGGCATGTTGGGCATGTCGTAGACGGCGTTGGAGGCGCCGCCGCCGGGGTGCCCGTAACTGGGCGGAGCCGGCATCGCCGGGCCCGCTCCAGGTCCCGCCGGGCCGGGTCCCGGGGCCGGACCTGGTGGTCCGGGAGGAGCCTGTCCGGCCGGCTGGTAGGCTGCCCGTTGAATTCCCGATGGTCGACGGCCGAGTGCCAACTGGTTCTCGACCCGCCTCACGCCGGGAACCTTTGCGGTGATCTGCTCGGCGTAGGCCCGTTCCTGGGGGGAATTGACCGTGCCGGCCAGTTGAGCGGTCCCCTGCCGGAACCGGATCTCGATGTCATAACTGCTCAAACGGGCCGCTCCAAGTGCCCTGGCGATCTGCTCGGCCTTCTTCTGATTGGCGAGCTTGTCGGCCGGAGTCGACTTGGCCGGAGTCGTGAAGGCGGCCGGCTTGACCGCTGCCGGCTTGGTGGCCGTTGGGGCCGCGACCGGTTGGACCGGAATCACCTTCAGTTGATTGTCGACAGCCTGGACGCCGCCGACTCCGGTCACCACCCGGGTCACCGCAGCTTTCTGGCCCGTGTCGGAGATCGTCCCGGTCAGGGCGACCTTGCCGGCCTGGAACCGGATTTGAATGTCGTATCCACTCAGGCCCGCACTTCGCAGTGCCGAAGCAATCGACTCGGCCATTCTTGTGTTGTAGGCCTTGGCGTCCTGAGTCGGGGCGGGGCTTTCGGCCTTGGCCTTGGCCTTTTTCCCTCCAAACAACTCCCGAAATGATGGCAGCCCCGCTGAACTCGTGCCGTATGTGGCCATTACCAGAGTGACCAGCAGTGCCCATGTTTGAAAACGTCGCATGAACCAACTCTCCTCAGTTGCGTACGAACCGCGTACGAGAAACCCCGCGCACAGGCACGGATGCTGGTTCTTTTGATCGGACGAGTTACACCGGTTGGATAAACTTTTCTGGTTATTTCGTTTCCGAGTTTCAGGAAGTTCTTTGCGACAGAATTCCGTGAAGGGCCTAAATGATGGCAGCCGAGACGGCGTTGGAGAGATGGACGAGCCGCCAGGGTGCCTTCGAACGGATGGCGCTGGTCAGCAGGATGCAGAAAGCGTCGCGTCGGCGGTCCATCCAGCACATCGTTCCGGTCGCCCCGGTGTGACCGAACACGTCGCCATCGAGTGAATCCCCCCAGCTGGCCGAAGTGCCGCGGTGGTTCAGTTTCCACCCCAGGCCCCACGGTCGGGTGGCTGCCACCCTGGGGTCGATCCCGGGCATGGTGGCCAGGCGGTTCTCGGTCATCGAGCGAACCGTTGCCGGGGCCAGCAGTCGGGTTCCGCGGACCTGGCCGTCTCCGAGCATCAACTGGCAGATCACCGCCAGGTCCTCCGGCGAAGCAAACGCTCCACCCCAGGGAGCCCCGAATTCCTGCCAGTAACGACTGTTCCAGCCGAAGTCCGAACCGATCTGGTATTCGGGAACCTCGACCCGCACCAGCCGTCGGCGATCCAGCCCGCGGCTGCCCAGCGCGATGTCTTCAAGATCCAGAGGTTCGAACAATTCGCGGCGGAGCACTTCGCGAATCGGCCGCCCGGCGAGCCGCTGCACCAGTTCCGCCGTCACCAGCGTCCCCATGCTCTGGTACTTGCGGTCGGTTCCCGGAGCGAAGAGGGGCGTGGCCCCGATGGCACCCTGGATGAACCGTTTCAGCGGTGCGTGCTTGCGTCGCAGATCGGCGTTGTCCGGCAGCATGTCGGGCATGCCGGAGGTGTGGGTGAAGAGATGTTCGACGAGCGTGTCTTCCTTGTGTTGAGCGGCGAAGTCGGGGATGTAGCGGCTGACGGGGTCCGAGAGGTTCAGTTGGCCGCGTTCGACCTGCAGCATCCCGGCCAGGTAGGTGATGGGCTTGGAAATCGAGGCCAGCAGGAACAGCCCGTCCTCGCGGATCGGTTCGGCACCTGGCTCTGGTCCCTGGCGTCCAAAGAATCGGGGTGGGACGATCCGGCCGTGTCGACCGACGAGAATCGCACCTCCGGGGATGGGCGGCTCCGCTCCGGAGGTCCATTTTCTCAGGAGCTGGTAGGCGACATCGAGACGATCGGCGTCGATGCCGATTTCCTTCGGTTTGGCGTGTTTCAGGCGACCCATCGGGTGGGGTTCCTTGGCGGAAGGAGAGGAGGTTGGTGAGAGTAGTCCGATCCCACCGGAGATGATATCCTAGCCGGATCCCCGTCGCTTACGCGGCAGGGAGGTTGGACGGGAATTGCGGTCTGGGAGATAGAGGCTGATGGCCAAGAAGAAGACCACCAAGAAGGCCACAAAGAAGGCCACGAAAAAGACCACCAAGCCAGTGGCCAAGAAAGTCGACAAGAA
>DLVV01000350.1:0-18653 GCA_003445035.1 Planctomycetaceae bacterium | reverse complement strand
AAGAAGACGGCCGCCAAGAAAACGACGCGGAAGAAGAAGTCGACCGAGCCGATACGTTACCGGCTCATCTGGGGTGTCTACAGCAGCGGGATGCGTGAAGAGACCCGTTTCGACTACGGCAAACGGAAGGACGCCGATAAGAAGGCCGAGCAGCTCACCGCCAGGGGCAAGAAACTCTTCTGGGTTCAGCCGATCAAGGAAGAGATCATCCCCGAACCCGAGGTCCCGGAAGACGAGTAGACTCTGGTCGTCGCCGGTTCAGCGGACGGACTTTAAAGCAAACAGCCGGGCTTGGTGCCCGGCTGCTTGGCTTTGAAGAGGCCGCCGCCAGGTGGCGCCTCACTTCTGGCCCATTCTCGCTCGTCGTGCCGCACGACGGCGGGCCCGACGGGCCTCATCACTGGGCTTCTCGTAGTATTCGCGACGCCGCATTTCCTTCTTGATGCCGGCGTGTTCGACCAGCTTGCGGAACCGTTTGACGGCGTCCTGGATCTTCTCGTTGTCACGTAGCCGCAGCTTGACCACGGGGTGTCTCCGTTGTGCTTCGTGTCCTAAGGGGGAAGGACTACGGTAACAGAACTATCGGCGATGGCCAACCGAAAGCGTAAGGATGGGCGGCGGCTTCAGGGACGCTTCTCTCACTGGTCGCTGCGGGGCTCGACGATCCCCATGCCCGACAGCTTGTCGTGGCATTCGTCTCGCTCGCGGCACCGTGTCAGCGGCTTCCAGTTGTCATCCTGGGCCTCCAGGAACATCGTTCCGTCGAACGGAGGGACCTGGCCGGCCTGGCTGGCCTGCTCCATCAGACGAACCACCACCTCGCGATCCAGCCGTGTCAGGAAGAGTCCACTGACGCGGTAGTCCTGGAACGCCTCCCAGACCACCGGAAACAGCGGTTGCACGATCTGTTCGCCGATCGTTGTCGCGTAGTCCCGAATTTCCTGTTGCGCGTGACTGTCCATTCTCAGCGCCAGGAAGTGCAGCAGGTTGTGCAGGTCGACTTTCCAGTAGGCCTCGGTGTAGGTCGACAGCGGCAGGTCCTTGCGGGCCTGCTCGCGGGCGACACCGACATCGAGCCGTTCCTGGTAGACCCGCTTGGAGTGATCCAGCAGTTCCTGTTCGGTCTGGCTCAATTCCCGACCCACCTCGTCATCCAGCGGCTCACCACTCCCCTGGCGGTTGCTTTCAGCCTGTGATCGCCAGGACTCCGGCGGGGTTGTCTGCGAGGCGTCGATGGCGATCGAGTAACGGGTGCTGTACTCGTTGACGTTGGCAGTGCGGTGCCGGATCCACTGGCGCCAGCAGTCCATGGGCACCCGCACCAGCAGCTTGATCTCGGCCATCTCGAAGGGGGTCGTGTGCCGGTGCCTGAGCAGGTAACGGATCAGCGTCCGGTCGTCGGAGACCTTGCGGGTGCCGGCACCGTAACTGACCCGGGCGGCCTGGACGACCGATCCGTCATCTCCCATGACATCGACCAGGCAGACGAAGCCGTCGTCGAGCACACCGAACTTCTTCCAGCGCAACTCGTCGACGATTGCCCCACGGTCCTCGCCGGTCGATTCGGCAGGCTCGTTGTTCATCCCCGTCGGTCCTCCGTGATGTCTCACCGTGTCGGCCCGCTTTCAGAACGGGACCGACATCGCTGGCGGATTGTCGTGGAGAACCGGCGAGTTTTCCAGTCCACGTCGACGGCCTTCGACGCGGTTTGCGTTTCCCGGGAACGGCGATTAGTCTCTGACCAGCCCGTCGATGGGTGGCTTTTCCCCGGTTCGAATTTCACAGGATGAATCACACAATGGCTGACGTGCAGATCAGTGTGCGAGAGAATGGTCCCTTTCTGGTCAGCGGCCCGGTTGAATTGACCGACGCCAACGGCGATGCGTTCGACCTCGGCGAAAAGGACTCGTTCGCGTTGTGCCGATGTGGAGCCTCGGCCAACCGTCCCTTCTGCGACGGCAGTCACCGTGATTGCGGGTTCGAATCGGCCGAGACGGCCGGCGGAGCCTGACCGCCCGGTCGGCCGGTCACCGTGTTTTCAATCGGTATGAGGCAGTTGTGATGGCGCGAGGCAACCGATGGTGCGATCGAACATTGGGCCGGCGGTTGCCGCTGAGCTGGCTGGTGGTCTTGGTCGGGCTTGCACCGGTCGCTTCGGCGCAGGCACCGCCAGCGGAGGTTGCCGTCCGGCTGGAGACCGGCCGCAAAGCGCTGGTCGCGCGAGTCGAGAAGCTGAAGCGGGACGAATCGATCAACCGCCGGCTGGTGGCCGATGTCGAGGTGTTCGCCAAGGCGATCGAATGGGCGGTGCGTCACCAGGAGTTCTACGCACCGCGATCGGGCAAGGGGGCTTCGGCGTGGGTGGGCTACGCCGAGAAGGCCCTGAGGATCGGCACGCGACGGGCCGAGGAACTGGCCGCCGGAAAACCCTCCTGGGTGCTGCAGCCCGGCAGCACGATCCGAGGGTACTACTCGAAGGTGGACGGTTCGGTCCAACCGTATGCCGTTTCGTTGCCCACCGGGATTAATCCCCGTTCCGGCACCCGCCACCGACTGCACCTGAAGCTCCACGGCCGCGGAGGCACGCTCAACGAACTCCGTTTCATCGCCCAGCACGAGGGCAAGGCGTTGCCCGAGGGACAGGCGTTTCTGCAGCTGGATGTGTTCGGCCGCACCAACAACGCCTACCGTTACGCTGGCGAGACCGACGTGTTCGAGGCCCTGGCCGATGTCGAGCGGCGGTTCCGCATCGACAACCGCCGCATCACGCTGTGGGGATTCTCGATGGGCGGCGCCGGTGCCTGGCACCTGGGGTTGCATCACCCCAGTCGCTGGTCGTCGGTGGGCCCCGGTGCCGGGTTCGTTGATTTCTACAAGTACCAGGAGCAGACCCAGCAGCGACCCGATCACCAGCACAGGACGCTCTCGATCTACGACGTCGTTCCCTACGCGTTGAATGCCTACAACGTTCCCGTTTGCACCTACGGCGGAGAAATCGACAAGCAACTGCTGGCCAGCACGACGATGGTCGCACGAGCCAAGCGGCTGGGCGTGCCGATCAAACTGCTGGTCGGCCCGGGCACCGGACACCGGTTCCACCCCGATTCGTTCAAGGAGTTCATGGCGTTTCACCAGGGCCATGCTCTCAAGGGGCGTCGCCCCTATCCCGGTCGAACCGATGTGCGGTTCGTCACCTGGACGGTCAAGTACAACGTCTGCGAGTGGTTGACGGTCGAGGAAATGGGGGAGTTGTATCGGCCCGCGATCGTGCAAGCGGCCCGGGCGACTGATGGAACGCTGAAACTGCGAACTCGGAATGTCGTCGCTCTTCAGGTCTCTCGTGATGTGGCCGACCGAATCGAGATCGACGGGGTCGGTCACCGGCTGGCGACGGCTGCCGACGGACTTCTGCCAGGGGTCTATTACCAGAAGACCGGCAAGGACTGGAATGTCCTGGACTACGACAGTTCGAGGAACTTCCAGAAGAACGTCGAACTCAACAAGCGGCGGAATCTCCAGGGGCCAATCGACGACGCGTTCATGCAGCCGTTTGTCTGTGTCCGTGGCACCGGGACCCCCTGGACGAAGTCGCAGGCTGACTGGGCACGCTGGACGCTGGATCGTTTCGGTCGCGAGTTCGACAAGTGGCTCCGCGGGCGGATTCGGGTGGTCGATGACACCGCGGTCAGTGACAAAGTGATCGCCGCCAACAACCTGGTGCTCTTTGGCGATCCCGGTTCGAATTCCGTGATGGCCAGGGTGATCCGGAGGTTGCCGGTTGAGTGGACCCGGGAGAAGATCCGGGTGGCGGGCAAGAGCTACGACCCGGCCACGCACGGACTCTCGATGATCTACCCCAACCCGCTGAATCCCAACCGCTACGTCGTCATCAACTCGGGACACACGTTCCACGAGCCCGATTTCAAGAACTCCAACTCGTGGCTGTTTCCCCGGCTGGGGGACATCGCCGTCCAGGCGTTCTCCCGGAACAAGGCGGGCGGGTACGACGAGTCGATCAAGTGGGCGGGTTTGTTCGATTCGGCTTGGCAATTGGCCGGTCCGAAGGTTGGCAAGAGCGAAACGAAGGACGAGACGGGAGAATAGATGGCTTCGGGCATTCGGGTGGACGCGGATTCCCTGGAGCGGTTCGCGTCGTCGTTGTTCCAGGCGGCGGGGGTTCCGTCCGAGGAGGCCGACCTGGTCTCCTCCAGCCTGGTCGGCTCGAACCTCCGCGGCCACGACTCTCATGGTGTCGTCCGCATTCCGCGTTACCTGCCGTTGCTGAAGACCGGAGAACTGGTCGTCGCTGCCGACCTGGTGGTGCGGTCGGAGACGCCGGCGATGATCTGTGCCGATGCCGCCTTCGGCTTCGGCATGGTGCAGATGACTCGCCTGATCGAGCGACTGGAGGCCAAGGTCGACGTGCTGGGAGTGGCCTGCGGGACGCTGGTGCGTTGTGGCCATGTCGGGCGGGTGGGGGAATGGGCCGAGGCGGTGGCGAAGCGGGGCCGGGCGGCACTGGTGACTGTCAATGACAACGGGGTGCTCAAGTGCGTGGCACCACCCGGGGGGACCGAGCCGACCGTCAGCACCAATCCGATTGCGATTGGTGTTCCGACCAGCGATCAGCCACTGGTCGTGGACATTTCGACCAGCGTCGTCGCCAACGGAAAGGTGCTGGTGCAGCACGTTGCCGGCCAGCCGTGTCCGGAAGGATGGTTGATCGACGCCGACGGCAACCCGACCACCGATCCGGCGGTTCGTTTCAGCGACCCGCGGGGCACAATTCTTCCGATGGGAGACTACAAGGGATTTGGGCTCTCGTTGCTGCTGGACATCCTTGTCGGAGGCCTCTCGGGCGGCAGTTGTCCGCCGGCGGCCGAGGGGGCGCCGGGGACCAACAACGTGTTGCTGGTGGTCTGGGATCCCGAGCGGTTTGCCGGGACGGGCCATTTCCTTGGCGAGGCCGACAAGCTGATCGAATTCGTGCGGGGGGTGAACCGCAAGCCCGGGGTCGAGGCGATTCGCCTGGCCGGTGACCGCAGCGCGGCGACGATGGTCGAACGGCTGGCCGAGGGCGTGCCACTGGATTCGGGGACCTGGGACTCGCTGTGCGAGACCGGGCGGGGGTTGGGTGTGGACCCGCCTACCACTCGAACCCCAGCATGACACTCGACAACCCGCTGCCGATTCCCAGCCAGGCGACGCGTTCGCCGGCGGCCACGTGTCCGGATTCGGCACCCATCGCCGCGGCGATCGGCAACGCCGTGGCGCCGGTGTTGCCCAGGAATTCGACGGTGGAATAGTCGATCTCCGGATCGAGTCCCAGGCGTTCGTAGAGCAGGTTGCGGTGGGCCCGTCCGACCTGGTGCGTGAAGGACTTGTCGACGCTGTCGTTGGTCCAGCCGAGCACCGACCGGGTTTCGTCCCACGTGGCCGCTGCCAATTCGACTCCCGCGTGCAACAGCGCCTCCGAATCGGTCTCCATCCGGGGCCGGTCGTCGCCGTGATCCTGGTTCGAGACTCCTCCGGCGCAAAGTTGGTGGGCGGCGGTGTCTGTACGGACGGTCCCTCCGAGCAACCGATGACCGGCCTGCGAAATCCGGCGATCGCAGAGCACGATGGCGGCCGATCCGGAGCCGATCGTCAGTGAGGCGAAGGCGGGCTTGATCGATTGCCGGGTCAACTGCGGGTCGTTCAGCAGGGAGTCGATGGTGCCTTCGACCAGCCCACGGCCAATTTCGGTCCCCACCACGACTCCCGCGGTGACCTGGCCCAGTTCGATCATGTTTGCCAGCAGCAGGCAGCCGTTGAGCAGCCCGAGACAGGCGTTGCTGACATCCAGGATCATGGTGTCGGCGGGCAACCCGACGGATGCGTGCACACCGCTGGCGGTGGCCGGTTCCAACTGGTCGCGGCAGACCGATCCGTGCACCAGCACACCAAAACGCGAGGGATCGATCCCGCTGGCGACCACCGCATCACGAGCGGTCAGGGCACTGATCTCGCCGGGCAGCGTTCCCGGCGGAAAGAACCGTCGCTCGCGGATACCGGTCATCAGTTCGAGCCGGCCAGCGGGCAGGTCGAGCCGTTGGTAGATCCCCGCCAGGCGGCTCTCGATGTCCGCTGACGTCACCACTTCGTCGGGCAGCCGATAGCACAGGGCCTCGACGCAGACGTGCTGAAACCGCATGGGCGTGTGGGGAAGCGGGGCTCAGGATAGATTGGCCGAAGGCTGACTGGCGAGGTTCTCGCGGAGACGCTCTTCCAGCGTCTCAATTGCCTCGAGTTGCTCCGCTCGCTGCTCGTCCGGCAAGCGACTTTCGCCGAGCGAGAGTTTCACCGAACTGCGGACGAATTGCAGGCCGCGAAGCAACAGGTCACGTTGTGCTGTCGTCAATTCCACTTGCGCCATTTCGTTCATGACACTGTACCCGTCTGTCCCAGTTGTTGATTTTGTCGGCATCATGTTCGAGCATCTGCTCGTGTCTGTTTTCGACTCCAGCCGGTGGCTGGCTTGGGACCCGACCGTTTCGGTGGGTTGATAGCGGTTACATCGAATCTTCGGCCCTCAGGTTGCCCTGCTGGAAGGCGTTGGCCATCGCCTGAGGCACATCGGCTTCGGCCAGCACCACTTCGGCCCGGTTCTCGACCGTTTCGGCCTTCATTTCCTGTTCCTGGGCCACAGCCTGGGCCCGGCGTTCTTCGGCCTTGGCTCGAGCGACCCGCATGTCGGCCTCGGCCTGGTCGGCCTGCAGCCTCGCCCCGACGTTTTCTCCCACATCGATGTCGGCGATGTCGATCGAAACGATTTCGAAGGCGGTCTGGGAATCGAGGCCCTTGTCGAGTACGAACCGGGCGATCAGCATCGGCTGTTCGAGGACGCGTTCGTGGCTGTCGGAGGATCCGATCGCGCTGACAATGCCCTCACCCACCCGTGCGATCACGGTTTCTTCGGTTGCGCCACCGACCAGTTGAGAGAGGTTGGTACGGACGGTCACCCGGGCACGGGCTTTCAACTGGATCCCGTTCTTGGCGACGCCGTCGAGCGTGGTGCGGCCGTGCCGCGAAGGGTCGGGACAGTCGATCACCTTGGGGTCGACACTGGTCCGGACGGCATCGAGAACGTCACGGCCGGCCAGGTCAATTGCCGCGGCGGTGTCCCAGTTCAATCCCAGCCGCGCCCGCGTGGCGGCGATCAGCGACTGGACCACTCGCAGGATGTTGCCACCGGCCAGGTAGTGCGCCTCCAGACCCTTGGTCTCCACGTCGGAAAGACCGGCCTGGACCGCCATGATCCGGGCCTGGACCACGACGTGTGGGTTGATTTTCATCAACCGCATCAACACCAGGTTCAGTGGCCCGATCTTTGCGCCACTGGTCAACGACCGAATCCACGTCGGGAACAACGGCACCAGTAACCAGAGGAAGACGAGAAACAGCAGCCCGCCGATGAAGATCACAGGCCAGAGAATCGGATGCATGGTGTCTATTCCCTGAAACTCACAATTTGCGTTCCGGCGTGATCGACGCGGAAACACTCACCGCCCCATTCTAAGTCTCTATGTTCAGTGTGCAAGCGGCTAACGCTCCGCGGCCGCTTCTGGTTTGGCAGGGCCGATGCCAGTCCGTATGCTCGGGGCCGATTCCGTCTGGCCGGTAGGCCATCTCGAGAGGTCGAACAGGAGAAACCGATGAGTGCCGAAGCCAGGATTGCCGAACTGGGTCTCGAATTGCCCACACCTCCGACTCCCGGCGGCACCTACATGCCGGTCGTGCAGGTCGGCGACATCTGTTACGTCTCGGGTCACGGGCCCGTGCAAACCGACGGTACGATGATCGCCGGCAAGGTGGGCGTGGAGATGGGTGAAGAGGAGGCGAACGCCGCGGCACGTGTCGTCGGGCTGGCCGTCCTCGCCACGCTCCGTGCCCACCTCGGAAGCCTGGACCGCGTCGCGCGTTTCGTCAAGGTGCTGGGGATGGTCAATTGCACGCCGGACTTCGGTACGCAACCACAAGTCATCAACGGTTTCAGCGACCTGATGGTCGAGGTGTTCGGCGAGAACGGCCGGGCGGCCCGCAGTGCCGTTGGCATGGGAGCGTTGCCGGGGAACATCCCGGTCGAGGTCGAAGCGATTGTCCAGGTCGCTGACTGATCTTTCCTCCGACCGCCCCCACCGGGTACAAGGTCGCTGCAGGCGGACGCGTCGTCGGCCCACCAGGACCCCCAGGCCATGGCACGACCGGACGTGGTGATCTTCGGCGGCGGCGTCGCCGGTCTCTGGCTGCTCGATGAACTCGTCCGGCGGGGCCACGATGCGGTGTTGCTGGAGGCTTCGCGACTGGGAAGTGGCCAGAGCATCGCGGCCCAGGGGATCATTCACGGGGGGCTGAAGTACTCGCTGGCCGGAAGCACGACCGGTTCGGCGCTGGGTGTCAAACAGATGCCCGGTGTCTGGGCCGACTGCCTGGCCGGACGCCGCGACCCCGATCTCGGTGATGTCACGGTCCGCAGCCAGACATGCCTGCTCTGGCGCGGGAAATCGCTGGGATCCCGACTCGGTTTTCTCGGGGCGCGCCTGGGACTCGAAGTGACCCCACGGATGATCCCACCAGGTGAACGTCCCGACGTGCTCGTCGATCACTCGGGCTCTGTGGCGGTGATCGACGAACAGGTGATCGATCCGGCCAGCCTGCTCGCGAGCCTGGCCGCTCGGCATCCCCACCGGCTGTTCCTCTACGACCCGGTTCACACAGACTGGCGACTGGCCGGACCCGGACAGGTCGTCGAACTGAGAATCCGGCACCCATGGGACAGTCTTCCAGGTGCCACGCTGCAAATCGCTCCCCGGTCTGTTGTGTTGGCTGCCGGATCTGGCAACGCGATGCTCCGTGAGCGGGCGGGGCTGGCCACCGGGGCAATGCAGAGACGACCGCTGCACATGGTGATGGTGCGAGGCGAAGCCGGAAGACTGCCGGAACTCTGCGGGCACCAGGTCGATGGTGCCCACACGCGAATGACGATCACCTCGTCGGTCGACCCGGCTGGTCGCACCGTCTGGCAACTGGGCGGACAGGTGGCCGAGGACGGCGTGTCGATGGGGCGGCGGGAACTGGTTGCCCACGCCGCGAGGGAACTGGCCGAGGTCCTGCCGGGGCTGGACCTGGCGCCGCTGGAGGCGACATCTTTCCGGGTGGACCGTGCCGAAGCGGCGACCGAAGGCGGACGACGTCCCGAGACCCAGAGCCTGCTGATCGACGGGAACACGATCACGGCCTGGCCGACCAAGCTGGCCCTGGCGCCGGCGCTCGCCGCGCAGGTTGCCGGTGTCCTGGATCGAATGGCACCCCCAGCCGTCCCCGGTGTTTCGGTGGATCTCGAGGCGATCGATTGGCCGCGTCCGGAAGTGGCTCAACCTCCGTGGGAGACGGCGACCGACTGGTTGCCGGTGATGGCCGCAGCGGCTTCACGTCAGGCCGCCTGAGAACCAACGCCGGTTGTGATATCCGGGACCCGAACATGAACACTCGCCCGCTGGGACGCACCGGCCTGGAGGTTTCTCCGCTGGGATTCGGGGCGTTCAAGATCGGTCGTAACCAGGGGGCCAAGTACGAGCGGGCCTACGAGTTGCCCGACGAATCGCGTGTCGGGGATTTGTTGGACCGGGTCCTGGGGCTGGGCATCAACTACATCGACACCGCTCCGGCCTACGGACTCAGTGAAGAACGCCTCGGACGGGTCCTGGCCGACCACCCGTCCCGACCGGTGATCTCGACCAAGGTCGGCGAGACGTTCCAGGACGGTGTGTCCCGGTTCGACTTTTCCGCCGAGGCGACCCGGGAGAGTGTCGAACGGAGCGCGCGACGATTGGGTCGCGAGATACTGGACGTGGTCCTGGTTCATTCCGATGGCCGGGACCTGCCGATCCAGGACGCCACCGGCGTGGTGGAGACACTTCTGGAACTGAAGGCCGAGGGCCGGGTGAGGGCGATTGGCTTTTCGGGAAAAACCGTCGACGGGGCGCGTCGGGCGATCGAGTGGGCCGACGTGCTGATGGTCGAGTATCACCGGGAGGATCGCTCGCACGAACCGGTGATCCGCGAGGCCCACCAGCGGGGCATCGGTGTGGTCGTCAAAAAGGGACTCGCTTCCGGGCGTCTGCCACCGGCCGAATCGATCCGGTTCGTGCTCGATCAGCCGGGTGTCAGCTCCCTGGTCGTCGGAAGCCTGGATGCCGGGCACCTGGCCGAGAATGTGGCCGCGGCCGGGTGATGACGGTGTCGTGGTCGCTCGCGTTACGTCGCGGCCAACTCCAGCAACCGGTCGGCCAAAGCCACCTCGGTGCCGGCCAATCCCAACGAGCAGAAGAGCGTGACCTGGTCGTCGTCAGAGCGACCTTCCGCGGCCCCCGAGATCACCTCGCCCAACGACACGACCCGTTCGGCGTCGGGCGTGCCCGCGACCAGGAACCGGTCGCCGTAGTCGGCCAACTGCGCCGGGGCGTCGGTGACCAGCACGTTGGCCCTTTCGTACAGGGCGGCTGGCAGTTCACTGCTGTCGCGGAATTTCGGGCCGACGTTCTGCACGTGGGTTCCCGCTGCGATCCAGTCGGCCTCGAGCACCGGGCTGTCGCTGACTGTCGAACAGATCACCACGTCGGCGTCGGACACCGCCTGTTGAGCCGAATCGGCCGGCTCGATGTCCACGCCGACCGTCCCGGACATCTCGCGACAGAACTCCCGGCGACGTGCCTCGGTTCGACTGAAGGCACGGATCCGAGTGAATCTCCTCACGGCACAAGCGGCCTCCAGCTGGGTGCGGGCCTGTTTGCCGGTGCCGACCAGGCCGAGCGTTTCGGCGTCGGTCCGGGCCAGGGTGTCGATGGCGACTCCGCCAAGGGCCCCGGTTCGCAACGGCCCCAGGGCGGTGCCGGCAACCAGCCCGAGCAGCGACCCGTTGGCGGTATCGAAGACGGCGACCAGTTCGTCCCGCTCGGCGCTGCCGAAGTGGGCCATGTCGTAGACGCGAAAGCCGATTCGGCCTCCGGCCGGATCGGTGTAGGCACCGGCTGTGAAGACCAACTGGCCCCACTCCAGGGGGGCCGCCAGCCGGGCCGGGGCTGTCTGCGTGCCGGCCGCGTGCCGGCGACACGCCTCGGCCATCACCTCGACCGACTCGGACATCGTGATCAGTCGCTCGACATCCCCGTCACCCAGCACTCGCACCGTCATCGACCTGCTCCCCGCCAACAATCGCAGTTGTTACACTCGGCCGCGTCGATTCTACGCCAGTCCCCCGTCACCGCCAGTTCGAGCCGATGCCGATGAGATTTCTGCTGACAAACGATGACGGGATCGGGGCACCGGGGCTGGAGTTGTTGGCGGAGGTGGCGGCGGAATTCGGCGAAGTGGTGGTCGTGGCTCCCGACGGACCGCTCTCCGGCTGCAGTCACCGCGTGACGGTCGAGAAGCCGCTGACACTTCAGTCACACGGCCGCGACCAGTTCTCGATCAACGGAACCCCCGCCGACTGCGTCCGCATCGGGTTGATCGAGCAGCAGCTCGAGGTCGATTGGGTGCTTTCGGGGGTCAATGCCGGAGCCAATCTCGGGGTCGATGTCTACATGTCCGGAACGGTGGGAGCGACCCGGGAGGCGGGGCTGTTCCACGTGCCGGCGATCGCCCTGTCGTTGTTCATTCGTCACTACGGTCCCTTTGACTGGTCGACGGTGGCGCCGATGCTCCGCGGGACGCTCGAGGAACTGCTGCAACGGCGTCCGGCCACAGGAGGGTATTTCAATGTCAACTTTCCCGATCCGCGTGAGGTGACCGGGGAGCCACAGCTGGTCGAGTGCTCACTCGATCCTCACCCCCTTCCGGTTGCCTATCACCCGGCCGGGCAGGGCGTGCTCTACGGAATCGACTACTACAATCGCCCGCGTGATCCCGGAGGAGATGTCGACGTGTGCTTCAACGGCGCCATCAGCCTGACCGAGGTGGTGCCGGTCTGCGCGGCACAGGCGGCGCCCAATTCGTCGTGGCGACTGCGCGGCGGCGGTGAAAACGGCTGAGACCCGGTCCCGGTCCCAGGCCGGCGATGCTACTTCTTCTTCTTGCTCTTCTTCTTCGACTTAGGCTTCGGGTCGACTCGCACGCCGACCTTCTTCAAGGCGGCAATCTGGCCGCCCTTGGCAGCGTCCGAGAGCGGGTTGCCCGAGACGTAGAGGTTCCAGTAGGGAGCGAACCTGCGGTCACCCTTGGCGTCCTTCTGGGCCATTGTCACCAGGGGACCGAGGTCGGTCACCTTGTTGCCCTCCAGGAACGTGTACCGCAGCTCGGTCATGCTTCCCAGGGCCGCGACGTCCTTGACCTGGTTGTTTCGCAGCGCGAGGTTGGCGACCCACTTGAGGCCCTTCAGCGGGGCCAGGTCGGCGACCTTGTTGTTGTCGAGATAGAGACTCGAGAGCTTTTCGAGACCCTTCAACGGGGCGACCGAGCCGACCTTGTTGTTGCTGAGGTACAGGGCCGAGAGTTTTTTCAGACCGCCCAGGCCGTCGAGCTTGGCCACCTGGTTGTGCTCCAGCTGCAGGTACTGCAACTTGGCCAGGCCCTTCAGCGGAGTGACGTCGGTGATCTTGTTCTTCGAAAGGTCCAGCGACTGAACGTTCTTGAGGCCGGCAAGCGGCTTGAGGTCACTGATGCCGTTCTTCGAGAGGTTGATCAGGGCCAGGTTCGGACATTTCTCCAGGCCGGACAGGTTGGTGATCTCCTTGCCGGGTGCCTCGAGAAAGAAGATCGTCTTCAGGTCGGCTTCCTTGATCGGGTCGGTCTTGGCCTGCTTTTTCTTCAGGATCGCCGTGATGACCGCCTGGAGTTTCGCATCGGGGAAAATCTTCTTGGCCGCCGGAGCTTTCTTGGCGGCCTTCTTGTCTTTCTTGGCTTTCTTGTCCTGGGCGGTGGCGGGTCCACCGAGGACGATCAACAGGAGGGCGGTCAGAGTGAAGAGGCTGGTCAGTCGACGCATGATGAGTGTTCCCGGGTGACTCTTGTGAGGACTGTCTTTTGAGGTCATCTTGGTTTCCTCAGTGTAATCCGCCGCGCGAGCCGTGGACAAGCGACCGGGCTTGGCTCAGCCGTTGCCGCGTGTCAGCAGCACCTGGAACCCACCGTCTCCGGGACAACCGGGGACATGTCGCCTGACGTCGATTTGCTCGAACTCGGGACGTTTCTCCAGGAACTTTGCCACCAGGTCTTCGTTTTCGATCGGCTCGATACTGCAGGTCGAGTAGACCAGCCGACCGCCCGGACCCAGTCTCTCGGCGGCGCGTTCCAGCAGGTTCCATTGCAGCCCGGAGAGTCGTTCGGGTTCATCGGGTTCCAGCCGCCAGCGGGCTTCGGGACGTTTGCCCAGGACCCCGGTGTTGGAGCAGGGCACATCGACCAGCACCGCATCGAACGGTCCCGCTGGCAGATTTTCGCCCGATTCGTCCACGGGCACCGATTCGATGATCGACAGCCCCAAACGGTTTGCTGCAGGAGCGATGAGTTCGAGTCGTCCGGGGTGGGAGTCGGCTGCCACCACCTGGCCTCGGTTCTCCATCAGTTCAGCCAGGTGAGTCGACTTGGTTCCCGGCGCCGCGCACAGATCGAGAACCTGCTGGCCGGGCACGGGAGCCAGCAGCCTGGCCGCCGAGGCGGCCGAGGGATCCTGCACGGTGAAGTGGCCGTCACCGAAACCCGGCAGGCTCGGCACGTGGGCGGTGCTGCCCAGGCGAACCATTTGTTGGCTGTCGTCGAACGTTGCGTCGATGTTCGCCGCGATGAGGTCGGCCACCAGTTGCGGGCCATCGGTCCGCAACGTGTTGACTCGCAGCCAGGTCGCTGCCGGAGTGTTGAACCACACGGCCATCCGCAGCAGTTCGTCGAAGTCGAATCGCGATGACCAGTTGTCAACCAGCCAGCCTGGCAGGCTGCCGGCGGCGGCGATGTATCGGTTCGGATCATTGACGGGATCGGGCATCAGCGGGCTGGCCAGCCGCAGGAATTGGTCCGGTCGGGTGGGGATTGTGTCGGCTGCCGCCGTGTTGGCCGGTTTGTCGGAGATGTCGCGCTGCACCGATCGCAGCACGCCGTTAGCGAATCCGGTCCAGCGAGATTTCTCCAGCCACCGGGACAACTCGACGGTCTCGTGAACCGCCGCGTGGTGAGAATTGGGTGAGAAGAACAGCAACTGGTAGGTGCCCAGTTGCAGCAGCGTCCACAGTGGCGGTTCGACCTGGTCGGGCGGTCGCTTCAGTCGCGGTTTGAGGACGGCGTCGAGAGTTGCCTGCCGACGGATCACCCCGTAGACCAGTTCGCTGGACAATCCCCGGTCGGACGGAAGGAGATCCTTCGTCCGCGAGAAGGCCGATTCGAGCATCGGGCCAGCGAACTTGCCTGTCTGCCGCCACTGCTGGAGCACATTGAAGGCGATCTGCCGGGCCGTTTTCGGGGGAGGTGTCATCGGCCGTCCTCGCACAGCCGCTCGAGATCCTCGAAGAAGCCGGGGTAGGTCTTCGCGGTGCAGTCCGGGTCGGCGATGACGATTCCCGGTGAGGCGAGACCGGCCACGGCAAAGCTCATCGCCATCCGGTGGTCGTCGTAGGTCTGGATTTCCCCGGCGGAAAGCGGCCCGGGATGGACCGTCAGACCATCGTCGTGTTCGTCGACGGCCAGGCCCAGCCGTTGCAGTTCGGTCACCGTCGCGGTCACCCGGTCGGTCTCCTTGTGGCGAACATGAGCGATTCCGCGGATACGGGTCGGACCCTCGGCAAAAGCGGCCACCACCGCCAGTGTCTGGGCGGTGTCGCTGATCGCATTCATGTCGACGTCGATCCCCACCAGGTTGCCGCCGGTGACACGAAGCCCCTCGGGAGTCGTCTCGACGGTGCACCCCATTCGGGCCAGGCAATCGGCAAACGCCACGTCGCCCTGCAGAGCCCCGGGGCCCAGGCCCTCGACGGTCACCCGGCCACCAGTTACTGCTGCAGCGGCCAGGAAGTAGCTGGCTGCCGAAGCGTCGGGTTCGATCTCGAGTTCGATGGCGTCGTACCCGGTGGGCGACACCGTGAAGCTGCCCCGGGGATCCTCGATCACCTCCGCACCCATGCGTCTCATCAAGGCCAGGGTCATGTCGATGTAGGGTCTTGAAACCAGGGGGCCGTCGACGACCAGCGTGACCGGTGCGGCTGCCGAGGGGGCGGTCATCAGCAGGGCGCTGAGGAACTGGCTCGAGATGTTGCCGGCCAGCGTCGCCTGTCCGCCCGCCAAGCCGTCGGACGTCACCGACACCGGTGGACAGCCGGTTCCGGCGGGACAAGTGACGTCGACCCGCAGTTGGCCGAGGGCCTCGACCAGGTCACCAATCGGTCGCTGCCGCATCCGGGAGTTGCCGTCCAGCGTGAAGTGGCCGGTTCCCAGGGTGGTCAGCGTGGTCAGGAACCGAATGCTGGTGCCGCTGTTCTCGAGATGCAGGTTGGCCGACGTGGCCGGCACCCGCCCACCGGCTCCAACGATCCGCACCTCGCCGTCGCCCGGCCCCTCGCTGATTCCGAACCCCAGGGCCGACAGCCCATCGAGCATCACTCGCGTGTCGATGCTCTCCAGGACCCCGTTCAGCCGGGACTCGCCTCGGGCCATTGCGGCCAGTACCAGCGCCCGGTTGGTCAGGCTCTTGGACCCCGGCGGACGGATCGAACCGGTGACCGGTCGGGTGACCGGTTCGATGGGGCGTGGTGGTGAGACCATCGATGGGCTTGCCGCAGCAAACGGCAGTTTCCAGAATCGGGGACGGACGAGGCCCGCAGTGGCGGGCCGGCAGCGGGCGAGGGAACCAGTATGGACGGGCGATCCTCAGGCGGGAAGAGCAGCGGCGGGGGCGGTCGTAACCGGCCCGGCGACTGGATCTGGGGTCGTCGCGCCGTGCTGGAGACATTGCGCGGAGGCCGTTGGCCAATCCGGGACCTGTGGGTGTCCGAGCGGATCGACACGGATGTGGCCGAGGAATTGATGGGCCTGGCCGGGGAACGAGATGTGGAGGTGCGGAAGGCCGACGGCGATGAGATTCGCGCCCGGTGTCACACCGATCAGCACCAGGGTGTGCTGGCCCGGATGGGCGAGTTCCCGTTCCTGACCCTGGAGTCGATGCTCGCGGAAACCGATGGTCCGCCGTTGTGGCTGCTAGTGGATGCCGTGCAGGATCCTCACAACCTGGGCGCCATCCTGCGATCGGCCGAAATCCTGGGGGTCGACGGGGTGGTGGTTTCCGGAGACCACGCGCCGATCAACGGCCACGTCGCCCGCAGTTCGGCCGGTGCCGTCAGCCACGTCCGCATCGCCCGGTCCGAGAACCTGGTCGCGCTGGTCATGCAACTGCGTCGCGACGGTGTCAACGTGCTGGCCGCCGTGGCCGGGGACTCTCGAGCGGCTCGCTGCTGTGACCTGGCGGGTCCGGTGGCCCTGGTGGTCGGCAACGAGGGCCACGGTGTTGCCGACGACGTGCTGGAAATCTGTAGCGGACGGATCGGAATCGAGCAGTCCGGTCGCACCGAATCTTTCAACGCCGCGGTCGCGGCCGGAGTGTTACTTTACGAAGTCGACCGCCAGAGGCGGGATGCGAAGGATGGCCCGGCATGCTCGAACTGAAGAATCCGCACAGCGTGCTGGCGGCTCTCGAGATGCGGGCCGGTGACGTGATCGAGGTTCGCTTCGGCGAGCGTTCGCCGCACGGGGCCTGGCAAGAGGTGGCCGATCTGGCCAGGAGCCTGGGGGTGCCGGTCCGGACCGGGCGAATGGTCCAGGCCGCCGGTGGCCGTCGGCGGCGTGACAAAAGGGGAGACAAGGACCGATCGGGAGGGCGAACTGCCGCGGCGATGGCCAGCGTTCGCGAACGGTCCGACGTCGGTCTCGAACAACTGCTTTCCACTGCCGGAGGGGATGGGCACGGGATCTGGCTGGCACTGGATCGTCTGCAGGATCCCCACAACATCGGGGCGATCTTCCGCACGGCCGCATTTTTCGGCGTCCGGGGTGTGCTGTTGACCACCGATCAGTCCGCGCCGATTTCGTCGTCGGCCTACGATGTTGCCTCGGGCGGACTCGAGCATGTTCCGTTCACCCGAGCCAGCAACCTGGCGAGGGCACTCCGCCAGGCTCGCGATGCGGGGTTGTGGGTGATGGGGACCAGCGAGCGGGGGGAGCAGGAGTTGTCCGAGGCGGACCGGGACTGGCTGGTGGTGATCGGCAGCGAGGAACGGGGCCTGAGACGATTGACGCTGGAACACTGCGACGTCGTCTGCCGATTGTCGCCCCGGGGCCAGATCGCCTCGCTCAACGCGTCGGTCGCAGCGGCGGTGGTGCTGGCGGTGCTCAATCCGTCCTAGGCGAACAGTTCCTCGACCACCCGGACCTGGTCGGTCCCGGTCAGCCGTTCACGGAATCCGTGCCGGTCGAAATAGAGGTCCTCGTGGTGCATGCCCAGCGCGTGGAGCATCGTGGCATGCCAGTCGGCGACGCTGACCCGTTTCTCAACCGCCCTGTAGCCGATCTCGTCGGTCGTCCCGTAAACAGTGCCGCCGCGGATTCCGGCTCCGGCCATCCAGATCGAAAACCCGGCCGGACCGTGGTCCCGGCCGGCTTTTTTCGGATCGCTGCCGGGCCGGATCTGGGCGATCGGCAGACGTCCGAATTCGCCGCCCCAGACGACCAGCACGTCGTCGAGCAGGCCGCGTTCGGCCAGGTCGTCGAGCAGGGCGGCGACCGGCTGGTCGGTGTGCTGACAGGCGCCGACCAGGCTGCTGCCGATGTTGCTGTGGTTGTCCCACATCTGGCCGCGGGTGTAGATCTGCACCAGTCGCACGCCGCGTTCGACCAGCCGCCGGGCCATCAGGCACCGCCGGGCGTAGTTGTCGGTGACCTTGTCGCCGATGCCGTAGTTTTTCTGAGTGGCCTGGGTCTCCTGTCCGATGTCGAGTGCGTCGGAGGCGGTCATCTGCATCCGCGCGGCCAGTTCGTAGCTGGAGATCCGGGCGTCGAGCCGCAACTGGCCGGGTCGCTGTGTCTTGTGGATCCGGTCGAGCCTCGCCAGCAGTCTGCGGCTGGCTGCAACGACCGGCTCGGGCCGCTGTCGGGATTTTTCGGGTGTCAGGTTCAGGATCGGTGAACCCGTGGGACGCATTCGCGTGCCCTGGTAGACCGGTGGCAGGTATCCCGACTGCCAGTTCTGGATCTCGTTGACCGGAAGCCGCGACTGGGGGTCGTCCAGGACGACGTAGGCCGGCAGGTTCTGGTTCTCGGTTCCCAGCCCGTAGGCGACCCACGATCCGAACGAGGGAAGGCCCGGCAGCAGCTTGCCCGACTGGATCTTGTAGAGTGCCGGTTCGTGGTTGGGGTGGGTGTTGTACATCGAGCGGACCACGGCGATCCGGTCCACGTGGCGGGCGGTGTGAGGCAGTAACTCGCTGACCCAGGTCCCACTTTGTCCGTGACGGGCGAATTTCCATGGGCTCCGCATCAGGCCCCCGGCCGCCTCGGGACTCGACACGTCGGCGGCCAGGTCCTTGAAGACCGACTGGCCATGGTGTCGTTCGAGGGTCGGCTTGGGGTCGAAGAGGTCG